>NZ_JBEXDB010000008.1:0-349623 GCF_040605575.1 Streptomyces sp. NPDC005566 | reverse complement strand
CGGTTCCGCCGTGCGGAAGCATCGCGGAGTGCCACTTCTCCGCACCGGCCCGGGACTGCCGCCACTGGAAGAACATGATGCCGTCGGCGCCGCGGCCGCCCCTCACTCATCTGCGCAGCCAGCAGCCAGCAGCCAGCAGCCACCCGTCGTCCGGGCTGCCGGTTCCGGCCCCAGCCGGCTTGGACCCTCGCTCCCGCCGGTCCCCGGGCTCCGCCGGTCGTCGCCCGGCCCCGGGCCGCCGGTCCTCGCCCGGTCCCGGGCTCCCGCCTGTCTTTCCAGGGCGCTGTCGGTCAGCCCTGCTGGCGGGAGGGGCGACGCAGGCGGGCGGCCCAGCCCACACGGCCCGGACGGTCCATCCACCGCAGGCGGAACGCCGCACGGCGTTCCGAAATCGTCCAGATCACCCGAACGGCCGAACGTGGTGCGACGGTCGCGCGCAGCCGTCCCAGACGGCCGGCCGAGCCCCGCAGCCCCGCGTGTACGGCCAGGACGTCCTCGGCCGAACCGGCTGCTGCCCGGGGCTCGGGCGCGTACAGCACCTGCTCCACCGCGCCCGCCACCCGGTGGGCAGCGGCCGCCGGCGTGCCGGTGAGCTTCCCCAGGCGTACGAGGCGTGCCGCTGCCTTGCGCGGCGTCTGCGAATCGTCGGGTTCGACGCCGTGGTCCCAGGCCGTGTCCGTGAGCTCCCGCCACGCGGCCATGACTCTGGCCGTGGCATCCGCGGGCGTACGGCCATCGGAGGAACCCAGCCGCCGTGCACGCGCCCGGATACGCCAGAGCATCGGCAGGAACGGGATCACGAGCACCAGAAGGGCACCCAGTACCACCAGCACCACGGTTCCCGTGGGCGTCCCCGGATCGGCGGAGTCCAGCGCACCGGGAGCCGCCGACGCACCGCATTCACCCTGGCGGCGCATCTGTGCCGGGCACGATTCCGAGGCGGACGGTGCGGCAGTGGGCGCTGTGGAGGCACCTGCGGAGGGCAGCGCCGGATCGTTCGTGTCATCCGGGGAAACGTCCTCCCGGGTGTACGAGGGGGTGGTGCCCCGGGACGGGGTCGGCTCGAAGCGGGTCCAGCCCACGCCCTCGAAGTACAGCTCCGGCCAGGCGTGCGCGTCACGCAGCCCGACCGATACGGAACCGTCAGCCTGGACGGTGCCGGGCGTGAAGCCCACCGCGACCCGGGCCGGAATGCCCAGCGTCCTGGCCATCGCGGCCATCGTGAACGAGAAGTGGACGCAGAAGCCTTCCTTGTCCTTGAGGAACCGCTCGATCGCCGCCGTACCGGTTCCCGACGTCACCGTCGTGTCGTAACGGAAGCCGCCCCCCGACGCGAACCAGTCCTGGAGCTTGACGGCCTGCTCGTATTCGTTGGCCGCCCCCTTCGTCACCCGTTCGGCGGTCTTCAGGACCACGTCGGGCAACGAGCCGGGTACCCGGGTGTACTCACGCGCCAGCTCCGAACGCGGAGCCAGCGCCCCGGCGAGCTGGTCGGCCGTCGGCTCCACGGCCAGGCTGCTCACCTCGTACCGGACGCCACGCGTCGTCTGGCCGTCGTCCCCGACGAGGGTGCGCCCCTCCGGCTCGAACCGCCAGCGACCCCTGACGTCCACCTCGCTCGCCGGATAGGGGAGCGGCAGATACGTCTGCTGGTACGAGCCCGCAGCGGAGATGTTCGTCCGGACCTCCGTGACGGCGACGTCGGAGCCCAGCCCGGCCGGCTGAGGCAACCGGTCGGGCACATCCTTCAGACGGCGGGTCGAAGGCCGCCACTCGCTCCCGTTGAACTGATCCAGGGCCTGGATGCGCAGATAGAAGTCTTCGGGGTTCCCCGAGTTGGTGCGGTACGACATCACCTGCCGGTTCTCCGGCTGGTTCAGGTTGTTCTGCAGCGAGACCAGCGGATTGACCGCGGAGATCGTGCCCCCGCCGGTGCCCTTGCCCGTACCGCCGCCCGTGCCGCCCAGCAGTCCGCCGTCCAGGGCGGGCAGCGCTGCGGGGACCACCAGGGCGATGCCCAGCGCCACCGCACCGATGCGACGCCCCGTGCGGACCGGCGCCTGCGGGCCCGAAGGCCCTTCCAGCCCGGCCGCCAGACCGCCCGACGAGCGGGACGTACCGCTGAAGACCCGCCCCCACTGGGACAGCCGGTCACGGCCCTCCGCCAGCAGCAGGAGCAGGTAGCCGCACGCGGCGAGCAGGAACCAGAGCCAGCCCGCCCCTCCGTCGCTGAGCCCCGCCGCGACCGAGTAGAGCGCCAGCAGAGGCAGCCCGGCAGGCGCCGCGGTGCGGAAGGTCACCGCGAGAGCGTCCACGGCGAGCCCGATCAGCAGCACACCGCCGATCAGCATCAGCCGGATACCGTCCGACGCCGGAGCGGGAATGGCGTACCGGCCGACGTCGTCGGCGCCCGCCGTCAGCAGATCCGCCAGCCGATGCACGGCCTCGGGCCCGGGCACCAGACCGAACAGCGCCTGCTCCGAGGCGAACGCCATGGTCAGGAGCGACAGCGTGATCAGCAACTGCGCGGAGACCGTCAGAATCCGGGCGAGCGGCACCCGGCGGGCGAGCGCACCCACACCACTCTGGATCCCCAGCAGGAAAGCGGCCTGAAGGAGCCACTTCGCCGAATCGACCAGCGGCAGCAGAGCCCCCGCCGCCATCAGCGTCGCCACGAAGGCGCACAGCGTCAGCCGCGTCCGACTGCTCATGACCATCCCCCAGAGAACCCTGTCGTTCCACCGGCCGCTGCCGGGTGGGGGCCGGAGTCCTGCCGGCCCGCCTGCTGCCACAGCCGGGAGAACTCGGCCCCGGCCGGCACCGCCACCGCCGTCCAGCCCGCCTCGCGCAGCAACCGCAGGCGGTCGTCGGCCGGCGCGGGAGACACATCGTCCCCGTCCCCGCCGCGCACCCAGTCCGCACTGTCCAGCACGAACGCGACAGCGGCGCCGCTGCGTTGCCGCATACGGGCAGCCACCGCCGTCTGCTCCTCGTCGAGATCGCCGAAGAACGCCAGCAGCAGCCCTTCGTTGCCCCCGCGCAGCACGTCGTAGGCGCGGGACAGACCACCCCCGTCGGAGTGGTCGACGACCGCGAGGGTGTCCATCATCAGACCCGCCGAGTCCGCGGACCCCTGGGTCGCCCCGGCGAATCCGTCGGAGCCCTCGCCCGGCACGGAACCGCCGTCGTCCGTCAGCAGACGTACGGCGAAGCCGCGCTCCAGCATGTGCACCAGGGAGGAGGCGGCCGCCGACACCGCCCACTCGAAGGCGGAGTCAGGACCGGCCCCCCGGAACGCGATCCGCCGGGTGTCCAGCAGGACGGTGCACCTGGCCCGCTGCGGCTGCTCCTCGCGGCGCACCATCAGCTCGCCGTAGCGCGCGGTGGAGCGCCAGTGGACCCGCCGCAGATCGTCCCCGTGCCGGTAGCCGCGGGGAATGATGTCGTCCTCACCGGCCAGCGCCAGTGAACGCTGCCGGCCTTCGCCGTACCCGGAGGCCTCGCCCGCCAGTCGCAGCGTCGGCAGGGCCTCTGTGCGCGGTATGACGACGAGGGTGTCGTACGCGCTGAAGGAACGGGTCAGTTCGCACATCCCGAACGGGTCGCTGAGCCGCAGCTGAAGCGGACCGAGCGGATAGCGTCCGCGCAGATCGGACCTGACCCGGTAGGACACCTCCCGCTTGCCGCCCGCCTCCACCCGGTCGAGAACGAACCGGGGCCGGGGACCCAGCACGTACGGCACCTGGTCCTGGAGCATCAGCAGGCCGGTGGGCAGCCGGGACAGATTGTCCATCCGCAGGTGGACCCGGGCCTCCGAGCCCGTGGGCACCCGGGAGGGCGCCAGCCGTCGGCTGCCCGCGACCCGGTAGTGGGTGCGGCAGAGCACCGTCACGCAGACCAGGGGCAGCACCGCCAACAGCAGCCCGACCCGCAGCAGGTCCCCCTGGCCCAGCACGTAGGCGCAGACCGCGGCGGCCACACCGGCGGCCAGGAAGGACCGCCCCCGCGTCGTCAGACCGTTCAGAGCCGCACGCAGGCTGCCCTTGTCGTCGCCGTCGTCCACGGGACCGGGAACCCCGGCCGCCATCACAGCCGCCGTGCGCCGGGCTGCTGGCCGTAGACCGGGCGGCCGGGCTGGTGCTGCGGCGCCGCCGGGGCAGCCGTGGCGGCACCGGACGTCGGCACGGGGATGCGCTGCAGGATCTCCAGCACGACCTGCTCCGCCGTGCGGCGGTTGAGCTGCGCCTGGGCCGTGGGCAGCAGCCGGTGCGCGAGCACGGCCACCGCGAGGGCCTGGACGTCGTCCGGCAGGGCGTATTCACGCCCGCTGAGGGCCGCCGAGGCCTTCGCCGCACGCAGGAGGTGCAGGGTCGCGCGGGGCGAGGCCCCGAGTCTGAGATCCGGGTGCTGGCGGGTGGCCCCGACGAGGTCCACCGCGTACCGGCGCACGGAATCGGCCACATGGACCGTGCGCACCGCGTCGATCAGCTTCACGATGTCGTGGGCGTGCGCCACCGGCTGCAGGTCGTCCAGCGGTGAGACCCCGCCGTGCACGTCCAGCATCTCGAGCTCGGCCTCCGGGCTGGGGTAGCCGATCGACACCCGGGCCATGAACCGGTCGCGCTGCGCCTCGGGCAGCGGATAGGTGCCTTCCATCTCCACGGGGTTCTGGGTCGCCACGACCATGAACGGGTTGGGCAGTTCGTAGGTCTGGCCGTCGATCGTGACCTGGCGCTCCTCCATCGACTCCAGCAGCGCTGACTGGGTCTTGGGCGACGCGCGGTTGATCTCGTCGCCGATCACGATCTGCGCGAAGATCGCGCCCGGCTTGAACTCGAAGTCCCGTCGCTGCTGATCGAAGATCGACACCCCGGTGATGTCCGAAGGCAGCAGGTCGGGCGTGAACTGGATACGCCGCACCGAGCAGTCGATGGACCGCGCCAGCGCCTTGGCCAGCATCGTCTTGCCGACCCCGGGCACATCCTCGATCAGGAGGTGTCCCTCCGCGAGCAGTACGGTCAGCGAAAGCCGTACGACCTCAGGCTTGCCCTCGATCACACTTTCCACCGACCTGCGCACCTGCTCCGCTGTGGTGGTCAGATCTGTGAGGCTCGCTCGATCGTCATAGGTCGTCACCCGGCCCTCCTCGGCCCCTTGTGCACGGGCCGACACACAAAGCTGCCCGGCCCGCCCCGAAATACGGACACTCTCCGGAAGACCCGGAGAGGTGTCACACCCGCATTCTTGTTGCCGTTACCGCTTCGTGTCACTCGCCTGTGGATAAGTGGGTGCGATATGTCGGGTGTGGCCCGTATGTCGATGGGTGAGCCGGGGGCGGAGAGTCAGGAGGCCGGGGGAATCTCGCGCAGCAGACCGGTGGTCACGTCGAAGACGAACCCCCGGATGTCGTCCGTGTGCAGGAGGAACGGCGAGGTGCGCACGCGCTGCATGGACTGCCGTACGTCCTGGTCGGCGTCCGTGTAGGCCTCCACCGCCCAGACCGGCCGCTGCCCGACCTCGTGCTCCAGTTCCTGCCGGAAGTCCTCGGTGAGCGATTCGAGGCCGCAGTTCGTGTGGTGGATCAGTATGACGCTGCGGGTGCCGAGCGCCCGCTGGCTGATGGTCAGCGACCGGATGACATCGTCCGTGACCACGCCGCCCGCGTTGCGGATGGTGTGGCAGTCGCCGAGCTCCAGGCCGAGTGCTTTGTGGAGGTCGAGGCGGGCGTCCATGCAGGCGACGACGGCGACGTGGAGCACCGGTCGCGCATCCATGCCGGGGTCGCTGAACGCGTCTGCATAACGGGCGTTCGCCTCGACCAGCCGGTCGGTGACGGTACCGCCCGAACGGGCCGTCCCTGTGGTGGAAGCCATGGGCTCGGCGGAAGGCTGCGCGGAAGTCGACATGGATACGACGTTAGCTGTCACGGTCGCCATCGGCGTGCTGTGGGAGGGGACAAAAAACGTCAACGAGACGTGTTGTGAGGTAATCCACAGGCCTCACGGTCCTGCACCCGCACGGGTGAGTCCCGGGTCCGCGGAGGGCTGTGCGACGCGCTGCCCGGTTCATTGATCGTGAATCGATCGAATGGCAGGGTGGACTAAAGTGACGCGAAGTTACCGACACGCATGCACATTCTGCATATTTCAGCACGTTTCGAATTCCCCGTGATGTGCGGCGTACATGCGGCCCGGCCCTCTCCCGCTCGCCGGTCGGCCGACGCCCCTTCCCCGGCGCCGGCGGACCTCCCCTTCCGAGCGGGCGGGGACCAGACCGCACGTGCAGCCACACGGGACTGAGCCTGAGAGGGCGCATTGAGCCAGACCCGACACGTCCCGGTGATGCTCCAGCGGTGCCTGGACCTGTTGGCCCCGGCTCTGGAGGTGACAGGACCGCAGCCACCCGTGGTCGTGGACTGCACCCTCGGGCTCGGCGGGCACAGCGAGGCCCTGCTCGCCGCCTTCCCGGAGGTCCGGCTGATCGGACTGGACCGGGACAAGGAGGCGCTGCGGCTCTCCGGCGAGCGCCTCGCTCCGTACGGGGACCGGGCCTCGCTGGTCCACGCCGTGTACGACGAACTGCCCGAGGTGCTCGACCGGCTGGGCGTCCCGAAGGTCCAGGGCATTCTGTTCGACCTCGGCGTGTCCTCCATGCAACTGGACGAGGCGGACCGCGGATTCGCGTACGCCCAGGACGCCCCGCTCGACATGCGCATGGACCAGACGACCGGCATCGGCGCGGCCGAGGTGCTCAACACCTACGCGCCGGGCGAACTCGTACGGATCCTCCGCGCCTACGGGGAGGAGAAGCAGGCCAAGCGGATCGTCTCCGCCGTCGTACGCGAGCGCGAGAAGGAACCGTTCACCAACAGCGCCCGCCTCGTGGAGCTCATCCGCGACTCGCTGCCCCAGGCCGCCAAGCGCACCGGAGGCAATCCGGCCAAGCGCACCTTCCAGGCACTGCGCATCGAGGTCAACGGTGAGCTCACCGTCCTGGAACGGGCCGTTCCCGCCGCTGTGGGGAGCCTTGCGGTGGACGGCCGCATCGCCGTCCTCTCGTACCACTCGCTGGAGGACCGGCTGGTCAAGCAGGTTTTCGCGGCCGGCGCGGCCAACACGGCGCCCCCCGGTCTGCCCGTCGTGCCCGAGCGCTACCAGCCCCGGCTGAAGCTGCTGACCCGTGGCGCGGAATTGCCCACCGAGGAGGAGGTCGCCGAGAACCGGCGGGCCGCCCCCGCCCGGTTGCGCGGCGCCCAGCGGATCCGCGCGGAGGAGCGATGAGCGCGCACCACGGGGCCGGGGAGACACCGGGGAAGGCGGGGGGACTGCGGTGACCAAGGCGGCCGAGCAGTTGAAGGGGCGGGCGGGGAGACTCGCCCGGCTGATGCCGTCGGGCCAGAGCAAGGCGGCCCGTACACCCTTCGTTCTGCTGGTCGTGCTGCTCCTCACCGGTGGCCTGATCTCGCTGCTCCTGCTGAACTCGGCGCTCAACGAAGGATCGTTCAGGCTGAGCAAGCTGAAGCGGGAGACCACCGATCTCACCGACGAGCAGCAGGCCCTGCAGCGCGACGTCGACAGCTACTCGGAGCCGGACGCACTGGAACGGCGCGCCCGGGAACTCGGGATGGTGCCCGGCGGCAGCCCCGCGTTCCTGAACCCGGACGGCACCATCCGCGGCGTTCCGGAGCGCGTCACCGCCGGACCGCCCCCTGCCGCAGCCCCGAAACCGGGCCCGAGCCCGTCGGGCAGCGAGGGCCCGCCCTCGGCGACCGCCTCGCCGTCAGGGTCCGTACCCCCGTCGCCCTCCGGTTCCGTGGCCACCCCGGTGCCGTCCGCGACTCCCACGACTTTGCCCCCGACGAGCTCCGGCAGGTGACGCAGTGCCGTCCAAGGAACCGCCGCGCCGCCGTGTGCCAGGCCCCGCGCGCCCCCGTAACGCGGCAGGCGGGAGCGGCCGTCCCCGGCCCGGCGCCCGTCCCGGGGGAGGGCGCCCGCGTCCGCCGTCGCGGCGCCCGCGGGCAGCGGCGTCTCGCGGTGGCTCCCCGCAGTCCATCCGACTGGGCAGCCCGCGCCCGCGACTGCGCCTGATCAGCCTCTGCCTGACGCTCGTCATGCTGGCGTTCGTCGTCCGGCTGCTCCAGGTGCAGGCGGTCGACGCCGACACGTACTCGGCCAAGGCGGAGAAGAACCGCTATCTCGAGTACACGATCGCCGCCGAGCGCGGTGAGATCACCGACCGCAGCGGCATCGCGCTGGCGACCAGCGTCGACGCGCACGACATCACGGCGGATCCCAAGTTGTTCACCCCCGAGGACAGCAAGGCCCCGGACGCGCCGCAGCAGGCGGCGGCCCTGCTCGCCCCGATCCTCGGCAAGGACGCCACGGAGCTGACGAAGAAGCTCTCGGCCCCCAAGAGCCGCTACACCGTGCTGGCCCGCAGGCAGACCCCGCAGGTCTGGAAACAGATCAAGGACCTCAAGTCCGTGTTCGCCGACAAGGCGGCGAAGGACAAGGCCGACGGCGGCACGGGAGCGAACGTACTCGCCGGAGTCCTCCAGGAGCCCACCACCAGGCGGGTCTACCCGAACGGCGATCTCGCCGCCGGGATACTGGGATTCGTCAACGCCGAGGGCAAGGGCGGCGGCGGTCTGGAAGCCCAGCTGAACGGACAGCTCGAGGGCGAGAACGGCAAGATCCGGTACGCCCAGGCCGGCGGCCGCCCCGTACCGACCGCGGGCACCAAGGAGATTCCGGCCGTCGCGGGCACCGACATCGAGCTGACGATCGACCGCGACATCCAGTGGGCCGCCCAGCGCGCCATCGCCGACCAGGTGAAGAAGTCCAGGGCGGACCGCGGTTACGTGATCGTCCAGAACACGAGGACCGGCGAGGTGCTGGCCATGGCCAACGCCCCCGGCTACGACCCGAACGACCTCTCGCAGGTCAACTCGGCGGCCCTCGGGAACGCGGCGCTCCAGGACGTGTACGAGCCCGGCTCCACCAGCAAGGTCATGTCCATGGCCGCGGTGCTGGAGGAGGAGGCGGCGACACCCGGTACCCATGTCACCGTCCCCAACCGGCTGCACCGGGGGGACCGGCTGTTCAGGGACGACATCGACCACCCCACCTGGTACCTCACGCTCAACGGCGTACTCGCCAAGTCGAGCAACATCGGCACGATCCTGGCCACCGGGCAGCTCGGCAGGACGCAGACCGAGGCCAACAAGGTCCTCCACTCGTACCTGCGCAAGTTCGGCATCGGCAGCACCACGGGACTGGACTACCCGGGCGAGTCGCCCGGCATCCTCGCCAAGCCGCAGGACTGGTCCACCTCGCAGCAGTACACGATCCCGTTCGGCCAGGGCCTCTCGCTCAACGCCATGCAGGCGGCGTCGGTGTACCAGACCATCGCCAACGGCGGGGTCAGGATCGAGCCGACCCTCGTCCGCGGGACCAAGGGCGCGGACGGCCGCTACACCGCGGGAACCGCGCCCGAACGGACCCGGGTGGTCAGCGAGAAGACGGCGAAGAGCCTGGCGAACATGCTCGAGTCGGTGGTCGACGACCGTGAGGGCACCGGGACCAGGGCCCACATCCCGGGCTACCGGGTCGCGGGCAAGACTGGTACGGCCAACCGTGTGGATCCCGTGCGCGGCATCTACAAGGGCTACACGGCGTCCTTCGCGGGCTTCGCCCCCGCCGACGACCCGCAGATCACCGTCTACTGCGCCATCCAGAACCCCACCAAGGGCAGCTACTTCGGCGGCCAGATCTGCGGTCCGATCTACAAGAAGGTCATGGAGTTCGCGCTGAAGACGCTCCAGACCGCACCGTCCGGCAGCGATCCCGCCAGGCTGCCGGTGTCCTTCAAGCCCGGCGAGTGACTCGGAAACGCCTCAGTGACGACCATCACCCCGGATCCCCGGAACCGGAACGAGAAGTACCGCAAACCCGGGCCCTCGCTTCGCGAGAGGCCGGGTCCGCCCGGTACGCTCACCGCCGTGCCCCACGCCGATCAGTTCCAAACCACTCAGAAGGACGCGCCTGTGAACTATCCGGGAGCGCCCCGACCGGACCGGCTCCGGCCGACTTCCCTCGGAGAGCTGGCAGCCCGGCTCGGCGCCGGACCCCAGGAAGCCGGTGAGGTCACCGGTATCACCCACGACTCGCGTGCCGTGCGCCCCGGGGACGTGTACGCGGCTCTGCCCGGCGCCCGCTTCCACGGCGCCGACTTCGCAGCCCAGGCCGCAGGCCTCGGCGCGGCCGCGATCCTCACCGACCCGGCAGGTGCCGAGCGCGCCGCCGCCACCGGAGTCCCGGTCCTGGTCACCGAGGACCCACGCGGCCGGATGGGCGACATCGCCGCCGAGATCTACGGCCGCCCCGGCGTCGGTCTCCTCCAGATCGGCATCACCGGAACATCCGGCAAGACCACCACGGCCTACCTGGTCGAGGGGGGTCTGCGCGGCGCCGGACGCAGTACGGGCCTCATCGGCACGGTCGAGATGCGGATCGGCGACGAGCGCATCAAGTCGGAACGCACCACCCCGGAAGCCACCGACCTCCAGGCGCTGTTCGCCGTCATGCGCGAACGCGGTGTCGACGCGGTCGCCATGGAGGTCTCCAGCCACGCCCTGGTGCTCGGGCGGGTCGACGGCTGTGTCTTCGACGTCGCCGTGTTCAACAACCTCAGCCCGGAGCACATGGAGTTCCACTCCGGGATGGAGGACTACTTCCAGGCCAAGGCGAGGCTGTTCACACCGCAGCGCAGCAAGCTCGGCGTGGTCAACTTCGACGACGAGTACGGCCGCAGGCTGGTCACGGAGGCGACCGTCCCCGTCGTCACCTTCTCCGCCGAGGGCCACCCGGACGCGGACTGGCGCGCCAAGGACGTCGAAGTCGGCCCGCAGAGCAGCACCTTCACCGTGATCGGCCCCAAGGGCGAGCAGATCACCGCGAAGGCCCCGCTGCCCGGCCCGTTCAACGTCGCCAACTCCCTCGCCGCGATCGTCACCCTGGCCGTCGCGGGCGTCGACCCGCAGATCGCCGCCGACGGTGTCGCGGCGGTCCCCGGTGTCCCCGGGCGGCTGGAACGCGTCGACGCCGGACAGCCGTACCTCGCGGTCGTCGACTACGCGCACAAGACCGACGCCGTCGAATCCGTCCTGCGCTCCCTGCAGAAGGTCACCGAGGGCAGGGTGCACATCGTGCTCGGCTGCGGCGGCGACCGGGACACGACGAAACGCGGTCCGATGGGTGCCGCGGCGGCCAGGCTCGCCGACACCGCCGTGCTGACCTCCGACAACCCGCGATCCGAGGACCCCCTCGCCATCCTCGCCGCGATGCTCTCCGGCGCCGCCGAGGTGCCCGTCCACGAGCGCGGCGACGTCCTCGTCGACGCGGACCGCGCCGCCGCCATCGCCGCGGCGGTAGCCCGCGCCGAGCCCGGCGACACCGTCCTGGTGGCCGGAAAGGGACACGAGCAGGGACAGGACATCCACGGAGTGGTACGCCCCTTCGACGACCGCCAGGTCCTGCGCGAGGCCATCGAGCGCTCCCTGGGACACGCGGGCGCCGCACCCACCCACGAGAACAACAGTCAGGGATGACCAAGTGATCGCCCTTTCACTCGCCGAGATCGCCGAAATCGTCGGCGGGCAGCCGCACGACATACCGGATAAGACCCTCACCGTCACCGGCTCCGTCGTCATCGACTCCCGAGAGGTGGAGGAGGGCTCCCTGTTCGCCGCGTTCGCCGGCGAGCGGGTCGACGGGCACGACTACGCGCAGCGCGCCGTCGAGGCGGGCGCGGTAGCCGTGCTCGCCGCCCGCCCCGTCGGTGTCCCGGCGATCGTCGTCGACGACGTCGTGTCGGCGCTGGGCACGCTCGCCCGCGTGGCCGTCGAGCGCCTCGGGACGACCGTCGTGGCGCTCACCGGCTCGGCCGGAAAGACCTCCACCAAGGATCTGATCGCCCAGCTCCTCGAGCGCAAGGCACCCACCGTCTGGACCCTGGGCTCGTTCAACAACGAGATCGGACTGCCGCTCACCGCGCTGCGCTCCACTGCCGAGACCCGTCACCTCGTCCTGGAGATGGGCGCCCGCGGCATCGGCCACATCCGCTATCTCGCCGGCCTCACCCCGCCGAAGATCGGCCTGGTCCTCAACGTGGGAACCGCGCACCTCGGCGAGTTCGGCAGCCGGGAGGCGATCGCCCAGGCCAAGGGCGAGCTCGTGGAGGTCCTCCCCGAGGACGGCGTCGCCGTTCTCAACGCCGACGATCCGCTCGTGCGGGCCATGTCCGCCCGCACAAAAGCGCGGGTGATTCTCTTCGGAGAGGCCCCGGATGCGGACGTACGGGGAGAGAACGTCCGGCTCACGGACGACGGCCGCCCCGCTTTCTCGCTCCACACACCCACCGGGTGCAGCGACGTGACCTTGCGCCTGTACGGTGAGCACCACGTGTCGAACGCGCTCGCCGCGGCCGCCGTCGCCCATGAGTTGGGCATGTCCGTGACTGAGATCGCCGAGGCGCTCTCCGGGGCGGGCACCCTCTCCCGCTGGCGCATGGAGGTCACCGAGCGTCCGGACGGTGTGACGGTCGTCAATGACGCCTACAACGCGAACCCCGAATCCATGAGAGCCGCACTGCGTGCGCTGGCTGCCATGGGCAGAGCCTCACGGGCAGGAGGGGGACGTACGTGGGCGGTGCTCGGTCAGATGGCCGAGCTCGGCGACGCGTCGCTCGCCGAGCACGACGCTGTCGGACGGCTTGCCGTCCGGCTCAACGTCAGCAAGCTCGTCGCTGTCGGAGGAAGAGAAGCCTCCTGGCTGCAACTGGGCGCATATAACGAGGGTTCGTGGGGTGAGGAGTCGGTGCACGTGTCCGACGCACAGGCGGCCGTCGACCTGTTGCGCAGTGAACTGCGCCCGGGAGACGTCGTGCTGGTGAAGGCGTCCCGGTCGGTCGGCCTGGAGAAGGTCGCCCTGGCACTGCTGGAGAACGCGACCGAGGGCGAGGTCTCCGTCCGATGAGGCAGATCCTCTTCGCAGGGGCCATAGGGCTCTTCCTGACCCTGGTCGGCACTCCGCTGCTGATCAAACTCCTGGCCCGCAAGGGCTACGGGCAGTTCATCCGGGACGACGGCCCGCGGTCCCACGGCAGCAAGCAGGGCACGCCCACCATGGGTGGTATCGCCTTCATCCTGGCGACGATCATCGCGTACGTCCTGGCGAAGGTGATCACCGGCGAGGAGATGCGCTTCTCCGGCGTCCTCGTCCTGTTCCTGATGGCGGGAATGGGTCTGGTCGGTTTCCTCGACGACTACATCAAGATCGTCAAGCAGCGTTCGCTGGGTCTGCGGGCCAAGGCGAAGATGGCCGGCCAGCTGATCGTCGGCATCTCCTTCGCGGTGCTCTCCCTCCAGTTCGCGGACATCCGGGGCAACACCCCGGCATCCACGAAGCTCTCGTTCGTCGAGGACTTCGGCTGGTCCATCGGACCGGTGCTGTTCTGCGTCTGGGCCCTGTTCATGATTCTCGCCATGTCCAACGGCGTGAACCTGACGGACGGCCTGGACGGTCTGGCCACCGGCGCCTCGGTGATGGTCTTCGGTGCCTACACCTTCATCGGGCTGTGGCAGTTCCAGGAGTCCTGCGCCAACGCGACCACCCTGACCAACCCCCAGGCGTGTTTCGAGGTGCGCGACCCGCTCGACCTCGCGGTCGTGGCCTCGGCACTGATGGGCGCCTGCTTCGGCTTCCTGTGGTGGAACACCTCGCCCGCGAAGATCTTCATGGGCGACACCGGTTCGCTCGCCCTCGGCGGCGCGCTCGCGGGCCTCGCGATCTGCTCCCGCACCGAGTTCCTGCTCGCCATCCTCGGCGGCCTCTTCGTGATGATCACGATGTCCGTGGTCATCCAGGTCGGCTCGTTCAAGATGACGGGCAAGCGGGTCTTCCGGATGGCACCGCTCCAGCACCACTTCGAACTCAAGGGGTGGTCCGAAGTCCTTGTCGTGGTCCGCTTCTGGATCATCCAGGGCATGTGCGTGATCGTCGGACTCGGCCTCTTCTACGCAGGATGGGCAGCCAAGAAGTGAGCAACGCGGACTGGCAGGGCAAACACGTCACCGTCGCAGGACTCGGCGTCAGCGGTATCCCCGCCGCCCGCGCCCTGCACGAGCGCGGGGCGCTGGTCACCGTCGTCAACGACGGCGACGACGAGCGCTCCCGCGCCCAGGCCGCGGAACTGGAGGCGCTCGGCATCACCGTGCGCCTCGGCGACGGGGCGACCCTGCCCGAGTCCACCGAGCTCATCGTCACGGCCCCCGGCTGGAAGCCCGACAAACCGCTCTTCCTGGCGGCCGCCGAGGCGGACGTCCCCGTCTGGGGCGACGTCGAACTCGCCTGGCGGCTGCGGGGGCCCGATGCCGCACCCTGGCTCGCGGTCACCGGAACCAACGGCAAGACCACGACCGTGCGGATGCTCGCCTCGATCCTGGAGGCGGCCGGGCTGCGTACCGCCGCGGTCGGCAACATCGGCGTCTCGCTCCTGGACGCGGTCCTCGGCGAGGAGACGTACGACGTGCTCGCCGTCGAACTCTCCAGCTACCAGCTGCACTGGTCGCCCTCGCTGCGCGCCCACTCCGCGGCCGTGCTGAACCTGGCCCCGGACCACCTCGACTGGCACGGCTCCATGTCCGGCTACGCCGCCGACAAGGGCCGGATCTACGAGGGCAACAGCGTCGCCTGCGTCTACAACGCACAGGACGGCGCCACCGAGGACCTGGTGCGCGAGGCCGACGTGGAGGAGGGCTGCCGGGCGATCGGCTTCACCCTCGGCACGCCGGGTCCCTCGCAGCTCGGCGTGGTGGACGGCATCCTCGTCGACCGGGCCTTCGTGGCCAACCGCCAGAAGCAGGCGCAGGAGCTCGCCGAGGTCTCCGACGTCAACCCGCCCGCCCCGCACAACATCGCCAACGCCCTGGCCGCCGCGGCCCTCGCCCGCGCCTTCGGCGTGGAGCCCGCCGCGGTACGCGACGGCCTGCGGGCCTTCCGCCCCGACGCCCACCGCATCGAGCACATCGCGGATGTCGACGAGGTCACGTACATCGACGACTCCAAGGCGACCAACACGCACGCCGCGGAAGCCTCGCTCGCCGCCTACGACCCGATCGTCTGGATCGCCGGCGGCCTCGCCAAGGGCGCCACTTTCGACGAGCTCGTGACCGGGGCGGCCGAGCGCCTGAGGGGCGTCGTACTGATGGGTGCCGACCGGGCGCTGATCCGCGAAGCCCTGGCGCGACACGCCCCCGAGGTACCGGTCGTCGACCTCGACCGGACCGACACTGGGGCGATGTCCGAAGCGGTCCGGGAAGCGGCACGTCTCGCCCGGCCGGGCGACACCGTACTGCTGGCACCGGCCTGCGCCTCGATGGACATGTTCGTCAACTACAACAAGCGGGGCGAGGCGTTCGCGGACGCGGTTCGCCAACTCGTCGCCGAGAGCGCCTGACAGGCCCGGCCTCCGCGTCGTACCGTCCCGGAGTCCCGGGTCACGAGCGGCACCGCCGCGGGCCCCGGCGCCCCGGTGACAGCCCCGGGCACGAGCAGCGGAGGGGACAGCGACAATGCCGGCCGACGAGAGCCCAGCCCGGTGCGGAGCGGACCGCTCACGGGTGACCGCCGCGATCAGCCGGGCGTTCAGCCCGCCCCTGCTCGCCCGGCCGGCCGTCGGTGGCCCCGGGCTGCCCTCCGGACCCGCCTCGCCCCCCGGACTCGCGCTGCGCAGCCGGCCCGCTGTCGGCTCCCGGCGGCCCGCCGTGCCCCGCAGCGGCGGCACCGGATCGGGCGCGGGGTCCCGGCCGCCCCGCTTCGCAGGCGTGCGGCGGATGTACGAGCAGGCGAGGCGGGCCTGGGACCGCCCTCTGACCGCGTACTACCTGATCCTCGGCTCCAGCCTGCTGATCACGGTTCTCGGGCTCGTCATGGTCTATTCCGCCTCGATGATCAAGGCTCTCGAGCTCGCCAAACCCGGCACGTACTTCTTCCGCAAGCAGTTCCTCGCCGCCGTCATCGGGGCCGGGCTGCTGCTGATGGCGTCCAGGATGCCCGTCAAACTGCACAGGGCACTGGCCTATCCGCTCCTCATGGGATCCGTCTTCCTGATGGTGCTCGTGCAGGTTCCGGGGATAGGGATGTCGGTCAACGGCAACCAGAACTGGCTCTACCTGGGCGGTCCCTTCCAGCTCCAGCCCAGCGAGTTCGGCAAACTCGCCCTCGTTCTGTGGGGCGCCGACCTGATCGCCCGCAAACAGGACAAACGGCTCCTGACGCAGTGGAAGCACATGCTGGTTCCACTCGTTCCCGTCGCCTTCATGCTGCTCGGCCTGATCATGCTCGGCGGCGACATGGGAACTGCGATCATTCTCACCGCGATCCTGTTCGGCCTGCTCTGGCTGGCGGGTGCTCCGACCCGGCTCTTCGCCGGGGTGCTCGCCTTCGCCGGGCTCATCGGCTTCGTCCTGATCAAGACCAGCCCCAACCGGATGTCACGGCTCGGCTGCATCGGTGCCTCCGAACCGGGTCCCGGCGACTCCTGCTGGCAGGCGGTGCACGGAATCTATGCCCTGGCCTCCGGCGGATGGTTCGGTTCCGGGCTGGGTGCGAGTGTGGAAAAATGGGGTCAACTCCCCGAACCGCACACGGACTTCATCTTCGCCATCACGGGGGAGGAACTGGGTCTGGCGGGGACGCTGTCGGTGCTCGCCCTGTTCGCGGCCCTAGGCTATGCGGGTATCCGCGTGGCCGGACGCACGGAGGACCCCTTCGTGAGGTACGCAGCGGGAGGCGTGACCACCTGGATCACGGCGCAGGCCGTGATCAATATCGGTGCGGTGCTCGGCCTGTTGCCGATCGCCGGTGTCCCGCTGCCGCTGTTCTCCTACGGAGGTTCGGCCCTGCTGCCGACCATGTTCGCTGTCGGGCTGCTGATCGCGTTCGCGCGAGAGGAACCCGCCGCGAAAGCGGCCCTGGCCATGCGGAGGCCCGGGGTGAGATGGAAGACGATGAGACGGCGCGTCACGAAGCGTCCGTCCGGAGAGCGGTGAATTTCGGTGCATGTCGTACTCGCCGGCGGGGGGACCGCCGGCCACATCGAGCCCGCGCTTGCCCTCGCAGACGCCCTGCGCAGGCAGGACCCGACCGTGGGAATCACTGCCCTCGGCACGGAACGCGGACTCGAGACCAGGCTCGTACCCGAGCGGGGGTACGAGCTGGCACTGATCCCTGCTGTGCCGCTGCCGCGCAAGCCCACACCTGAGCTGATCACCGTCCCGGGCCGGCTGCGCGGCACCATCAAGGCCGCCGAGCAGATCCTGGAACGCACCAAGGCGGACTGCGTGGTCGGCTTCGGCGGCTATGTCGCCCTGCCCGGCTACCTGGCCGCCAAGCGGGCAGGGGTGCCGATCGTCGTCCACGAGGCCAACGCCCGGCCGGGCCTGGCCAACAAGATCGGTTCGCGCTACGCGCACGGGGTCGCCGTCTCCACCCCCGACAGCAAGCTGCGTGGTGCCCGCTACATCGGCATCCCGCTGCGGCGCACCATCGCCACCCTCGACCGGGCCCGGGTCCGCCCGGAGGCACGTGCGGCCTTCGGGCTCGACCCCAACCTGCCGACGCTGCTGGTCTCCGGCGGCTCGCAGGGCGCGCGCCACCTCAACGAGGTGGTCCAGCGGGTCGCGCCGCTGCTCCAGCGGTCCGGAATCCAGATCCTGCATGTGGTCGGCCCGAAGAACGAATTGCCGCGCATCGACAACATGCCCGGGATGCCGCCCTACATCCCGGTACCGTACGTGGACCGGATGGACCTCGCGTACGCGGCGGCCGACATGATGCTCTGCCGCGCGGGCGCGATGACCGTCGCCGAACTCACCGCCGTCGGGCTGCCCGCCGCCTACGTCCCGCTGCCCATCGGCAACGGCGAACAGCGGCTCAACGCCCAGCCGGTGGTCAACGCGGGCGGCGGCCTTCTGGTGGACGACGCGGCGCTCACCCCGGAGTGGGTGCAGGGCAACGTCCTTCCGGTGCTGTCGGATCCGCACCGGTTGTACGAGATGTCCCGTGCCGCCGCGGAGTTCGGGCGAAGGGACGCCGACGACCTGCTCGTCGGCATGGTGTACGAGGCGATTGCCGCACGCCGGAAGGCGTGAGGCGGTGCGGACCCGGGGCGCGTGCCCCGGGTCCGGTGAAGGAGCGAGCGTGGCCGGACCGACGACCGCCCAGCGCGGCGCAGCCAAGCGTGCCGACACTCCGGCCCGCCCGCCGCACATCCGCCCCGAGGGGCGGCGGCTGACCGGCCGTACGCGACTGGTCCTGGCCGCAGTTGTCGTGGCGCTGATCGCGGCAGGCGGAATCTGGGTGCTCTACGGCTCGTCCTGGCTGCGGTTGGAGCAGGTGACGACCACCGGTACGGACGTCCTGACGCGGGCCGAGGTGGAGACGGCCGCGGCGGCTCCGGTCGGCGCCCCGTTGGTTTCCGTGGACACCGAAGCCATGGCGGACAGGTTGCGCCAGAAGTTGCCTCGTATCGACTCGGTGGATGTCGTACGGTCATGGCCACACGGCATCGGACTTAAAGTGACCGAACGGAAGCCGGTTCTGTTGGTGAAAAAGGGCGCAAAGTTCATTGAAGTGGACGCGAAAGGCGTGCGCTTCGCCACCGTGGACAAGGCCCCACGGCACGTGCCCTTGCTGGAACTGGAATCCGACCGGTCGCCGAGCCTGCGCCGTTTCGGCAGTGACCGTCTGTTGCGGGAGGCGGTCCGGGTCGCGGGTGACCTTCCGGCGCATCTGGCCGGGGAGACGAAGGCCGTACGGATCGCGTCGTACGACTCCGTCGTCCTGGAGCTGACCCGGGGGCGCACGGTGATGTGGGGCAGCGGCGAAGAAGGGCCCGTGAAGGCGCGAGTCCTCGCCGCACTCATGAAAGCGGCGCCCAAAGCGGGGCACTTCGACGTGAGTGCACCCACCGCCCCGGCGGTATCGAAGAGTTGACGCACATTTGGCCTGGCCAGCACCCTGGTTGGTCAGCGCTACGGGTGATCACATAGGGTGAAAAGAAAAACGGGAGGTTCGGCGTGTTCGTTGAACGTGCGCCACTTGTCGACTTAGTGTCCTGTTCGGAAGAGTCCAAGAAGCAGACACACTGGTAACCCTAAACTTCAACGTTAGGGTTTGGGTCGGCGTTCGGACCGTCCCAATCGGCATCCGTCGTCGCGGCGGGACTACCGCGAAGCGACGACACGTAACTCGAGGCGAGAGGCCTTCGACGTGGCAGCACCGCAGAACTACCTCGCAGTCATCAAGGTCATCGGTGTCGGCGGCGGTGGTGTCAATGCCATCAACCGAATGATCGAGGTCGGTCTCAAGGGCGTCGAGTTCATCGCGATCAACACCGATGCGCAAGCACTGTTGATGAGCGACGCCGACGTCAAGCTCGACGTCGGCCGTGAACTCACCCGTGGCCTCGGCGCCGGGGCGAACCCGGCCGTCGGTCGCAAGGCGGCAGAGGACCACCGTGAGGAGATCGAGGAGGTCCTCAAGGGGGCCGACATGGTCTTCGTCACCGCCGGAGAAGGCGGCGGCACCGGCACCGGCGGCGCACCCGTCGTGGCCAACATCGCCCGCTCGCTGGGCGCCCTGACGATCGGTGTGGTCACCCGCCCGTTCACGTTCGAGGGCCGGCGGCGCGCGAACCAGGCGGAGGACGGCATCGCCGAGCTCCGCGAAGAGGTCGACACCCTCATCGTCATTCCCAACGACCGACTGCTGTCCATCTCGGACCGCCAGGTCAGCGTGCTCGACGCGTTCAAGTCGGCCGACCAGGTACTGCTCTCCGGCGTCCAGGGCATCACCGACCTCATCACCACCCCGGGCCTGATCAACCTCGACTTCGCCGACGTCAAGTCGGTCATGTCCGAGGCCGGATCGGCGCTCATGGGCATCGGATCGGCCCGCGGCGACGACCGTGCGGTGGCCGCCGCGGAGATGGCGATCTCCTCGCCGCTCCTGGAGGCGTCCATCGACGGTGCGCGCGGTGTCCTGCTCTCCATCTCCGGCGGCAGCGACCTCGGTCTCTTCGAGATCAACGAGGCCGCGCAGCTGGTGAGCGAGGCGGCCCACCCGGAGGCGAACATCATCTTCGGCGCGGTCATCGACGACGCGCTGGGCGACGAGGTGCGGGTCACCGTGATCGCCGCGGGCTTCGACGGCGGACAGCCGCCGACCCGTCGCGAGACGGTCCTCGGAGCGGGTGCCGGAAAGCGTGAGGAGTCGGCGCCGCCGGCCAGGGCCACCGAACCGGTGCGCCAGACGGGCGGGCTGGGCTCGGTTCCCTCGCGTGAGGAGACCCAGGCACCGGTCGAGCCGGTTCCGGTGGCGAACGAGAGCTCGCTGCCGGTCTCCCCGCCGCACGTCCCGACGGCCCGTCCGTACCAGGACACCCAGGCCGAAGAGCTGGATGTACCGGACTTCCTGAAGTGATAGGTCCGCACCACGCGCCGAAGACCGCGGTGTCTTCGACGGGCGGCGCCCACTTCGCCTTCACCGACAGGTGGGGCGGAGTGAGCGCCGCTCCGTACGATGAGCTCAACCTCGGCGGTGCGGTCGGCGACGACCCCGCCGCCGTCGGCGCGAACCGCGAACGTGCCGCCCGTTCGCTCGGTCTGGACCCGGCGCAGGTGGTCTGGATGAACCAGGTGCACGGTCGCGAGGTGGCCGTCGTCGACGGGCCCTGGGGCGACAACACCGCGATTCCCGCGGTGGACGCGGTGGTGACGGCCCGGCGCGGACTTCCGCTCGCGGTGCTCACCGCCGACTGCACACCCGTACTGCTCGCCGATCCGGCCGCCGGTGTCATCGCCGCGGTCCACGCGGGCAGGCCGGGTCTGGTCGCGGGTGTCGTGCCGGCCGCCGTCGAGGCGATGGCCGCCCTCGGTGCAGAACCGTCCCGGATCCTCGCCCGCACCGGCCCGGCCGTCTGCGGGCGGTGCTACGAGGTCCCGGCGCAGATGCGCACCGAGGTCGCGCAGGCCGTTCCCGCTTCCTGGTCGGAGACCGGCTGGGGGACGCCGGCGGTGGACGTCACCGCGGGAGTCCACGCCCAGCTCGACGCCCTCGGCGTGAGCGACCGCCACAGTTCGCCGCACTGCACCCTGGAATCCGGCGACCACTTCTCGTACCGCCGCGACCGCATCACCGGGCGGCTCGCCGGATATGTCTGGTTGGACTGATAGGACATGACGGATCGCAGGTCTCAACTCGCGGCAAACCTGGCGCAGGTGGAGGAACGCATTGTTTCCGCCTGCGCCGCGGCAGGGCGCAAGCGGGAGGAGGTGACCCTGATCGTGGTCACCAAGACCTACCCCGCGAGCGATGTGCGGATCCTGCACGAGCTGGGTGTGCGCCAGGTCGCCGAGAACCGTGATCAGGACGCGGCACCGAAAGCTGCCGCTTGTGCGGATCTGTCGCTCACCTGGCACTTTGTCGGGCAGTTGCAGACGAACAAGGTTCGTTCCGTGGCGGGTTATGCCGACGTGGTGCAGTCGGTGGACCGGGTCAAACTGGTCACCGCGCTCTCGGCGGCGGCGGTGAAGGGCGGCCGCGAGCTCGGCTGCCTCATCCAGGTCGCCCTGGACGCGGAGAGCGGCGAACGCGGTGACCGGGGAGGTGTCGCACCCGACGCGGTCGAGGAGTTGGCCGCCGCCGTGGACGCGGCACCGGGGCTCCGGCTGGGAGGTCTGATGACCGTCGCCCCGCTCGCAGGGCCCTACGCGGGCCGCCGGCGGGCCGCGTTCGACCGGCTGATGGAATTCTCATCCCGCCTGCGCGGGAACCATCCGGCTGCGAACATGGTCTCTGCAGGGATGAGTGCGGATCTCGAGGACGCGGTGGCGGCCGGAGCGACACATGTACGCGTCGGTACGGCGGTACTCGGAGTCCGACCCCGGCTCGGGTAACGTCGCGAAGCAAGTCGGACCACAGCAGAAAATATGGTCATTCCCGCTCCGTGCGGGCAGGCCGGAGTGGATCTCGGGCACTTGGTGACACGAATGCCGATCCACCACAGAGCGGAGGACTCGGAGCATGGCCGGCGCGATGCGCAAGATGGCGGTCTACCTCGGCCTCGTGGAGGACGATGGGTACGACGGTCCGGGGTTCGACCCCGACGACGAATTCGAACCCGAACCGGAGCCCGAGCGGGACCGGCGGCGGCACCAGCCCGCGCATCAGGTGGAGCGGGAACGCGACGAACCGGTACGAGTGGTACAGCCGCCCGCGCAACGTGAGCCGGTTCAGCTCCCGGCGGAAAGCGGACGACCCGCCCGAATCGCCCCCGTGGCATCCATCACACCTGACCGCCCGAACATGGAGAAGAACGCACCGGTGATCATGCCCAAGGTCGTGTCCGAGCGGGAGCCCTACCGCATCACCACGCTGCACCCCAGGACCTACAACGAGGCCCGTACCATCGGGGAACACTTCCGCGAGGGCACTCCGGTGATCATGAACCTCACGGAGATGGACGACACGGACGCGAAGCGACTTGTCGACTTTGCCGCGGGTCTCGTCTTCGGACTCCATGGCAGCATTGAAAGGGTGACGCAGAAGGTGTTCCTGTTGTCGCCTGCTAACGTCGATGTCACGGCGGAGGACAAGGCCCGCATCGCAGAGGGCGGGTTCTTCAACCAGAGCTGAGAACACGAACAGGGATCAACCGGTCGTCAGGCCGGTGACCGGCCGGGAGGCCGGAGCTACGAAAGCCAGGGGAGAGGGAAGCGCGGGACATGGGCGTCGCACTGGATGTGGTCTATATCGCGCTGATGTGTTTCCTCATCGTGCTGATCTTCCGGCTGGTCATGGACTATGTGTTCCAGTTCGCACGTTCATGGCACCCAGGCAAGGCGATGGTGGTGGTTCTCGAGGGCACTTACACTGTCACCGATCCACCGCTGAAGCTTCTGAAGCGGTTCATACCACCGTTGCGTCTCGGGGGCGTGGCACTTGACCTGTCCTTCTTCGTTCTGATGATCATCGTCTACATCCTGCTCAGCATCGTGGGCAAGCTTGCGAGCAGCGTGTGAACGATACGGTCTTGCCGACTGCCGACGACTACGTAGAGGTGAAGAAGAGATGCCGCTGACCCCCGAGGACGTGCGGAACAAGCAGTTCACGACCGTCCGCCTCCGAGAAGGCTATGACGAGGACGAGGTCGATGCCTTCCTCGACGAGGTCGAATCGGAACTGACTCGTCTGCTCCGTGAGAACGAGGACCTGCGCGCCAAGCTGGCCGCGGCCACGCGTGCGGCTGCGCAGAACCAGCAGCAGCAGGGTATGCGCAAGCCGCCGGAGCAGCAGGACCGCCCCGGTGCCCCCGTGCCCGCCGCCATATCTGGCCCGCCGGTACAGCAGCAGCAGCCCCCGCAGATGGGTCCGCCCCAGCTGTCCGGCGGAGCTCCGCAGCTGCCTGCCGGTCCCAGTGGCCATGGCCCCCAGGGTGGCCACGGTCCGCAGGGCCAGCACGGCCCCGGCCCGATGCAGGGCGGCCCGATGGGCGGCCCCATGGGTGGCCACCCCCAGCAGCAGCAGATGCAGCAGATGCAGCAGATGCAGCCGCCGCAGATGCAGCAGCAGGGCCCCGGTGGCGACAGTGCCGCCCGTGTCCTCTCCCTTGCTCAGCAGACCGCCGACCAGGCGATCGCGGAGGCCCGTTCCGAGGCCAACAAGATCGTCGGCGAGGCGCGCAGCCGCGCCGAGGGCCTGGAGCGGGACGCACGTGCCAAGGCGGACGCGCTGGAGCGGGACGCGCAGGAGAAGCACCGCGTGGCCATGGGCTCCCTCGAGTCGGCCCGCGCGACCCTCGAGCGCAAGGTCGAGGACCTGCGTGGCTTCGAGCGCGAGTACCGGACCCGTCTGAAGTCGTACCTGGAGAGCCAGCTGCGCCAGCTGGAGACCCAGGCCGACGACTCGCTGGCTCCGCCGCGGACCCCGGCAGCCGCTTCGCTGCCGCCGTCGGCCTCGCTGGCCCCGGCCGGCGCAGGCGCCATGGGTCACACCATGGGTGGCAACCATGGTGGGCACGGCAACCAGCAGATGGGCAACCCGTCCATGGGCGGCCCTTCGTACGGCGGCCAGCAGCAGATGTCGCCCGCGATGACGCAGCCGATGGCTCCGGTCCGCCCGCAGGCGCCGCAGCCGATGCAGCAGGCGCCGTCGCCGATGCGCGGGTTCCTGATCGACGAGGACGACAACTGAGCGGTTCGCGCTCGCTGAGCGCGTAGCCGTCGGCAGGCTGAGGGCCGGGCCCCGGGGATTTCCCTGGGGCCCGGCCCTTTGTCGCGTCCGCTCGCGGGCGGGGCGGGTGGTGGGGCCGCTGCGCGGGGCTTGTCCCCTCCCCGCCCCTCCCCGCCCCTTCCCGTAACCGTGGGCTCCGCCCCCGGACCCCCACCCCTCGATCGCCGGAGGGTCCGGGTGGGCCGGCTGGGGGAGGGGCATACCGGGAGGGCCGGGGGGAGGGAGCCGAACCGGGAGGGTGCGGGCTCGCGGTGGACGGGGTGAACCTTGGGCGGGGGCCGGCCGCCGGGCCTGTGGGAAACGGGAGCGGCCCGCCCATCCAGCTGGATGGGCGGGCCGCCGGGGTGGTGCGGGTCAGTGCTGCGTCTTGCGGAGGCGGAACGTGAGGGCCAGGCCCTCGTCCTCGAACGCGGTGCCGTACGTGGGGTCGGCCTCGCCCTCGGCGTAGTCCAGGGCCAGGACCTCGTCCGCGATCAGCGACGCGTGCTCGGTCAGGGCCTCGACCGTAGCCGGGGACGTGGACGTCCAGCGGACCGCGATCCGGTCCGCCACGTCCAGGCCGCTGTTCTTGCGGGCCTCCTGGATCAGCCTGATCGCGTCACGGGCCAGCCCTGCGCGCCGGAGCTCCGGGGTGATCTCGAGGTCCAGGGCGACCGTGGCACCCGAGTCGGAGGCCACCGACCAGCCCTCGCGCGGCGTCTCGGTGATGATGACCTCGTCGGGGGAGAGGGCGATCCGCTCACCGTCGACCTCGACCGACGCGGTGCCCTCGCGCAGGGCCAGCGAGAGCGCCGCGGCGTCCGTGTCGGCGACGGCCTTGGCCACCGCCTGGACGCCCTTGCCGAACCGCTTGCCCAGGGCGCGGAAGTTCGCCTTCGCCGTCGTGTCGACCAGCGATCCGCCTACCTCGGACAGGGAGGCCAGCGAGGAGACGTTCAGCTCCTCCGTGATCTGGGCGTGCAGCTCGGTCGAGAGGTTCTCGAAGCCCGAGGCCGCGACCAGGGCGCGGGACAGCGGCTGACGGGTCTTGACGCCCGACTCGGCCCGCGTGGCGCGCCCCAGCTCGACCAGGCGACGGACCAGCGCCATCTGCGTGGAGAGCGCCGGGTCGATCGCCGACAGGTCAGCCTCGGGCCAGGTGGAGAGGTGCACCGACTCCGGGGCGTCCGGCGTGACGGGGGCGACCAGGTCCTGCCAGACCCGCTCCGTGATGAACGGGGTCAGCGGGGCCATCAGCCGGGTGACGGTCTCGACGACCTCGTGCAGCGTGCGCAGGGCCGCCTTGTCGCCCTGCCAGAAGCGGCGGCGCGAGCGGCGTACGTACCAGTTGGACAGGTCGTCGACGAACGAGGACAGCAGCTTGCCGGCCCGCTGGGTGTCGTAGCTCTCCAGCGCCTGGGTCATCTGGTCCACCAGGGCGTTCAGCTCGCTCAGCAGCCAGCGGTCCAGGACCGTGCGGCCTTCCGGTGCGGGATCGGCCGCGGACGGCGCCCAGCCCGACGTACGGGCGTACAGGGCCTGGAAGGCGACCGTGTTCCAGTAGGTCAGGAGCGTCTTGCGGACGACCTCCTGGATCGTGCCGTGGCCCACACGCCGTGCCGCCCACGGGGAACCGCCGGCCGCCATGAACCAGCGCACGGCGTCGGCGCCGTGCTGGTCCATGAGCGGGATCGGCTGGAGGATGTTCCCGAGGTGCTTGGACATCTTGCGGCCGTCCTCGGCGAGGATGTGGCCGAGGCAGACCACGTTCTCGTAACTGGACTTGTCGAAGACGAGCGTGCCGACCGCCATCAGTGTGTAGAACCAGCCGCGGGTCTGGTCGATGGCCTCCGAGATGAACTGCGCCGGGTAGCGGCTCTCGAAGATCTCCTTGTTCTTGTACGGGTATCCCCACTGGGCGAACGGCATGGAGCCCGAGTCGTACCAGGCGTCGATGACCTCGGGAACGCGGTACGCCTCAAGCTGGCAGTTCTCCTGCGAGCAGGTGAAGGTGATCTCGTCGATGAACGGACGGTGCGGGTCCAGGTCCGACTGGTCGGCGCCGGTGAGCTCGGAGAGCTCGGCGCGGGAGCCCACACAGGTCAGGTGGTTGTCCTCGCAGCGCCAGATGGGCAGCGGGGTGCCCCAGTAGCGGTTGCGGGACAGGGCCCAGTCGACGTTGTTGTTCAGCCAGTCGCCGAAGCGGCCGGTCTTCACCGAGTCCGGGAACCAGTTGGTCTTCTCGTTCTCCTCGAGAAGCCGGTCCTTGACGGCTGTCGTGCGGATGTACCAGGACGGCTGCGCGTAGTAGAGCAGCGCCGTGTGGCAGCGCCAGCAGTGCGGGTAACTGTGCTCGTACGGGACGTGGCGGAAGAGCTTCCCACGGGCGTCCAGGTCCGCGGTGAGCGCCTCGTCGGCCTTCTTGAAGAAGACGCCGCCGACCAGCGGCAGGTCTTCCTCGAAGGTGCCGTCGGGGCGGACCGGGTTCACGACCGGAAGGCCGTAGGAACGGCAGACGACGAGGTCGTCGGCGCCGAAGGCGGGGGACTGGTGGACCAGACCCGTACCGTCCTCGGTCGTGACGTACTCGGCGTTGACGACGTAATGGGCCTCGGCCGGGAAGTCGACGAGCTGGAACGGGCGCTCGTACGTCCAGCGCTCCATCTCGCGGCCGGTGAAGGACTGGCCCGTGAGCTCCCAGCCCTCTCCGAGGGCCTTCTCGACCAGCGGCCGGGCCACGACGAGCTTCTCGGCGCCGTCCGTCGCGACCACGTAGTCGACGTCGGGGTGCGCGGCCACGGCGGTGTTGGAGACGAGGGTCCAGGGGGTCGTCGTCCAGACCAGGAGGGCGGCCTCACCGGCCAGCGGGCCGCTCGTGAGCGGGAAGCGCACGAAGACCGAGGGGTCGACGACCGTCTCGTAGCCCTGGGCCAGCTCGTGGTCGGAGAGGCCGGTGCCGCAGCGCGGGCACCAGGGGGCGACGCGGTGGTCCTGGACCAGCAGGTCCTTGTTGAAGATCTCCTTCAGGGACCACCACACGGAGTCGACGTACTCCGGGTCCATCGTGCGGTAGGCGTCGTCGAGGTCGACCCAGTAGCCCATGCGGGTCGTGAGCTCGGCGAAGGCGTCGGTGTGGCGGGTCACGGACTCACGGCACTTGGCGTTGAACTCGGCGATGCCGTACGCCTCGATGTCCTTCTTGCCGTTGAAGCCCAGCTCCTTCTCGACCGCGAGCTCCACCGGCAGGCCGTGACAGTCCCAGCCGGCCTTGCGGCCGACGTGGTAGCCCTGCATGGTGCGGAAGCGGGGGAAGACGTCCTTGAAGACGCGGGCCTCGATGTGGTGGGCCCCGGGCATGCCGTTGGCGGTCGGCGGGCCCTCGTAGAAGACCCACTCGGGGCGGCCCTCGGACTGTTCGAGGCTCTTGGTGAAGACCTTGTTGTCACGCCAGAAGTCGAGCACGGCGTGCTCGAGGGCGGGCAGGTCGACCTGGGCGGGTACCTGGCGGTACTGCGGCGATGTCATGTGCGGGCTTCCTCCGGCGGACGTATTCCACTTCCGTCGGAGGGACGAGAACCGGCAGGCTCCCGCGGTACCACCCTCCTTGGCCCCGGGCATGCGCCCGTGGCCCCCTCATTGGGGTAGCGATGCCGGGTCTACTCGCCCTGCGCCCGTGGGTGGAACCCACTGTCCAAGGCTTTCTTCCGGCGGCTCCGGGGTGATCTTCACGACGCGCTCGCCCCCGGGCTCCCACCGTCCCCGGGTCGCTGCGGGCTGCGTACGACGCTACTCGTCCCATCCATGCCTCTCGCTGCGGCCAGTGTACGGGCCCGTACGGGCGACGGCCGACCGGTTTACCGGCGGGGTGCGGTGTGACCCGAATGGCCAGATGGGGCGGAGGGAGTCCTGGCGGGCGCATCGGGAGCGGATTACCGCGCGGGCAGCTGGGCACAACGGTTGCAGGCGCGTCACGACCCGGCATGGGGAGGGGCGAACCGGCGGCGTGCCCCGTTGCCGTGGGGCTGGGGTCGATTTATCGTCCCAGCACGATTCGCGTGCAAGATCACAATATGTGAAGGGGCCGCGGCCATGGTGGCGAAGAAGACCGCCGTAACAGGAACGGCGTCGGCGGGATCCACGGGTCCGGTGGCCGAGGAGACGACCGGGAGGACAGCGAAGAAGGCGGCGGGGAAAGCGGCCAGTAAGGCGGTCGGGAAGGCCGGGGCCAAGAAGGCCGCCGCCGGGACGACCGCCGCGAAGAAGACGGCGGCCCGGCCGCCGGACGAGCAGGAACGGGCCGATCGGGCTCCGGCGCACCACGGGCCGGCGAAGAAGAGCGCAGCCAAGAAGGCTTCGAAGAAGGCCACGGGGGCGGCCCAGGCCGCCGAGCAGACAGGAGCCCACACGGTGGTAGCCAAGAAGAGCGCCGGCCGGACCACGGCGGTAGGAAAGGGCGGTGCCACAGCGGTGCCGCCGGCCCGGGTGGCCGCCGCGACGGCGCCCGGCGAGCTGGCCGTCAGGCCGGGGGAGGACCCCTGGACCCCCGAAGAGGTCGCGGAGGCGAGGACGGAGCTGTCCAGCGAGGTCATCCGGCTGCGCAGCGAGCTGGAGGCATCGGGAGCGGCGCTGGCCGGGCTGATGCGGGACTCCGGCGACGGGGCGGGCGACGACGAGGCGGACACCGGCACGAAGAACATCACGCGCGAGCACGAGCTGTCCCTGGCGGCCAACGCCCAGGAGATGCTGGAACAGACCGAACGTGCCCTCGCCAGGCTCGACGCGGGGACGTACGGACTGTGCGAGATCTGCGGCAACCCGATCGGCAAGGCGCGCATGCAGGCCTTCCCCCGGGCCACGCTCTGCGTCGAGGACAAACAGAAGCAGGAGCGACGCGGCTGACCGAGGCGGGTGTGTCGTACCCTCGTCCTCAGTCAGGCACCTAGGTTGAGGGACTCACGTGGCAGAGGCGGAGCGCATCATCGGTACGCCGGATATCCCTGATGCCGAGGGGGCTGACGGGGCAGAGCCCCAGCAGCCCTCCGAGGGCGCGGCTCAGGCCGGGAGCGACGACACGGGCGGCGGCAGGGGCAGGCGGAAGATCCTCGTGCTCTTCGTCGTGGCCGTGATCGCCTACCTCCTGGACCTGGTCAGCAAGATGATCGTGGTCGCGAAGCTGGAGCACCAGGAGCCCATCGAGATCTTCGGCGACTGGCTGAAGCTCGACGCCATCCGGAACGCGGGTGCCGCTTTCGGGATGGGTGAGGCGTTCACGGTCATCTTCACGGCCATCGCCGCGGTCGTGATCGTGGTGATCGCCAGGCTCGCGCGCAAGCTCTACAGCCTGCCCTGGGCCATCGCCCTCGGGCTGCTGCTCGGAGGAGCGCTCGGCAACCTCACCGACCGCATCTTCCGCGCACCCGGCGTCTTCGAGGGCGCGGTGGTGGACTTCATCGCCCCTGCGCACTTCGCCGTGTTCAACCTCGCCGACTCGGCGATCGTCTGCGGCGGAATCCTGATCGTGATCCTTTCCTTCAAGGGCCTGGACCCCGACGGCACCGTGCACAAGGACTAGTGGGCGCAAGGCATACTCGACAGGTGAGTACGTATCCCGAGGTCCGCACCCTGCCCGTACCCGACGGTCTGGAAGGCGAGCGTGTAGACGCCGCCATCTCCAGGATGTTCGGTTTCTCCCGCACCAAGGCCGCCGAGCTGGCCGCGGCCGGGAAGGTCCAGGTGGACGGTGCGGTGGCCGGGAAGTCCGAGCGTGTGCACGGCGGCGCCTGGCTGGAAGTGGAGATGCCGCAGGCAGCCGCTCCGGTCCAGATCGTTGCCGAGCCCGTCGAGGGCATGGAGATCGTGCACGACGACGACGACATCGTCGTGATCATGAAGCCGGTCGGCGTCGCCGCCCACCCCAGCCCCGGCTGGACCGGCACCACGGTCATCGGCGGCCTCGCCGCGGCCGGCTACCGGATCTCCACCTCGGGTGCCGCCGAGCGCCAGGGCATCGTGCACCGGCTCGACGTCGGCACCTCCGGGCTGATGGTCGTGGCCAAGTCCGAGCGTGCCTACACCCTGCTCAAGGCCCAGTTCCGTGACCGGGTCGTCGAGAAGAAGTACCACGCCCTGGTCCAGGGCCACCCGGACCCGATGAGCGGCACCATCGACGCCCCCATCGGGCGCCACCCGCAGCACGACTACAAGTGGGCCGTCACCGCCGAGGGCAAGCCCTCCGTGACGCACTACGACCTCATCGAGGCCTACCGCGCCGCCAGCCTGCTGGACATCAAGCTGGAGACCGGACGCACCCACCAGATCCGGGTGCACATGTCCGCCCACCGCCACCCCTGCGTCGGCGACCTGACCTACGGAGCCGACCCGACCATGGCCAAGCGCCTCGGTCTGTCCCGCCAGTGGCTGCACGCGGTCCGGCTCGGCTTCGAGCACCCTTCGGACGGCAGCTGGGTCGAGTTCTCCAGCACCTACCCGGACGACCTGCGCCAGGCCCTCGAGACGATCGCGGCGGAGAGCGAGTGAGCACCGCGCCCGCCCCGTACAGCACCCGCAGGGCCGTCGAGGAGAACGATCTCTCGGCCTGCTTCCAGGTGCGCAAGAACGTCTTCGTCGGTGAACAGCAGGTGCCCGAGGAGATCGAGTACGACGCCTACGACGCCGGCGCGGTCCACGTGCTCGCCGTTGCGGCGGACGGCTCCGCGCTCGGTACGGGCAGGCTGCTGCACGGCTCCGCGGCGGAGGGCAAGACCGGCGGCGCCGAAGCCGTCGGCTCCCTGGGCAGGCTGGCCGTGACCCGCGAGGCACGCGGCTTCGGGGTCGGTGCCGCGCTGGTGCGCGCCATCGAGGACGAGGCACGCGCCCTCGGCCTGACCGCCGTCGACCTGCACGCCCAGACCCATGCGCTCGGCTTCTACGAGCGGCTCGGATACGTGGCGTACGGCCCCGAGTTCCCGGACGCCGGAATGCCCCACCGGGCGATGCGCCGCACGCTCTGACCGCGACGCCGCCCGGCAGGCGTGCGGGCGGTCAGCCGCGGCCCGTGCGCGGCGCCTTGCCGGGGCCGGGCACCCGGCCGTCGAGACGGTCCCGGCCGCCTGCGTCCCGCGCACCCGTCAGTTCCGGCCAGTGATCGCCCGGCGGCAGCACCGCGGGCGACGTGACGATGCGCGGCAGCGCGTACGGATGGTGGTCACGCAGCCATCCGACGAGCTGCTCACGCACCGCACAGCGCACCGTCCAGATGTCGTCCGCGTCCTTCGCGGTGACCACGGCCCGTACCTCGATCGTCGACGCGGTGGTGTCCGTGACGGCCAGCGACCAGTCGCGGCCGTCCCAGGCGGCGCACTCGCCGAGGATCTCGCGCAGCCGTTCACGCATCGCGGCGACCGGCGCGGAGTGGTCGAGCTGGAGGAAGACCGTGCCGGTCATCTGGACCCCGCCGCGCGACCAGTTCTCGAACGGCTTGCTGGTGAAGTACGACACCGGCATGGTGATCCGGCGCTCGTCCCAGGTCCGCACGGCGAGGAAGGTCAGGGTGATCTCCTCCACGGTGCCCCACTCGCCGTCCACCACCACGGTGTCGCCGATCCGGACCATGTCGCCGAAAGCGATCTGGAAGCCGGCGAAGAGGTTGCCGAGCGTCGACTGGGCCGCGACACCGGCGACGATGCCGAGGACACCGGCGGAGGCCAGCATCGAGGTGCCGACGGTGCGCATCGCCGGGAAGGTCAGCAGCATCGCCGCGACCGCGACCGTCGCCACCACGGCGGTGACCACACGCTGGATCAGCGTGACCTGGGTCCGCACCCGGCGGACCCGGGCCGGATCGCGGGTGGACGTCGCGTAGCGGGCGTACGAGGACTCCACGGCGGTGGCCGCGACGCGCAGCACCAGCCAGGCCGACGCCGCGATCAGCACCAGGGTCATGGCCTGGCCGATCCCGGCCCGGTGGTCCCGCACCGGGTCGAGGCGTACGTGGACGTAGGAGGCCCGCAGCAGTGCCGTGCAGAGCACCACCTGCAGCGGGGGCCGGCAGCGCCGCAGCAGGCCCCAGACGGGCGTCTCGCTGTGGCGGCTGTCGGCCCGGCGCAGCAGCAGATCGACCAGCCAGCCCACCAGCAGGGTGATCACCAGCGATCCGCCCAGCACGAGCAGCGGTCGCACTACGTTCTCCATTCCCCGGTCCTCCAAGCGTTGGGGCACAGCTGGCACCATGGACGTCATGAACATCATGCTTTTCCACTCGACCTACGGTCTGCGGCCCGCTGTGCACGCGGCTGCAGACCGGCTGCGTGCAGCCGGTCACGAGGTGCGCGTGCCCGATCTCTTCGAGGGGCACACCTACGACACCGTCGAGGAAGGAATGGCCTTCAAGGAACAGGTGGGCAAGGACGAGCTGCTGAAGCGCGCCGTGCTGGCCGCCGCACCCTATTCCGACCAGGGCCTCGTGTACGCGGGCTTCTCCTTCGGGGCGTCGGTGGCGCAGACCCTCGCGCTCGGTGACGCCAAGGCGCGCGGGCTGCTGATGCTCCACGGCACATCGGACATCGCGGAGAACGCCTCGGTGGACGAACTGCCGGTGCAGCTGCACGTCGCGGACCCCGATCCGTTCGAGTCGCACGACTGGCTGAACAGCTGGTACCTCCAGATGCAGCGGACCGGCGCGGACGTCGAGGTCTACCGCTACCCCGGGGCCGGGCACCTGTTCACCGACCCGGAACTGCCCGACTACGACGAGGAGTCGGCCGAGTTGGCCTGGAAGGTCGGGCTCGGGTTCCTCGCCACGCTCCAGGCATGAGGGAGGACCCCGCACCTCGGTGCGGGGCCCCTTGCTTCGCTCCTCGGCCCTGGCGACCCGGACCTCTCGGCCCTGGCGACCCGGACCTCTCGGCCCTGGCGACCCGGACCTCTCGGCCCCGGCGATCCGGACCTGGTCCCTCGACGCGGTCAGCGCACAGGGGCGTCGGCCCGTTCGATCTTCTGGGTCCCGCTGCGGGTGCGGTACGAGCGGACCCAGGACGCGGTCGCGTCCTTCTTCGTCTTGTCCGAGATCGTGTAGTAGTCCATCTGCGACCGTTCGGCCGTCACATCGAGGACGCCGTAGCCGTGCGAGTCCAGGTCGATCCACTTCACATGGCGGTTGGCGGCCTTGACCGCTGCCGCGGCGACCACCGAGACGGTCTGGGGCGCCACCCGGAGGATGTCGTCCAGGTTGTCCGACGTCACCGAGGTCACCACGAACTCGGTGGCCGCCGAGGCCGACAGCGGGTACGTCGCGGCCTTCACGGGGACGTCGTTGGCCCACGCCATGTGGATGTCACCGGTCAGGAAGACCGTATTGGTCACCGACCGGTCCCGCAGATGTGAGATCAGCTCCTTGCGGTCGGCCGTGTAGCCGTCCCACTGGTCGACGTTGACCGCGAGCCCCTCTCCGGGAAGCCCCAGCAACTCCGCGAGCGGTGCCAGCAGATGGGCCGGCAGCGCGCCGAAGGCGACCGGCGAGATCATCACCGAGGTGCCGACCAGCTTCCATGTGGCGTTCGATCCGGCCAGCCCGGCCTTCAGCCAGTCCAGTTGCGCCCGCCCGGTGATGGAGCGCTCCGGGTCGTCGACCGCGCCGTTGCCGATGGACGCCTGCTCGGAACGGAAGCTGCGCAGGTCGAGCAGGTGCAGCTCGGCCAGGCTGCCGAAGCTCAGACGCCGGTAGACGGTGCCCTCGGTGGAGGCGCGGACCGGCATCCACTCGAAGTACGCCTGCTTCGCGGCGGCGACCCGCGCGGCCCAGGCGCCCTCGGCGCCCGGGGTGTGGTTCTCCGCCCCGCCCGACCACGCGTCGTTCGCGAATTCGTGGTCGTCCCAGATCGCGATCACCGGGTGGGCGGCGTGCAGCGACTGGAGATCGGTGTCCGTCTTGTACGTGCCGTGCCTGGTCCGGTAGTCGGAGAGGGTGAGGATCTCGTGGAGCGGGGCGTGGGCGCGTACCACGGTGTCCTGGGTCGGATAACTGCCCGACGCGTACTCGTAGATGTAGTCGCCCAGGTGGAGAACGGCGTCCAGGTCCGCGCGGGCCGCGAGATGCCGGTACGGGGAGAACCAGCCGGCCTCCCAGTTGGCGCAGGACACCACGCCGAAGCGGATCCCCGGGGTGGCCGTGCCCGCGGCGGGAGCCGTGCGGGTGCGGCCGGCGGGGGAGCGGACCGGTTCCCCGCTGCCCGCGGAGAAGCGGTAGTAGTACGTCGTCGCGGGGCGCAGTCCACGGACGTCGGCCTTGACCGTGTGGTCGGAGGCGGCCTTCGAGACGGCCGTGCCCTGCGCGGCTATCCGGGAGAAGGCCTTGTCCTCGGCGATCTCCCAGCGCACCGCCGTATCGGCGCCGCGGCCGGAGCCGGGCACGGCGTCGGCGGTGGGGGTGACACGGGTCCAGAGCAGGATGCCGTCGGGCAGCGGATCGCCCGAGGCCACGCCGTGCAGGAAGGCCGGGGCCTCTGCGGCCCGGGCGCTGGTGGCGGATGCGAGCACGGGGGCGGCGACCGCTGTGGCGGCGGCGGCTCTGACGACCGTGCGGCGGCTGGGTGCGGAAAGATGTCGACTGGTCACGGACGATCACCCTACTGGTGGGTAGAGCGAACAGGCGGGCGAACAAAGGAAGTTCGCCCGCCTGTTGGGTATTAGCCGCCCGGAGTTACGCCCGGGATGCGCTCGGGGCCGCAGGTTCTCCCGCCGGCCCCGGGGTTCGTGGGCCCGTCAGCCCTTCAGCGCCTTGGTGATCGCCGCGTTGAACTCGGCCACCGTCATGGGCGCGTTCTTGCTGCCCTCGGCGGTGACGGTCTTGCCGTCCATCTTCAGCGTGGGCGTGCCCTCCACCCCGCTCTTGTCGAACGCCTTGGACATCTTCATCGCCCAGGCGTCGTACGTACCGTCCTCGACGTCCTTCTGGAACGCGGAGTTGCCCTTCAGCGCGTCCACCGAGTCCGCCACCTCGATCAGGTAGCTGTCCTTGGCGAACTTGTCCTGGCTCTCCTCGGGGTGGTACTTCGCGGAGTACAGCGCGGCCTTGTAGTCCAGGAAGGCCTCGGGGCTCACATCGAGCGCCGCACCCAGCGCACTCAGGGCGTTCTTGGAGCCCTCGCCGTTGTCGGAGTTGTCGATGAAGGTCGCGCCGACGTACTTGACCTTGTACTTGCCGGCTTCGACATCCTTGGCGACCGTCTCGCCGACCGTCTGCTCGAACGTGGCGCAGATCGGGCAGCGCGAGTCCTCGTACAGCTCCAGGGTCTTCTTGGCGGACGACTCGCCGATGACGACGGTCGTGCCGTCGTCGCCCGAGGTGTTCTTCGGCGCGGTCACGTTCTTCGCGTCCGCGGCCGCCTCCCAGCCGGAGGGCTTGTTCAGCTGCATCACGCCGTAGCTGACGCCTCCCGCGATCGCCAGCACGGCGACCACGGAGACGGCGACGACGACCTGCTTGCGGACCTTGTCCTTCTTGGCCTGGCGCTCGCGCTCGACGCGCAGCCGCTCACGGGCGGCGGACTTGTTGGCCTGGCTGTTGCGGTTGCTCATGACTGTTTCTCCGTGTGTACGTGTGAGGTGATCCGGGGTCTGCCGCGTACTCGTGCTCAGGAAAGGGCACAGGCCGGGCGCGGCGGTCCCCTCCGTCCCACGGAGTGAACGAGGAGGCGGGCCGGGAGGTGAGGGCCGGCCCGTCCGCGGGAGTGCGCATCGCGCCGTGCGTGGCGCCGGGCGCTCCCCAGCACGGCGACGGCGGTCAGCAGCGGCCGGAACGCGACCGCGGCCGCCGCGCGCAGCACTCCTGCCAGCGCGGACTCACCGCGCCGCAGCCAGGCAGCGGCCAGCAGGCCCACGGTCACGTGCGCGGCGAGCAGCAGCCACGGCACAGCAGGTCCGGGCGAGGCCAGCAGAGCGGCCGCGCGGTCGCCCGTGCCGGTCACCCCCGCGAGCGGGGTACCGACCGCGGCCACGTCCGCGAGGTGCGAGGAACCCGCGCCCGCCTCGCCGCCGCACAGCACGTCGACGCCCACGGAGCGCAACGGCCCCGCGATCGGGCCGCCCGCCGCCCCGTAACAGAGGTGCTGTCCGGTGGTGAACACGGTGTCGGCGGCCAGCTCCAGCGGAACCAGCAGCCCGGCGATCGCCCCGAAGCTGCGCTCCCGGCCCGCCAGTGCGAACGCCACGGCGAAGACCGCCCCGGCCAGCAGGACGACCGCCGTCAGCGGCAGCGGAACCCGGGAGAGCAACACGTGGGACGCGGAGGAGAGCGTGACGACGAGCGCGGTGAACAACGCCGCGCGTACCGCTCTGATCTGCGTCCCTGATACGTCCATCGCCGGAGAGTGTGTCATGTGAACCCGTAAGCGAGTCCTAAGGACCTACAGGCCGGGGATGCGGCCGTTGCGGAAGAGGTCCACGAAGATCTGATGATCGGCACGGGCGCGTGCGCCGTAGCTGTGCGCGAAGTCGACCAGAAGCTCCGCGAAGCCCTCCTCGTCCGCCGCGATCGCCGCGTCGATCGCACGCTCCGTGGAGAACGGCACCAGCGAGTGCCCGCTCTCGTCGTCCGCCGCCGAGTGCATCGTCGCCGTCGCCCGGCCGAGGTCGGCGACGACCGCCGCGATCTCCTCCGGCTCGTCGATGTCGGACCAGTCCAGATCGACCGCGTACGGCGAGACCTCGGCGACCAGCTGACCCGCCCCGTCCAGCTCCGTCCAGCCCAGCCACGGGTCGGCGTGCGCCTGCAGCGCCCGCTGCGAGATCACCGTGCGGTGCCCCTCGTGCTGGAAGTAGTCCCGCACGGCCGTGTCCGTGATGTGCCGGGAGACCGCCGGGGTCTGCGCCTGCTTGAGGTAGATCACCACATCGTTCTCCAGGGCGTCGCTGTTGCCCTCCAGAAGGATGTTGTACGAGGGCAGGCCCGCCGACCCGATACCGATGCCGCGGCGGCCGACGACGTCCTTGACCCGGTAGGAGTCCGGCCGGGTCAGGCTCGACTCGGGCAGCGTCTCCAGATAGCCGTCGAACGCGGCGAGCACCTTGTAGCGCGTCGCGGCGTCCAGGTCGATCGCACCGCCGCCGGCGGCGAAGCGGCGCTCGAAGTCCCGGATCTCCGTCATCGAGTCCAGCAGTCCGAACCGGGTCAGGGACCGGGCGTCACGCAGCGCGTCGAGCAGCGGGCCCTCGGCGGTGTCCAGAGTGAAGGGCGGCACCTCGTCGTTCTTCGCGCCCGTCGCCAGGGCGTGGATCCGCTCCCGGTAGGCCGTGGCGTAGATCCGGACGAGCTCGGTGATCTGGTCGTCGCCCAGCGCCTTCGCGTACCCGATCAGGGCGACGGAGGCGGCGAAGCGCTTGAGGTCCCAGGTGAAGGGAGCTACGTAGGCCTCATCGAAGTCGTTGACGTTGAACACCAGGCGGCCATTGGCGTCCATGTACGTTCCGAAGTTCTCTGCATGCAGATCGCCGTGTACCCACACCCGGCTCGTGCGCTCGTCGAGGTACGGCCCGCTGCGCTGCTCACGGTCCAGATCGGCGTAGAAAAGCCCGGCCGAGCCGCGGTAGAAAGCGAAGGCCGAGCCCGCCATCTTGCGGAACTTCACCCGGAAAGCAGCGGGATCGGCGGCCAGGAGCTCGCCGAAGGCGGTGTCGAAAACGGCAAGGATCTGCTCCCCGCGCTGCTCGCCGCTGGGCTGCGTGTCCGACATCGCTGGGTGCCTCCTGCTACATGGCGTTCATGACAAATGGGGCGGGTGCTCCCCGCCCTTCCAACGCGCGACCGTACCCCGGAGTGCCCGTCGTCCGTGACCTCCAAGACGTAGACTTCCCCGCTGTCCCCCCAAGCCGTCATCTCCCGCCCGTCGCCCGATCACCACCCCTCATCGAGGCGCTTCGCGCCCCCCTGCTGACCGACCCGGAGGCACAGCGCCGTGACCAAGCCGCCATTCACGCACCTGCACGTCCACACCCAGTACTCGCTGCTGGACGGTGCCGCGCGGCTCAAGGACATGTTCGAGGCGTGCAACGAGATGGGCATGTCGCACATCGCGATGACCGACCACGGCAACCTCCACGGTGCCTACGACTTCTTCCACTCGGCGAAGAAGGCCGGGGTGACGCCCATCATCGGGATCGAGGCCTATGTCGCCCCCGAGTCGCGCAAGCACAAGCGCAAGATCAAGTGGGGCCAGCCGCACCAGAAGCGTGACGACGTGTCCGGCTCCGGTGGTTACACCCACAAGACGATCTGGGCGGCGAACAGCACCGGGCTGCACAACCTCTTCAAGCTGTCCTCGGACGCGTACGCCGAGGGCTGGCTGCAGAAGTGGCCGCGTATGGACAGGGAGACCATCTCCAAGTGGTCCGAGGGCCTGATCGCGTCCACCGGATGCCCCTCCGGCGAGGTGCAGACCCGGCTGCGGCTCGGACAGTTCGACGAGGCGGTCCAGGCGGCCTCCGACTACAAGGACATCTTCGGCGAGGGCAAGTACTTCCTGGAGCTGATGGACCACGGCATCGAGATCGAGCGCCGGGTCCGCGACGGCCTCCTCGAAATCGGCAAGAAGCTGAACATCCCGCCGCTCGTGACGAACGACTCGCACTACACCTACGCCCACGAGGCGACGGCGCACGACGCACTGCTGTGCATCCAGACCGGCAAGAACATCTCCGACCCGGACCGCTTCCGCTTCGACGGCACCGGCTACTACCTGAAGACGACGGACGAGATGTACGCCGTCGACTCCTCGGACGCCTGGCAGCAGGGCTGCGCCAACACCCTGCTGGTCGCGCAGCAGATCGACACCTCGGGCATGTTCGAGAAGCGCGACCTGATGCCGAAGTTCGACATCCCGGAGGGCTTCACCGAGATCACGTGGTTCCAGGAGGAGGTCCGGGTCGGCATGGGCCGCCGCTACCCCGGAGGTGTCCCCGAGGACCGGCAGAAGCAGGCCGAGTACGAGATGGACATCATCATCCAGATGGGGTTCCCGGGGTACTTCCTGGTCGTCGCCGACTTCATCATGTGGGCCAAGAACAACGGCATCGCGGTCGGTCCGGGCCGAGGCTCCGCCGCCGGTTCGATCGTCGCGTACGCCATGGGCATCACCGACCTCGACCCGATCACGCACGGACTGATCTTCGAGCGGTTCCTCAACCCCGAGCGTGTCTCCATGCCCGATGTCGACATCGACTTCGACGAGCGCCGGCGCGTCGAAGTGATCAGGTACGTGACCGAGAAGTACGGCGCCGACAAGGTCGCCATGATCGGCACCTACGGCAAGATCAAGGCCAAGAACGCGATCAAGGACTCCGCCCGCGTCCTCGGCTACCCGTACGCGATGGGCGACCGCCTGACCAAGGCCATGCCCGCCGACGTCCTCGGCAAGGGCATCGACCTCAACGGCATCACCGACCCGAAGCACCCGCGCTACAGCGAGGCGGGCGAGATCCGGGGGATGTACGAGAACGAGCCGGACGTCCAGAAGGTCATCGACACCGCGAAGGGCGTCGAAGGCCTCGTCCGGCAGATGGGTGTGCACGCGGCCGGCGTGATCATGTCCAGCGAGCCCATCGTCGACCACGCCCCGATCTGGGTGCGGCACACCGACGGCGTCACCATCACGCAGTGGGACTACCCGCAGTGCGAGTCGCTCGGCCTGCTCAAGATGGACTTCCTGGGCCTGCGCAACCTGACGATCATGGACGACGCCATCAAGATGGTGAAGGCCAACAAGGGCGTCGACCTGGAGATGCTCGCGCTCCCGCTGGACGACCCCAAGACGTACGAGCTGCTGTGCCGCGGTGACACGCTCGGGGTGTTCCAGTTCGACGGCGGGCCGATGCGTTCGCTGCTGCGCCAGATGCAGCCCGACAACTTCGAGGACATTTCCGCCGTCTCGGCCCTGTACCGGCCCGGCCCGATGGGAATGAACTCCCACACGAACTACGCCGAGCGCAAGAACGCCCGGCAGGAGATCACCCCGATCCACCCGGAGCTGGAGGAGCCCCTCAAGGAGGTCCTCGGGCTCACCTACGGCCTGATCGTCTACCAGGAGCAGGTGCAGAAGGCCGCCCAGATCGTCGCCGGATACTCGCTCGGCGAGGCCGACATCCTGCGCCGCGTGATGGGCAAGAAGAAGGCCGACGAGCTGGCGAAGAACTTCGTCCTCTTCGAGGCCGGCGCCAAGAAGAACGGCTTCTCCGACGCCGCGATCAAGGCCCTGTGGGACGTCCTCGTGCCGTTCGCCGGATACGCGTTCAACAAGGCGCACTCCTCCGCGTACGGCCTGGTCACCTACTGGACCGCGTACCTCAAGGCGAACTACCCCGCCGAGTACATGGCCGCGCTGCTCACCTCGGTCAAGGACGACAAGGACAAGTCCGCGGTCTACCTCAACGAGTGCCGCCGCATGGGCATCAAGGTGCTCCCGCCGAACGTCAACGAGTCCGAGTCGAACTTCGCGGCCCAGGGCGACGAAATGATCCTCTTCGGCCTGACCGCCATCCGTAACGTCGGCCATAACGTCGTCGATTCGATCATCAGGTCCCGCAAGGCGAAGGGGAAGTACTCGACATTCCCCGACTTCCTGGACAAGGTCGAGGCGGTCGTCTGCAACAAGCGCACGGTCGAGTCGCTCATCAAGGCAGGTGCCTTCGACGAGATGGGCCACACCCGCAAGGGTCTGGTCGCCCACCACGAGCCGATGATCGACAACGTGGTGCAGGTCAAGCGCAAGGAGGCCGAGGGGCAGTTCGACCTCTTCGGCGGCATGGGTGAGGCGGAGAGCGACGAGCCGGGCTTCGGCCTCGACGTGGAGTTCTCCGACATCGAGTGGGAGAAGTCCTACCTGCTCGCGCAGGAACGCGAGATGCTCGGCCTCTACGTCTCCGACCACCCGCTCTTCGGCATCGAGCACGTGCTGTCCGACAAGTCCGACGCCGCGATCTCCCAGCTCACCGGCGGTGAGCACGCCGACGGCGCGATCGTCACCATCGGCGGCATCATCTCCGGCCTCCAGCGCAAGATGACCAAGCAGGGCAACGCCTGGGCCATCGCCACCGTCGAGGACCTCGCGGGCTCGATCGACTGCATGTTCTTCCCCGCGACCTACCAGCTGGTCTCCACGCAGCTCGTCGAGGACACCGTCGTCTTCGTCAAGGGGCGCCTCGACAAGCGCGAGGACGTGCCCCGCCTGGTCGCCATGGAGATGCAGGTTCCCGACATCTCGTCGGCCGGGACCAACGCACCGGTCGTGTTGACCATCCCCACCGTCAAGATCACCCCGCCCATGGTCAGCCGGCTCGGCGAGGTCCTGAGCAGCCACCGGGGCGACACCGAGGTACGCATCAGGCTCCAGGGCCCCCGCAAGACCACGGTGCTGCGGCTCGACCGGCACCGGGTCAAGGCCGACCCGGCGCTCTTCGGCGACCTGAAGGTGCTGCTCGGCCCGTCCTGCCTGGCCGGCTGACAGCCCGCCCGGACCTGCGAGAGGGGCGCCCCGCCACTGGCGGGGCGCCCCTCTCGGCCTGTCGGCCCTAAGGAACCGTCAGTTGTGGCCGAAGCGCCGCTGGTGCTTACGGGCAACATCTGAAGGGCTGCCCTGTGACTGCGACTGGGGCTGGGTCTGCGACTCGAACGCCGTCGACTTCGCCTCCTCCGCACCACGCTCCGCGGCGGACGCGCGGTCGTGCTGGCTGCCCTGCTTGCGGTTCTTGTTCTTGGCCATGGTGATGCCTCCTGTGGGGAATCTCGGGGCCAGGACCGATGTCAGACTCACATAACACCCAATAAGCCGCATGTTGGATCATTACCCAGCGTAGTCCGGGCGGTATCATGCGCCGTTTCCCGGATCCGCCACGCCGATGATCGAGTTCCGGACCTTAACCCCAGTACGGTCGGGCAGACTCGAAGGAAACCCTGAGTGAGCGAACCCCGAGCAAGCGGACCGACCCCCCCACGACCGGGCCCGCTGCTCCGTTCCCGAAATCCTGGAAGAGGGTGGAACGCGTGGACCGTTGCGTCGTCCTGGTGGACGCCGGCTACTTGCTGGGCGCAGCCGCGAGTCTGCTGGCCGGAGAGCCCGCCCGTTCCCGCATCACCGTCGACCACGCCGCCCTGATCCAGGGACTGCGCGAGCGCGCAGAGGCCGACACGGAACAGCCCCTGCTCCGGATCTACTGGTTCGACGGCGCCCCCGACCGCGTACCCCAGCCCGAACACCGCCGGCTCCGGGTGATGTCGCGCGTGACCGTTCGGCTGGGGGCCCTCACCCGCAGTGACGGACGGTGGGCGCAGAAGGGCGTCGACGCGGCGATGCACGCCGAGCTCACCGAACTGGCCAGAAACCGCGCCTGCTCCGATGTGGTGCTCGTGACCGGGGACGGCGACCTGCTGCCCGGACTGATGTCCGCCAAGGAACACGGCGTGGCCGTCCACCTCTGGGCCGTCCAGGCCGCCGACGGCGACTACAACCAGTCCGAGGACCTCGTCGCCGAGGCGGACGAACGCCGGGTGCTCGACCGGGCCTGGATCACCAAGGCCGTGCGGGCCAAGGACACGGGCGGTGTGTGCGCGCCGCCGCCCGTCCCCCGCCCCGAGATCGCCGCGATCCTCTCCGCCCCGCTGCCCGAGGCCGCGCTGGCCGCCTCGGCCGAGCGGGCGTCGGAGGCCCAGGCCGCCGCGGCCCGCAACGGCAGCGGCACACCGGAGGGCGAGCCCGCCGCGCATCCTCAGCCCTCCGCCGCCCACAGAGGCGTTCCCACCCCCAAGGACCTGGCCAGCCTGCGTGCCCCGGGCTCGCAGGCGGCGCAGCACCCAGTGCAGCCGGCCGTCCCCAACGCGACCCTGCGCTGGTCGTCCGACAGGGGCTGGGTGGAGCGCGGCGGACCCCTCGGCGAACCCGCGGAGACCGCGTCCCTGCCGACCCTGGCCCAGCTCACCAGCGCCGAGCAGCGCTGGGCGGACCGGGAGGAGGACATCACCACCGTCGGCGGAGACCCCTTCGAGGTCGGCCAGGTCTTCGCCCGGCGTTGGATGGAGCGGCTGCCCGAGACCGTCCACCTGCAGAAGCTCGCCACCATGTACCCGCGCATCCCGCACCGGATCGACGGGGAGCTGCTGCGGTACGCGGCACGGTTCGGGCTGCTCGCACACAAGGACGACCAGATCGACGAGCACGACCGCTACGCCATCCGGGCGGGTTTCTGGCGCGAGATCGATGTGCGGGCCGCCGCGGAGCCTGCCCCCGTCGCGGAGTAGGTGCGGCGGCAGCGACGGGGCCCTGCCCGGCCCCGGGCGCAATACGGGGCATCAGACCCCGTACTCTCGTACCTCGTGAGTACGGGCACAGCACAGGCACAGACCGGGACCGTGTGCGCGGTACGTGATCTGGTCAGGACCTATCCCGCCGTCCGCGGACGACGCGGCCGGGCCGGCACCCCCGAGGTGCGGGCCACCGACGGGATCAGCCTCGATGTCCGGGGCGGCGAGATCTTCGGGCTGCTCGGGCCCAACGGCGCGGGCAAGTCCACGCTCGTGCGCCAGCTCACGGGGCTGATGCGCCCGGACTCCGGCAGTGTCGAGGTGCTGGGGCACGATCTCGTACGCCACCCCGAGCGCGCTTCCCGGCTCATCGGGTACCTCGGGCAGGAGTCCACCGCCCTGGACGAGTTGACGGTGGCCCTGGCTGCCGAGACCACCGGGCGACTGAGAGGCCTGCCGGTGCGGGCGGCGCGGGCGGAGCGCGACGCCGTACTGGAAGAACTGGGCCTCACCGAGCTCGCCGGGCGGCCCCTGCGGAACCTGTCCGGCGGCCAGCGGCGGCTCGCCTGCTTCGCGGCCACCCTGGTCGGGGAGCGCCCCGTCCTGGTCCTCGACGAGCCGACCACGGGCATGGACCCCGTCGCCCGGCGTGCGGTGTGGTCCGCCGTCGACCGGCGCCGTGCCGAGAACGGTGCCACGGTGCTGCTCGTGACCCACAATGTGATCGAGGCCGAGACCGTACTCGACCGGGTCGCCGTCATGGAGCGTGGCAAGGTCATCGCCTGCGACACCCCGGCCGGGCTCAAGGAGCAGGTGGCCGGCGAGGTCCGGGTCGAGCTGGTGTGGCGCGAGAGGGCGCCCCTGGACGTCCCCGAGGTGGCCGCGCTGCGTGGTTCCGCCCAGGAGTCCGGGCGTCGCTGGGTGCTGCGGCTGGGGCCGGACGAGGCACGGGCCGCTGTCGCCGCGGTGACCGGCGGGGAGGCGTTCTCCTCGCTGGACGACTTCACGCTGGCCACACCCAGCCTGGAGGACGTCTATCTGGCGCTGGGCGGGGACGCGGCGAAGGCGGCCGAGGGACTGGTGAAGGCGTGATCGTGAACGTGTCGAAGGGGAGCAGCGCCAGGTGACGAGCATCCTTCCAGCGGAGTCCGCGGAAAAGGTGTCCCGGCCGGCGGCCGGACGGACGGCTGCGGCCATGCCCGCCCGTACCGCCCCGGCACCCCTCGCCCCGCGGGCCCGGCTGCTGCCCGCGCTCGCCGCCGTGTACCGGGCGCAGCTGTCGAGGGCGAGGGTCGCCCGGATTCCGCTGCTGTTCGTGGCGACCTTCCAGTCCATCGGAATCATGGTGCTCATGCGGGGCGTCGTCGACGGCGGCGCCGAGGCGCGAGCCGTGGTCGCGGGGTCCAGCGTGCTGGTCGTGGCCTTCGTCGCCCTGAACCTGCTGGCCCAGTACTTCGGCCGGCTGCGGGCGGACGGCGGCCTCGACCACTACGCCACACTGCCGGTGCCGCCCGCCGCGGTGGTGCTGGGGGCCGCGGGTGCGTACGCCTCGTTCACCGTGCCCGGCACGATCGTCACGGCGGTCACGGGAAGCGTGCTGTTCGGGCTGCCCATGACCCATCTGTGGGTGCTCGTCGCCGTCATTCCTCTGTCGGGCGCGGCGCTCTCGGGGCTCGGCGCCGCGTTGGGGCTGCTGGCGCCGCGTCAGGAACTCGCCACGCTGCTCGGACAGCTGGGCATGTCCGCCGCGCTGCTGCTCGGCGTGCTGCCGGCGGACCGGCTGCCGGGGCCGGTGGGATGGGCCCGCGACCTGCTGCCCTCGACGTACGGGGTCGAGGCGCTGGCCCGGTCCTTCGACACCCACCCGGACTGGGCGGTCGTCGCCCTCGACCTCGGGGTGTGCGCGGTGGTCGGGGTCCTGTCACTGGCCGTGGCGACCTGGGCGTACCGGCGGGCGGCGGTCCGGTAGCTCTGCCGGCGGACCGGTGAGGCGGTGCGTCGGGGGGCCTGGCACGATGGCAGCGTGACCGCACCGTTGACGCCGCCTCACCAGCCCCCGTCCGATGATCCCTGGCAGGCCACGCCGTCGGGATCCCATGCCGCTCCCGGCGGACAGGAGCCCCTGCACGACACCGATCTCGTGGCCGAAGTGCGGCAGGCCGCCGTGGTCACCGGGCTGCTGACGGTGGCCGGCGTGACACTCGGGCTGCTGTGGCTGTGGCTGGCGCCCCGCGTGCCGCTGGTCTCCGACGACACGGCGGTGTTCCTCAAGAACAGCGAGAGCGAGGAGGCCATCGGCGCGGACGGCACGTTCGTTCTGCTGGCGCTCGCGTTCGGCCTCGTGTCGGCCGCCGCCGTCTTCCTCTTCCGCAGGCGCGGAGGGATCGCGCCGGTGGTCTCGCTCGCCCTGGGCGGACTGCTCGGCTCTCTGCTGGCCTGGGGGATCGGCACGTGGTTCGGGCCGACGTCCGACGTGGTCGCCCATGCCAAGGAGGTCGGCAAGGGCGTGACCTTCGACGCGCCGCTGGAGCTGCACGCGATCGGGGCGGGAATGCTTGCCTGGCCGATCGCGGCGATGGCCGTGCACCTGGGTCTGACGGCACTGTTCGGACCGCGGGACCCCGAACCGGAGTGGGAGGCCGGGTACGGGGCGGACCGGCCCGCCGCCGGTCCCGCGTCCGCTCCCGGCCCCGCATCGGGTCCCGCCGGAGGGCAGTGGCCCGACCGCGGCACGACGCAGGGGCCGAAGCAGTCGTAGCGGTGCGGCTCCGGCCGGCGGACGGGCGCAGGAGCTAACCGCGACCGATCGGGGCCAGTACGGCGTTCGTCAGTACCGCCAGGTCGTCCGCCGACAGTTCGACCTCCAGGCCCCGCCGGCCGGCCGACACACAGATCGTGGCGTGTGTCCGGGCCGAGGCGTCGATGACCGTACGCAGCCGCTTGCGCTGGCCCAGTGGAGAGATGCCGCCTCGCACATAGCCCGTCGTGCGTTCGGCCGCCGCCGGGTCCGCCATCGCCGCCCGCTTGCCACCCACCGCCGATGCCAGCGCCTTGAGGTCCAGCGACCCGGCGACGGGGACGACCGCGACGATCAGTTCACCGTCGACATCGGCGACCAGGGTCTTGAACACCCGGTCGGGCGGGACGCCGAGCGCCTCGGCCGCCTCCTCGCCGTACGACGGGGACGCCGGGTCGTGATCGTAGGTGCGCACCGTGAACGCGGTGCCGGCCGCGGTCAGTGCGACCGTGGCCGGGGTACCGCCGGGCTGCTGCTTCTTGGCCTTCTTCGCCACCGGCAGGGTCCTCGGATCAGTTGGGGTGCGTGGGTCCGCGGGTCAGGTCGGTCGCGGGCAGTGACGGCAGATGCCGGATGACCGCGGTCTCCTTGCGCAGGAGCGTCAGCTCCTCGCGCAGCCGGGTCGCGGTGTCGGGAGCCTGGAGCAGCCGCTGCTTCGACGGGATGTCGAGGACGGCCGCGGCGGCCACCAGGTACGAGACGACGGACGGATCGTCGGGCAGGTCCGCCCCGGTCGTCAGGGAACGTTCGTTGGCCCCGGCGAGCCGCTTCTGGTAGCTGCGGAAAGCCCTCAGGACGCCCTCGGCGAGCGCGCCTGCCTCTTCCGCGGCCTTGGTGTCGCCGTCGGCCGCCTCGTCGTCCGGTTCCTCGGTCAGTTCCTCGACCTCGGCCGTCAGATACGGGCCGCTCGCGTCGACGGAGAGCAGTTTGACCCGGGTGGTGCCGGTTGCGAGGACCTCGAAGCTGCCGTCGGCGCGCTCACGGATCTTCGCCGCGTCGGCGATGCAGCCGACCCGGTGGAAGCTCTGGATGGGGTCGGGGCCGAATCCGTCCGCCGGGGCGCGCTCGACGGGGCCGGCCGCAGCGACCGTGTCGGGCATCCCGGTGGCTGTGGGGGCGATCTCGCGGCCGTCGCGGATCGCGACCACGACGAATCGGCGCGGTTCGTCGTCGTCGATCTCGAGCAGCACGCGCATCATGGCGCGATAGCGCTCCTCGAAGACGTTGAGAGGCAGCACGAGGCCGGGGAACAGCACCGCGTTCAGCGGGAACAGGGGGAGGCGAGCGGTGGTCACAACGGTCAAGCCTAATGGCCGCGGAGCCCGCCGTGTCCGGCCCGGCCCCGCACGGGCGTGGAAGAGGGCGCCCGGAGCCGCGCAACCGCTCTCGCGTCGAGGAATCCACTGAGCGCATCGTCGGCCACGGACGCCCACGGGAACGACGTCACATACCGTCCGATGAGCTCGAACTGCTCCAGTGCCTCCTCCCATCGGCCCCGTGCGACCAGCACATGGACGAGGAGATTGCGGACCTCGGCGGTCCACGGATCGCCGGGCGCATAGGCGGCGGACAGGGAGATCGCGAGGTCGGCCGCCGCGTCGATCCGGTCCTCCTGCACGGAGTTCGTCCGCCGCTCGGCCCGCTCGTCGTGCAGGAGCGAGAAGGCGGCCCGTACGGGGAGCGCCTGCACCAGGGAGTCCGGCGCGGCGTCCTCCGCCGCCCGCTCGGCGAAGTCGAAGCACTCGCGGTGCGATCCGTACCAGGCGGCGGAGAGGTACTGGAGCGCGGCGACATGGCAGCCGTAGTGGTGCGCCGAGCGCCGTACCGCCTGCTCCCACAGCGATTCGAAGACGGTGTGGGTGGCGTGCGTGCCACGGGCGTGGTCGAGGGCGAGCCGCCACGGCACCGGGTCGCGGGGATCGGCCTCGGCCGCCGCCGTGATCTGCGGGGCCACCTCCCGCAGCAGCTCGGCGTGGGCGGGGGACTCCCAGGCACGGCGGACGGCCAGTTCGGCCTTGACGAGCAGGGCGTCCGGGTCACGCGGTGCGGCGGCCAGCCAGTCGGTGAGCCAGCCGTCGCGGTTGCGGGCGAAGGTCACCAGGCGGGCGAGGCAGCGGTCACGGATCTCCCACTCGGCGGCGTCCCGAGTGGTGGCGAGGAGCTTGGCCGCGGGTTCGAACTCTCCCAGGGCTGCGGCCACCAGAGCGGGCGACAGTCGCTCGTCCGGGGCGTCGAGCAGCACGGCGTCGTCCGCGGGCAGCCCGGCCGACAGCCCGGGGCTGCGTCGGAGCGTGCACGCGGAAGTCAGCATCGCGCGGAGGGAAGCCATGGTGCAGACCATTGAAAAGCCCTGGTCGGGACGGCGCCAGAGGGCCACTGTGAAGCTTCTGTAGCGAGTGGAAGGTTGCCCTGGAAGGGGTCAAGAAAAGGCAAAGGAAACGGCTGTGACCGGCCTGATTTCGACTGTCCTGTTGCGAAGCGCCGACCGTGCGGCCGTGGCTCGACAGGCCTTTCGATCACTGCGCCCGCCGGAGATCCGGGCCGGACCGGAGGACGCCCCAGGTCAGCCGCGGCGCAGCATCCGGGAAGCGCCCGCCGCCACCGTCGTGGCCAGAATCCACCCCAGCATGACGAGGGCCGCCGCAGCCCACTGCCAGCCGTCCTCCAACCGCCAGTAACCGTCCTGTCCGAGATTGATCACCGGCACCAGCAGATCCAGTGCGTACAGCGGGGCGTTCCACTGCGGATGCTCCTCCGCCTTGATCGCCGCCGGGTGGTGCTGCGAGAAGGCCACCGCGCCGGCCGCCCACAGCACCGCCATCCACACCGCGGCCCGCCCCGGCCGGTAGCCGTACGCCACCGTCCAGTCCTGCAGGTAGCCCCAGAGCCTGGCCGCGGGCGGCAGCGTCTCGCGCCGGCGCCGCTGCTTGGCGAGCAGCACCTCGCGGGCGTCCGCGTCCTCGCCGCAGTTGCGGAGCACCGTGGCGAGGCGCTCGTACGGCTCCGGTACGTACTCCGGCGTCGCGGCCTGCACCCACTCCAGGCGCCGCGAGAGCGGGAAGTGGCCGTAGGGGACGAGGTTCTCGTAGACGAAACCGCCCATCGCCAGCCCACCGGGGCCGGGCCAGCTGGTCGACAGGTCGATCAGTGTGACGACCCTCGCCCCGTTCAGCACGACCCGGCCCTCCTGCGGGCGCTCCGCGTTGAACCGCAGCTCCGGCGTGACGATCCGGCGCAGCGACAGCTCCTCGTGCGGGGCCAGTACGAAGCGGGCCTTGTGCAGGTCGACGGCGTCCCCGAAACGCCCGTCGTCGAGCCGTACGGCACCCCGGCACTCGAAGACCTGCGCGCGGGTCCCACGCGCCGGGGTGATGCCCCGGACGATGCCGAACGGGGGAGTGGTGCCCTGGTTCCCGGTGTCGACGCTCACCCATGCCTCGGTCATGTACAGCGTGCGCTCCACGCTCAACTGCGGGGCGTTCAGTGCCCGCCGCCCGTCCGTCGCGCGCAGCCGGCTGCCCCGCAGGCTCAGCGAACCGCCGACCTTGGCCCCGCGCAGGCTCAGCTCACCACGCGTCTCGATCATCTCCGCCTGGAGGTCCTGGGCCACCGACATCCCGTCGCCCACGAAGGCGCGGCCGCGCCGGTCGGGGCCGACGCTGATCTGGCTGATCAGCAGATCCGTACCGATCTGGGCGTCGGTCAGCCGGATGCCGCGGTCGACCTGGCAGCGCGGCAGATGCAGGTCGCCCTCCGTGTGCAGCCGGGCGGCGTCCAGTCTCGGCACCGCGCAGCCCACCATGCGCAGCGTCGTGAAATGGCACTCGGGCAGCACGACCTCCTGCTCGAAGCGGCAGCCCGTCAGCTCCACGTAGGGAGCGACCCGGCCGCCCGCCAGGTCCAGCTTCCCGGTGATGCGCACGCCCCGGAGCTTCAGCGCGGCCACCCGCCCCGGCCGCGCGGGCGGCCCGCTGAGCAGCAGCCGCGCCACCGTCCGGGCGCCGACACTCCGCTCCGGCCCCCAGATGTGCGGTGCGAACGGATCGTCGCGCAGCGCGTCGTGGGAGCGCAGATCGTAGGTGGTGCCGTTCCGGAAGGACTGCCACATGCCCAGCTCCGCCGCGCTGAGTCCGTCCGGGATGTCGCCGTCGTGCGGCTCGGTCACTGCCATACCTCCGCCTGCGCGGCTCGTCCCGCGCTTCGTACAACCGTTCTTCCCTCTGTGTGACGACGTGAACGCTAGTAGTCAGCTGTGACAGCCGGGACATGTATCAGCCAGTGATACGGAGGACCGGACGCCGGAACCGGTCTGAGAGAATTGCGGGGTGATCTCTCGAATCGATCTGCGCGGTACCGCCCTCCCCGAGGGCGGCGCCCTGCGCGACCTGCTGCCCCGTGCCGAGTTCGACGTGGAAGCCGCCCTGGAGACGGTGCGGCCCATCTGCGAGGACGTACGCCATCGTGGCTCCGCGGCAGTGATCGAGTGGGGGGAGAAACTCGACGGCGTGCGCCTCGACTCGATCCGGGTCCCCGCGGCCACGATCACCGGGGCGCTGGAGCAGCTCGACCCCGCCGTACGGGCCGCGCTCGAGGAGTCGATCCGCCGCGCCCGCCTCGTCCACCGCGAGCAGCGTCGCACCACGCACACCACCCAGGTCGTCCCCGGCGGCACCGTCACCGAGAAGTGGGTGCCCGTCGACCGCGTCGGGCTGTACGTGCCCGGCGGCCGCTCGGTCTACCCCTCGTCCGTCGTCATGAACGTGGTACCGGCCCAGGAGGCCGGCGTCGAGGGCATCGCCGTCGCCTCCCCGCCGCAGAAGGAGTTCGGCGGGCTGCCGCACCCCACGATCCTCGCCGCCTGCGCCCTCCTCGGAGTCGACGAGGTGTACGCCGCCGGCGGCTCCCAGGCCGTCGCGATGTTCGCGTACGGCACCGAGGACTGCCTGCCCGTCGACCTCGTCACCGGCCCCGGCAACATCTACGTCGCCGCCGCCAAGCGCCTCCTCAAGGGCCGCATCGGCATCGACGCCGAGGCCGGACCCACCGAGATCGCGATCCTCGCCGACGCGAGCGCCGACCCCGTGCACGTCGCCGCCGACCTGATCAGCCAGGCCGAGCACGACCCGATGGCCGCCGCGGTGCTCGTCACCGACTCCGAGGAGCTGGCCGCCGCCACCGAGGCCGAACTGCGGCCGCAGGTCGCCGCGACCAAGCACGTCTCGGACCGGATCGAACCCGCGCTGGCCGGCCGGCAGTCCGCGATCGTCCTGGTCAACGACCTGGACGACGGCCTCAAGGTCGTCAACGCGTACGCCGCCGAGCACCTGGAGATCCAGACGGAGAACGCCGCCGCCGTCGCCGAACGGGTCCGCAACGCAGGAGCCGTCTTCGTCGGCCCCTACTCGCCCGTCTCCCTCGGTGACTACTGCGCCGGCTCCAACCACGTCCTGCCCACCGGTGGCTGCGCCTGCCACTCCTCGGGCCTGTCCGTGCAGTCCTTCCTGCGCGGCATCCACATCGTCGACTACACCCGTGACGCGCTCGCCGAGGTCACCCACCACGTCGTGACGCTCGCCGAGGCGGAGGACCTCCCCGCCCACGGCGCCGCGCTCAAGGCCAGGTTCGGCTGGAAGGTTCCGCAGCAGTGAGCAACGACAGCACCACGCACAACGCCTGGGACGACCTCCCGATCCGCGACGAGCTGCGCGGCCAGTCCCCGTACGGCGCGCCCCAGCTCGACGTACCGGTCCGGCTGAACACCAACGAGAACCCCTATCCGCTCCCCGACGCGCTCGTCGACCGCATCGCCGAGCGCGTCCGCGAAGCCGCCCGCGACCTCAACCGCTACCCCGACCGCGACGCCGTGGAGCTCCGCACCGAGCTGGCCCGCTACCTCACCCGCACCGCCGGGCACGCAGTCGGTCACACCAACGTCTGGGCGGCCAACGGCTCCAACGAGGTGCTCCAGCAGCTGCTGCAGACCTTCGGCGGCCCCGGGCGCACCGCGATCGGCTTCGAACCCTCGTACTCGATGCACGCCCTCATCGCACGCGGCACCGGCACCGGCTGGATCTCCGGGCCGCGCAACGAGGACTTCACGATCGACGTGGAGGCCGCGAAGAAGGCCGTCGCCGAGCACCGCCCCGAGGTGGTCTTCATCACCTCGCCCAACAACCCCACCGGCACCGCCGTCGACGCGGACACCGTCCTCGCGCTGTACGACGCAGCCCAGGCCGCCCGGCCGTCGATGGTCGTCGTCGACGAGGCGTACGGCGAATTCAGCCACCACCCCTCGCTGCTCCCCCTGATCGAGGGCCGCCCGAACCTGGTGCTCTCGCGCACGATGTCCAAGGCGTTCGGCGCCGCGGGCCTGCGCCTCGGCTACCTCGCCGCCGATCCGGCCGTCGTCGACGCCGTCCAGCTGGTGCGCCTGCCGTACCACCTGTCCTCCGTCACCCAGGCCACCGCACTCGCCGCCCTGGAGCACACCGATACGCTGCTCGGGTACGTCGCGCAGCTCAAGCGTGAGCGCGACCGGCTGGTCGACGGCCTGCGGGCGCTCGGCTTCGCCGTCACCGACTCGGACGCCAACTTCGTCCAGTTCGGCCGCTTCGCCGACAGCCACACCGCCTGGCAGCAGATCCTCGACCGGGGCGTCCTGGTCCGGGACAACGGCGTACCGGGGTGGCTGCGGGTCTCCGCGGGAACCCCGGAAGAGAACGACGCGTTCCTCGATGCGGTGCGCGAACTGAAGAAGGAGCACGACGCATGAGCCGCGTAGGCAGGGTGGAGCGGACCACCAAGGAGACCTCCGTGCTCGTCGAGATCAACCTCGACGGCACCGGCAAGGTCGATGTCGCGACCGGGGTCGGCTTCTACGACCACATGCTCGACCAGCTCGGCCGCCACGGCCTCTTCGACCTCACGGTCAAGACCGAGGGCGACCTGCACATCGACTCGCACCACACGATCGAGGACACCGCCCTCGCACTCGGCGCCGCCTTCAAGCAGGCGCTCGGCGACAAGGTCGGCATCTACCGCTTCGGCAACTGCACCGTCCCGCTGGACGAGTCGCTCGCCCAGGTCACCGTCGACCTCTCCGGCCGCCCGTACCTGGTGCACACCGAGCCCGAGAAGATGGCGCCGATGATCGGCGAGTACGACACGACGATGACCCGGCACATCCTGGAGTCCTTCGTCGCGCAGGCGCAGATCGCCCTGCACGTCCACGTCCCGTACGGCCGCAACGCCCACCACATCGTGGAGTGCCAGTTCAAGGCGCTCGCGCGCGCCCTGCGCTACGCCAGCGAGCACGACCCGCGCGCAGCCGGGATCCTCCCGTCCACGAAGGGCGCCCTGTGACCGGCCTCAACACCGTGCTGATCGTCGTCGGCCTCTTCCTGGCCGGCGGCGTCTACTCCTTCTGGAAGCAGAGGATGCCCAAGGGCGTCGTCGTGCTTCTCGGGATCGGATCCGTGATGTGCCTGGTCGCAGGTGTCATGCGGATCCAGGGAATCTGGGACTGAGGGCAGGACTGTGAGCGAAAGCAAGAAGGTCGTCGTCTTCGACTACGGCTTCGGCAACGTGCGTTCCGCCGAGCGGGCCCTCGCCCACGTCGGCGCGGACGTGGAGATCACCCGCGACTTCGACCGCGCGATGAACGCCGACGGGCTGCTCGTGCCCGGCGTGGGCGCCTTCTCGGCCTGCATGGACGGGCTGAAGCGGGCGCGCGGCGAATGGATCATCGGCCGCAGGCTGTCCGGCGGACGTCCCGTCATGGGCATCTGTGTCGGCATGCAGATCCTGTTCGAGCGCGGCATCGAGCACGGGGTGGAGACCGAGGGCCTCGACGAGTGGCCCGGCACCGTCGGACCCCTCAAGGCCGACGTCGTCCCGCACATGGGCTGGAACACCGTCGAATCCCCCGAGGGCTCCCAGCTCTTCGCCGGACTCGACCCCGAGTCCCGCTACTACTTCGTGCACTCCTACGCCGCGCACGACTGGTCCCTCGAAGTCACCAACGCCAAGATCCGTGCACCCAAGGTCACTTGGGCGACACACGGAGAGCGGTTCGTGGCGGCCGTGGAGAACGGCGCGCTGTGGGCCACCCAGTTCCACCCCGAGAAGTCCGGCGATGCCGGCGCCCAGCTGCTGACCAACTGGATCGAGACGCTGTAATGCCGAAGCTTGAACTGCTCCCCGCCGTCGACGTCCGCGACGGCCAGGCCGTCCGCCTCGTCCACGGCGAGTCCGGCTCAGAGACCTCCTACGGCTCCCCGCTGGAAGCCGCCCTCGCCTGGCAGAGCTCCGGCGCCGAGTGGCTGCACCTCGTCGACCTGGACGCCGCCTTCGGCACCGGCGACAACCGCGCGCTGATCGCCGAAGTGGCCGGCGCCATGGACATCAAGGTCGAGCTCTCCGGCGGCATCCGCGACGACGCCTCGCTCGCCGCGGCCCTCGCCACCGGCTGTCGCAGGGTCAACCTCGGCACCGCCGCCCTGGAGACCCCGGAGTGGGTCGCCAAGGTCATCGCCGAGCACGGCGACCAGATCGCGGTCGGCCTCGACGTCCGCGGTACGACGCTGCGCGGCCGCGGCTGGACGCGCGACGGCGGCGACCTCTACGAGACGCTCGCCCGCCTCGACTCCGAGGGCTGTGCCCGCTACGTGGTCACCGACATCGCCAAGGACGGCACCCTGCAGGGCCCCAACCTGGAGCTCCTGAGGAACGTCTGTGCCGCCACCGACAAGCCCGTCGTCGCCTCCGGCGGCGTCTCCTCGCTGGAGGACCTGCGGGCGATCTCCCTGCTCGTCCCGGAAGGCGTCGAGGGCGCGATCGTCGGCAAGGCGCTGTACGCGAAGGCGTTCACCCTCGAGGAGGCACTGGAGGCGGTCTCCGTATGACGGACTCCGTACGCCGCTTCTCCTCCGGCGCCCCCTGGGAGGAGAAGTTCGGCTACTCCCGCGCGGTGGCGCTTCCGGGCGGCCTCGTCCTGGTCTCCGGCTGCACCTCGGTGGTGGGCGGCACGATCTCGGCCGGCAGTCCGTACGAGCAGGCCGTCGCCTCCTTCGAGGTCGCCCTCGACGCGCTGAAGCAGGCGGGCCTCGGACGCGAGGACGTCGTCCGCACCCGGATGTACGTCACGCACGCCAGGGACGTCGACGAGGTGGGCCGCGCCCACAAGGAGCTGTTCGACGACGTGCGCCCCGCCGCCTCCATGGTCATCGTGGCCGGCCTCGTCGACCCCAGCCTCGTCGTCGAGGTCGAGGTCGAGGCCTTCCGGGCAGGTGAGCGATGACGCTCTCCGTACGGGTCATCCCGTGCCTGGACGTCGACAACGGCCGCGTCGTCAAGGGCGTCAACTTCCAGAACCTGCGCGACGCCGGCGACCCCGTCGAGATGGCCAAGCTGTACGACGCCGAGGGCGCCGACGAGCTGACCTTCCTCGACATCACCGCTTCCAGCGGCGACCGGGAGACGACGTACGACGTGGTGCGCCGCACCGCCGAGCAGGTCTTCATCCCGCTCACGGTCGGCGGCGGTGTCCGCACCCCCGACGACGTGGACAAGCTGCTGCGTGCCGGGGCCGACAAGGTCGGGGTCAACACCGCGGCCATCGCCCGCCCGGAGCTCATCCGGGAGATCGCGGAACGCTTCGGGCGCCAGGTGCTCGTCCTCTCCGTCGACGCCCGGCGCACCCCCGAGGGCACCTTCGAGGTGACGACGCACGGCGGCCGCAGGGGCACCGGCATCGACGCCGTCGAGTGGGCCCACCGGGCCGCCGAGCTCGGCGCGGGCGAGATCCTGCTCAACTCGATGGACGCCGACGGTACGAAGGACGGCTACGACACCGAGATGATCAAGGCGGTGCGGGCGCACGTCACCGTCCCCGTCATCGCCTCCGGTGGTGCGGGCCAACTGTCGGACTTCCCGCCGGCCATCGAAGCGGGCGCCGACGCGGTCCTGGCCGCCTCCGTCTTCCACTTCGGTGACCTGCGGATCTCCGAGGTCAAGGGTGCTCTCCGGGAGGCCGGACACCCGGTCCGCTGACCGGGGGCAGAGAAAGGGCCGGTCGCGAAGACCGGCGATCTCACCGATGTGTGCGCACGGGGTGCACCGCGAGTGTGGCGACCGCCAACGAATGACGGCGGTACCCACGCGGTGCACCCCGAAGGCCCGGGACGACAGGGTCCGAAGGCTGCCGCGTTGTGGCTCCGCCACAACCGAGAGGACCCCCCTCGTGCAGCACCTCCCCTCCGGCGACATCTCCCCGCGCCGCCACCGGATGTCGAAGAGCCGCTCCCGCACCATCAAGTTCGGCGTCGCCGCCGCTGCCGCCACGGCCGGTCTGGTCACCGCGCTCATCCCCGGCGGTGCGCAGGCCGCGGCCAATCCGTACGAGCGCGGTCCGGCACCGAGCAACTCGAGTATCGAGGCGAGCCGTGGGTCGTACGCGACCTCCCAGACGTCCGTGTCCTCGCTGAGTGTCCGGGGCTTCGGCGGCGGGACGATCTACTACCCGACGTCGACCTCGGACGGCACGTTCGGCGCGGTCGTGATCTCGCCCGGTTTCACCGCGTACCAGTCGAGCATCGCCTGGCTGGGAACGCGCCTGGCCTCGCAGGGCTTCGTGGTCTTCACCATCGACACCAACACGACGTCGGACCAGCCGGCCAGCCGTGGTGACCAGCTGCTCGCCGCGCTGGACTACCTCACCGAGGACAGTTCGGTCCGCACCCGTGTCGACGCCTCCAGGCTCGGTGTGATGGGCCATTCCATGGGTGGTGGCGGGACTCTGGAGGCGGCGAAGGACCGTCCGTCGCTCCAGGCGGCGATTCCGCTGACCGGCTGGAACACCGACAAGTCCTGGCCCGAGGTGAAGACCCCGACCCTGGTCATCGGTGCGGACGGCGACACGATCGCCCCGGTCGGCACGCACTCGGAGCCGTTCTACAACTCGCTGCCGAGCTCGCTGGACAAGGCGTACCTGGAGCTTCGGGGAGCGACTCACTTCACGCCGAACTCGTCGAACACGACGATCGCGAAGTACAGCATCTCGTGGCTGAAGCGCTTCATCGACAATGACACCCGCTACGAGCAGTTCCTCTGCCCGCTGCCGTCGACCAGCCTGACGATCGCGGAGTACAAGGGCAACTGCCCGCACACCTCCTGACCCACGGGACCAGGGGCCGGGTCGCATCACGCGACCCGGCCCTTCGTGCTGCACGGGCCCGCCCGCCCGGAGATCCGCCGTCCCGAATGGCCGCCGAACGCCCGGCCGTCCGCCCGTCAGGAAGGGCTGCCGGCCGCCCGGCCGAACGCCCGTCGCGAAGACCGGTGATATCGCCGATGTGTGCGCAGGGCCCGCACCACGAAAGTGGCGGACGTCAGCACATGACGGCGCTACCCACGCGGTGCACCCCCGAGGGCCCCAGGACGAAGGGCCGTCGGCTGTCGCGGTGGTTCCGCCACAACCGAGAGGATCCCCAGTGCAGCAGCACCTCCCCTCCGGCGACATCTCCCCGCGCCGCCACCGGATGTCGAAGAGCCGCTCCCGCACCGTCAGGCTCGGCCTGGCCGCCGCTGCCGCCACGGCCGGTCTGGTCACCGCGCTCATCCCCGGCGGTGCGCAGGCCGCGGCCAATCCGTACGAGCGCGGTCCGGCACCGAGCAACTCGAGTATCGAAGCACTCCGCGGCTCGTACGCGACGTCCCAGACCTCCGTCTCCTCACTGAGTGCCAGAGGCTTCGGCGGCGGGACGATCTACTACCCGACGTCGACCTCGGACGGCACGTTCGGCGCAGTCGTGATCTCGCCCGGCTTCACCGCCTACGAGTCGAGCATCGCCTGGCTGGGAACGCGCCTGGCCTCGCAGGGCTTCGTCGTCTTCACCATCGACACCAACACCACCCTGGACCAGCCGGCCAGCCGTGGTGACCAGCTGCTCGCCGCACTGGACTACCTCACCGAGGACAGCTCGGTCCGCACCCGTGTCGACGCCTCCAGGCTCGGTGTGATGGGCCACTCCATGGGCGGTGGCGGCACCCTGGAGGCCGCGAAGGACCGTCCGTCGCTCCAGGCGGCGATTCCGCTGACCGGCTGGAACACCGACAAGTCCTGGCCCGAGGTGAAGACCCCGACCCTGGTCATCGGCGCGGACGGCGACACGATCGCCCCGGTCGGCACGCACTCGAAGCCGTTCTACAACTCGCTGCCGAGCTCGCTGGACAAGGCGTACCTGGAGCTTCGGGGAGCCTCTCACTTCACCCCGAACTCGTCGAACACGACGATCGCGAAGTACAGCATCTCGTGGCTGAAGCGCTTCATCGACAATGACACCCGCTACGAGCAGTTCCTCTGCCCGCTGCCGTCGACCAGCCTGGCGATCGCCGAATACAAGGGCAACTGCCCACACACCTCGTAGCCGACGGGGGGACGACGGGGCCGGGCCGCGCGTACCGCGGTCCGGCCCTCGTCGTGCCGCCTCAGTCCTCGGCCAGGAACCGGGCGATGGACCCGGCGAAGCCCGCATCCCGCACGACGGTCAGATGGTCGCCGGGCAGCACGGTCAGCTCCGCCCCGTCGATTGCTTCGGCCAGCACCCCGGGCCGTATCGCGAGCGGATCGCTCTCCCCGGCCAGAACGAGCGTGGGGACCTTGATCCGGTCCAGCGGCAGCGCGCCCCGGTGCACCGAACGGATCTGCGCCGCCAGCGCGAACCGGTCCGAGCCCGACACGTCGGCCAGCACCCGGAAGCCCCGTGTCCGCTCCGGGGCATCCGCCGCGTCCTCGGCAGTGAGCGCCGCGGACACCAGTTCCGGAGGCATCGCCCGGGTGTCCAGTCCGCCGACCTCCACCGCGCCCGCACCGATACCGCCGACCACGAGGCGGCTGATCCGCGTGTCGTCGGCCGCCGCGAGCAGCGCCACCACCGCGCCCATGGAATAGCCCGCGACATGCACCCGTTCCGCGCCGGTACGGTCGATCAGCAGGCGCACATCACGGGCCATCAGCGACTCGCCGTAGTACGTGTCGCCGTGCGGCTTGTCCGAGTCGCCGTGACCGCGCGCGTCCAGGGCGTACACCCGGCGGCCCTGCGCGACCAGTGCCTCGACGACCCCGGGGCCCTCCCAGTTCAGCCGGGCATGGGCGGCGAAGCCGTGCAGGAGCACCACCGGGGGCAGTGCGCCGGCCGGGCCCCGGGACCAGGACCAGTACCGAAGGGTCAGACCGTCGTGTGTACGGAATTCATCAGTCATGCACCGACGTTACGGGCGGGTGCCGCACACCGGCCCGGGACTGTGCCCCAGCACAGCCCGCACCGCGTTCTGTTGGGAGCCCGCACCGCTCCGGGCCGCCCCGGGCGGGGGAGCGGACGCGAACCTTCCGACGCTGTTTACGCGGAAGTAACGTGAGAGCGTGACCCTAACGACGACCGTGCACAGTCCGCTCCGGCTGTACGGCCGCAGCGGTGAACTCGCCATCCTGGACACCCTCTTGGGGCGGCTGCAGGCAGGGGACGGCGGAGCGCTCGTGCTCACCTCGCCCCCCGGCCTCGGCCGCACCGCCCTCCTGCGCCGGGCCGCAGCCGACTACTTCGCGCGACGTGAAGGGCCCGTGCTGTACGCCTCCGCCGCCGCCGCCGAGGAACGGCTGCCCTACAGCGGGCTGCACGCCCTGCTCTGCTCCGCGCAGGGCCCCCTGCCCGTCTCCCCCGACCGCGTCCTGCGCACCGGGATCACCCCCGGCGGCCTGCTCGGCCTGCTGCGCGGCCTCGGCGCCGAACGGCCGCTGCTGGTCTGCGTGGACGACGCCCACGCCTGGGACCCCGACTCGCGGGCCGCGCTCGGCTTCGCAGCCCGCAGACTCGGCACGGGCAGCCGGGTCGCCGTGGTGATCGGCGCCGCCGACGAGACCACCTTCGCCGGACTGCCCGCCCTGCGCCTCGGCCCGCTCGACGACGACGCGGCGGCCGCACTCCTGGACCGGCTCACCGACGCCACGGGCGACGTCGACCCCGTCGTCCGCAGCGAACTGTTGCGGGAAGCCGCCGGGAACCCCCGGCTGCTCGCCGGCCTCGTCGGCCGCCTGACCGCCGACCAGCTGGCCGGGCGCACCGCGCTGCCCTACCCGCTGCCCGGTGGCGAGAGCGTCCTCGACGCGCACGCCGCCCATCTCGACGGACTCGACCCGGACACCCACACCCTCCTCCTGCTGGCCGCGGCCGCGGAGGAACACGAACCCGACGGGGCAGGCGCGGACGCCGCCCTGCTGCTGCGCGCCGGAGCCCGCGCCGGACTGGTCCCCGCCCACCTGGACCGTGTCCTGTTCGCACCCGCGGGCAGCGCCGGGGCACTCCAACGGGCGGGCAGCCGCGTGTACTTCAGTCACCCGCTGCTGCGCCGTGCGGTCCTGCACAGGGCGCCGACGGCCCGGCGCCGGGCCGTGCACGAACTGCTCGCCACCCTGCTCACCGGGCCCGGTTCACCCCCGCTGCCCGCACTCGTCCAGCGGGCCTGCGCCGCACCCGGGCCCGACACCGCTCTCGCCGGGCAGCTGGTGGCGGCGGCCGTCGCCCCCCGCCCGCACGCCGAACGGTCGGCCGCTCTCGCACGCGCCGCCGCGCTCTCCACCGACGACACACAGCGCGGCGCGCGTTTCGCGGCCGCCGCCGAACAGGCCCGGCTCGCAGGCGACACCGGTCGGGCCCGCGCCATGCTGGCGCGCGTCGGCGCCCACCCCGCCGGGGGCGTCGCCCCCTTCGTGCGCGGCATGCTCGCCCTGCGCGACGGCCCGGCGGCCGATGCCCGCGAGGCGCTCCTGAACGCGGCGACACTGCTCGCGCCGCACGATCCCCGCCGCACCCTGGACGCGCTGTTCGGCGCCGCGGAGGCCGCCTGGGCCATGGGGGATGCCATCGCCTATCTGGACGCCATGAACCGCGTCCCCGTCACCCCCGCAGACCGGGCCACGGTCCAGTACCGCGCCGGGATGTGTGCCGTACTCGGCGGTCGCACCGTCGCGGGCCACGCCCTGCTGCGGTGCTGCCTGGACCGGTCCGACCGTGCCGAGGAACCCGACGAGCTGATGAGGGCCGCGGTCTCGGCCCTGGTGCTGGGCGAGGTCGACGCGGCCTGCCGGACGGGAGCCCGTGCGCTCGCCGCCGTACGCACCCGTGGGCCCGAGGCCCTGCTGCCGCACGCCCTGGAGAACCTCGCGTACGCCGAACTGCGGGCAGGACGGCACGCCAGGGCCCGCGCCCACGCGCTGGAGGGCCTGCATGCCGCCCGGCGCACGGGACAGCCGAACGCGGCCACGCATCTGCACGCCGTACTGGCGCTCGCCGCCTCGGTGGAAGGGCCCGCGGAGGCGTGCGCGGCCCATGCCGACGCCGCACTGGCCGGCGCCGGTCCGCACGGCCTGACCCAGGCGGCGACCCTCGCCACCTGGGCGGTGGCCCGCGCGGACCTCGCTGCCGGACGGCCCGGCGAGGCGGCTGCCCGGCTCGGACCCCTGGTCCGGCCCGGACCGCGGATGGGGCACTTCGCCGTCCGGATGCTCGCCATCCCGTGCTACATCGAGGCGGTGGCCCTCTCCGGCCGTGCCGACGACGGCACGGACGGCCTGGCCGAGGCCGTCGAGGAGTTCGCGCTGTGGACCTCCCGGACCACCGACCCGCAGGCCCCCGCCCAACTGGCGCGCTGCCGGGCCCTCCTGGCACCGCAGGAGGAGGCCGCCGCGTGGTACGAGGAGGCGCTGGCCCACCACGACCGTGCGGGCGGCGACTTCGAGCGCGCCCGCACCCAGCTGCTCCACGGCCAGCTGCTGCGGCGCCGGCGTCGCACCCGTGAGGCCCGCGGACCGCTGCGCGACGCCCTGGTCGCTTTCGAACGCTGCTCGGCCCGCGCCTGGGCCGACCGGGCGGGCGGGGAGCTGCGGGCGGCCGGGGAGGCGGTGGACGTGCCCGACCAGGGCGGGGCCGGGCCGCTCGCCGGACTGACCCCGCAGCAGCAGCGGATCGCCCGCTGTGTGGCGGAGGGTGCCACGAACCGCGAGGTGGCGGTGCGGCTCTCGGTGAGCCCGCGGACGGTCGACCACCACCTGCGCAACGTGTTCGCGGCGCTGGGTGTCAGGTCCAGGACCGAGCTCGCCAGGCTCCTGGACCGCTGAGGACCGTCCCGCCGCAGGTCCGGGGTGTGCCGCGGGCCGGGCGGGACGTGCCGGTGCCGTCCGTGTTACGGCGAGGTTGCAGGACCGTGATGAGAAGAACGACGCAAACCTCTAGGTACCGACCGGGCGGTATGCCATTCTGCGGGCGTCAGGATCATTCGGTGTGCGCCCGCCCAATGGCGGGCCGGGCACGCACCGGGCCGGCGTTTCCGCAGCCGGCCGATTCCCGGTGGAGGCCGCCATGCCACAGGTCGTACGTTCACGGATCAGGGCGCTGCACGGGCCGCCCCCCGTAGCACCGCTGCCGCACCGCTTCCGTTCCCTGGCCGACCGTGAGGCCATCGCCGTACTCCACAGGGCCGCCCAGGTGCTCCTGGAGGCGCTGCCCGAGCTCACGGACCGGCTCGTCGAGCAGCTGCGGGAACAGGAGCCCGCCTACCGCACGGCCATCGAGAGCGACCCTGCCGAGATCTGGCAGGAGGTCCACCACTCACTGCGGCACAACGTCGCCTCCCTGATCCAGCCCCGGGAGTTCCGCGAGGCGGCCCACCGCACCTCCCGTTGGATCGGCGAGACCCGGGCCGAACAGGGCGTACCCCTCGACGCCGTCCTGCACGCCTTCCGGATGGGCGGGGCGATGGTCTGGCAGGACCTCGTCGACGAGACGGCGCGGCGCCATCCCGAGGACATCCGGCTGCTCGTCCATGTCGCGGCGGACGTCTGGAACTTCGTGGACGAGCACTGCGGTGTGGTCGCCGAGGCGTACCGGCAGGCCGAACGGCGCCTCACCTGGCGCCGCGAGAACCAGCAGCGGCTGATGACGTCGGCCCTGCTGGACGGCACCGCCCGGATAGCCGACCTGCCGGACGCCGCGGCCGTACTGGGGCTGCCGGTGCACGGGCGGTACGCGGTGCTCGCGGTCGCCACCGCGCGCCGCGCCCCGCACGGTACGTCCCAGCCGCCGCTGACCCTCCCCGAGGGGACGCCGGTCCTCTGGCACGCGGGCGCCGACGCCGAACTCGCGATCCTGCCGCTGGGCGCCGGGCCGGTGGCGGCCGAGCCGGCCGCCCCGCGCGAGGGGGACGCGGACACCGCCGGCACCGGCGGCGGGACGGCCGATGCCCCCGGCCCGGACGAACTCGCCTTTGTGGCAGCAGAACTGACGGCTCCGCCCGGTACCCGGATCGGGATCAGCTCCGTGGTGGACGGGCTGGCGTCGGTCGGTGACGCGCGGCGCCTTGCCGAGACCGCGCTACGGGCCTGCCCGGCGTCCGGCGGCACCGTCCTGCTGGACGAGCACCTGCCGACCGCCCTGGTCGTCTCCTCGCCCGCCCTCGGCACCGCGCTCGCCGGCCGGGTACTCGGGCCGCTCGACCGGCTCGACCCCGCGGACCGGGACGTGCTCATCGAGACGCTGACCGCATGGCTCGACTCGGACGGTTCGGCGCAGCGGGCGGGGGCCCGGCTGTACTGCCACCGCAACACGGTCCTGAACCGGCTGAGGCGCTTCGAACAGCTGACGGGCCGCTGTCTCACACGGCCCTCCGACGCGGTCGAGGTATCCCTGGCGCTGGCGGCGCGGCGGCTGCTGGGCGGCTGAGACGGGCCTGGGACGGGCCCGAGAGGGTCGGGGGCGCCGCACGGGGCCCCCGCCCCCCACCTTGTGCGGAAGCACAGATCCGCCCCGCGAGGGCTGTACGGGCGCCGCGCCCCGAACCCGGCACCTGTTCCGCACCCGCCGCACCTGGTGCCCTGGTGCGCATGCCATCAGTTGCCCCCTTCAAGGCCCTTCCGGCGGAGCCACAGCGGTGAGCGGCGTCGACGCCCGGTCCCTGGCCGTGGTCATCTTCCTCGCGTTCGTCGCCGTGTCCCTGCTGCTCTGCGGTCTCGCCGCAGCGGACCAGGACGACCCCGAGCACTTCTACGCGGGCGGCGGAGCCTCGCTCGGCCCCGTCGGCGGAGGGCTCGCCATCGCCGGGGACTACGTCAGCGCCGCCACGCTGCTCTCCACCACCGGATCCGTCGCGCTCGCCGGCTTCGACGGTGTGCTCTTCGCCCTGGCGACCGTCGCCTCGCTGGTCCTCGTCATGCGGGTCCTCGCCGAACGCCTGCGCCGCAAGGGCGTGTTCACCCTCGGCGACTTCCTCGCCGACCAGCTCGGCGACGGCTCCGTACGCCGGGCCCTGGGCGTCGCCACCCTCGTCGTACTCGCCCCGCTCCTCCTGGTGCAGCTGACCACCGCCGGACACGTCATGACCGCGATGTTCGGACTCCCCGAAGGAGCGCTCACCGGCTGCACGGTCGCCAGCGGTGCGCTGATGGTGTGCTACTCCGCCTTCGGCGGCATGCGCGGCACCGGCTACATCCAGATCCTCAAGGTCGCCGTCGTGCTGGCCGCCGTCACCCTGCTCGCCGGGCTGGTGCTCGCCCGCTTCGGCTGGTCACCCTTCGCGCTCTTCGACGCGGCCCGGGAAGGCAGCAAGGCAGGCGGCGCCTACGCGCGCCCAGGACTCCAGTTCGGCCACGGCTTCGCCGGCAGCCTCGACCTGATCGGCTTTCAGTTCACCCTCGTACTCGGCGCGGCCTGCATGCCGCACATCATGATGCGGCTGCACCCGCTGCGCGACGCCTGGACCGCGCGCCGCGCAGGTGTGTGGGCCGTGGCCCCGGTCGCCGTCCTGTGCACCGGGATCGTCGTCGTCGGGCTCGGGGCCTCCGCCCTGCTGGGCCGGGACGCCCTGCGCGCCGCCGACCCGGCCGGAGGCACCGCCCTGCTGATGGTGACCGGAGTGCTGGACCCGGGCGCCAGCGGGCCGCGCGACAGCCCGCTGTTCGCCCTCGTCGCCTGCGCCGCCTTCGCCACCACCCTGGCCGCCGTGGCCGGCATCACCCTGGCCGCCGCCTCGACCCTCGCCCGCGACTTCGCGGCGAAGGGCGCCCAGGGCGCCGGAAAGGCGTCCGACAGGGAGATCCGCCGGGCCCGCCTGGCGGTGCTCGCGATCGGCGCGCTCGCGGTCCTCCTCTCGGCGTACACCCACGACCGCAACCCCCAGGTGCTGCTCTCCCTCTCGTTCGCCGCGGCGGCCTCGATCCTCCCGCCCGTCCTGCTGTACGCGCTCTTCCGCCCCGGATTCAACGCACGGGGGGTGCGCTGGACCGTCTACGGAACACTTCCGCTGATCGTCGGCCTGATGGTCCTGTCACCCGCGTTCTCGGGCACACCCATCGCCCTGTTCCCCGAATGGGACTTCCACGTCTTCCCGCTCCAGACACCGGGCCTGATCACGATCCCCGCCGGATTCCTCCTCGGCCTGCTCGGATCCGGGCCCCGGCAGGACACCCCGCGGGAAGGCCCCCGGCACAGGGCCCGCTGGGTACCCGTGAAGGCGGGACGTGACGCCTGACCGGCCCGCTACAGCCCCAGCTCCGCGGTGTGCAACCGGGCCAGCGCGTCCTTGTCGCCCTCCAGCTCCACCCGCGCCGCGTCCTGCCGGCCCGCGGCGAACAGCAGCAGCTCACCCGGCTCCCCGGTGACCGTCACCACCGGGGTGCCCTTGTGGGCCACCACCGTCTGACCGTCCGGGCGGCGCAGCACCAGACCCACCGGGGCCCTGCGGCCCAGCATCCGCGCCGACTTCTCGGTGCGCGACCACAGCACATCGGCGAAGACCGGGTCCAGGGTCCGCTGCGACCAGTCGGGCTGGGCCCGGCGGACGTCCTCCGCGTGGATGTAGAACTCCACCGTGTTGGCCGCCTCGTCCAACTGCTTCAGCCCGAAGGGTGACATCCGCGGCGGACCCGTACGGATGAGCTGGATCAGTTCCTCGTACGGCTTCTCGGCGAATTCGGCCTGCACCCGCTCCAGCCGGTTCTTCAGCGCACCCAGCACGATCCCGCCCGCCGCGTCGGCGCGGCGCTCACGTACCACCACATGGGCGGCCAGGTCCCGGGTCTTCCAGCCGTTGCACAGGGTCAGAGCTTCGGGGCCCGCCGCTTCCAACAGGTCGGCGAGCAGGAGACGTTCACGCTTCGCATGGGTCGACATGCCCGCCAGCGTACGACCGACGCCCGTGGTCCGCCCAGTGGACGCACACCCGGACGGCCGTTCCCGGCGCGGCACAATGGGGCGCATGACCAGCACGCCCGGCACCACCCCCGCCAGCAACCTCGACCCTGCCATCGCGGCCCGCCTCAAGCGCGGACCCGACGGACTGGTCCCGGCCATCGCCCAGCAGTACGACACCGGCGAGGTGCTCATGCTCGGCTGGATGGACGACGAGGCGCTGCACCGCACCCTCACCACGGGCCGCTGCACCTACTGGTCCCGCAGCCGCCAGGAATACTGGGTCAAGGGCGACACCTCCGGCCACATCCAGCAGGTCCGGTCCGTCGCCCTGGACTGTGACGCCGACACCGTCCTGGTGAAGGTCGACCAGACCGGTGCCGCCTGCCACACCGGTGACCGCACCTGCTTCGACGCGGACGTCCTTCCGCTCGCCCCGTCCCAGTAAGGTCAGCCGCCATGGATCTCGAGACCTTCCGCAAGCTCGCCGTCGACCGGCGCGTCATTCCCGTCAGCCGCAGGCTCCTCGCGGACGGTGACACCCCGGTCGGGCTCTACCGCAAGCTCGCGGACGAGCGCACCGGCACGTTCCTCCTCGAATCCGCGGAGAACGGCCGCACCTGGTCCCGCTACTCCTTCATCGGAGTGCGCAGCGCCGCCACCCTCACCACCCTGGACGGCCGGGCCCACTGGCTCGGCACCCCGCCCGTCGGCGTCCCCGTCGACGGGGACCCGCTGCGGGCCCTGCGCGCCACCGTCGAGACCCTGCACACACCTCGCGACCTGGTCGGCGACGACGGCCTGCCGCCGTTCACCGGCGGCATGGTCGGCTACCTCGGGTACGACATCGTGCGCCGGCTGGAGAAGATCACCGAGCACGGCGGCGACGACCTGAAGCTCCCCGAGCTGACGATGCTCCTCACCTCGGACCTCGCCGTGCTCGACCACGGGGACGGCACGGTCCTCCTGATCGCCAACGCCATCAACCACAACGACACGGACACCGGGGTCGACGAGGCCTACGCGGACGCCGTCGCCCGGCTCGACGCCATGGAACGGGACCTGTCCAGGCCGGTGGAGAACGCCCCCGCCGCCCTGCCGCCCTCCGAGCTCCCGCCGTACACCGCGCTGTGGGGCGGCCCCGCCTACCAGGACGCCGTCGACGACATCAAGGAGCGCATCAGGGCCGGCGAGGCCTTCCAGGTCGTCCCCTCCCAGCGCTTCGAGACGCCCTGCACGGCAAGCGCCCTGGACGTCTACCGGGTCCTGCGCGCCACCAACCCGTCGCCGTACATGTACCTCCTGCGCTTCGACGGCTTCGACGTCGTCGGCTCCAGCCCGGAAGCACTCGTCAAGGTCGAGGACGGCCGGGCCATGGTCCACCCCATCGCCGGGACCAGGCACCGCGGCGCCACCCCGCAGGAGGACCAGGCACTCGCCGACGAGCTCCTCGCCGACCCGAAGGAACGCGCCGAGCACCTGATGCTCGTCGACCTCGGCCGCAACGACCTGGGACGGGTCTGCGAACCCGGCAGCGTCGAGGTCGTCGACTTCATGTCCGTCGAGCGGTACTCGCACGTGATGCACATCGTGTCCACCGTCACCGGACGCGTCGCCGAGGGCCACAAAGCCTTCGACGTCCTCACCGCCTGCTTCCCCGCGGGCACCCTCTCCGGTGCGCCCAAGCCACGCGCCATGCAGATCATCGAGGAGCTCGAACCGACCCGCCGGGGGCTGTACGGCGGCTGCGTCGGCTACCTCGACTTCGCGGGCGACTCCGACACCGCCATCGCCATCCGCACCGCCCTGCTCCGCGACGGCACCGCGTACGTCCAGGCGGGAGCGGGCGTCGTCGCCGACTCCGACCCGGTCGGCGAGGACACCGAGTGCCGCAACAAGGCCGCCGCGGTGCTCCGAGCCGTGCATACGGCGAACCGGCTCCGCTCCCACTGAGGCGGTAAGGGATAGTGGGGTACGTGAGTGCTGTCCCCGTACCCCAGCCCCGTGCCCGTGCCGCCTCCGCGTCCGACAGCGCAGGAAGCCGCCGCAGCCTGGGCGCCGGCCTGCTCCTCGGGGCCGCCGGCGCCACCGTCGTCCTCCTCGCCTCAGGGCAGAAGTGGGCCGAGGGCACGGCAGCCGTCGGAGGCGGCACCCTGCCCCTGACCGCGGACGGCCAGGACGTCACAGGCCTCCCGGCGGCCCTGGCCGTCGTCGGCCTGGCCGCCCTCGTAGCCGTCTTCGCCGTCCGGGGCGGAAGCCGGATGATCGTCGCCGGACTGCTGGCACTCAGCGGCCTCGGCGCCGGACTGAGCTCCTACGCCGGCGCCTCCGACAGCGCCGCCCTCGACGAGAAGGCCGCCCGGACCACGGGCAACACATCGGCCACCGTCGACGCGCTCAGCCACACCGCCTGGCCGTACGTCACGGCTGCCGGCGGACTGCTGATCCTGCTCGCCGGACTGCTCGCCCTGCGGTACGGCAGCCGGTGGCCCGCCATGTCGGGACGGTACGAGCGCGACGGCACCCCGCGCCCCCGCAAGGCCGCCCCCGCAGCCCCGGATCCCGACCGGCCCGAGGACCTGTGGAAGGCCCTGGACCGCGGCGAGGACCCGACGCGCGGGGCATGACCCCCCGGCTCGGGTCCACCCGCACGTACGGGACAATGGCAGCGAGCTTTCTGCACAGCGATACCTTCAGCGCAACACCAACGAGGAGCAACTCATGGCGGGCAGCAGCCACGGACACACCCCGGCCGCCTGGACCGGTGTCATCATCGCCTTCATCGGCTTCTGCATCGCAGGCGTCTTCATGGTCGCGGCGAACCCGCTCGGCTTCTGGGCCGGACTTGCCGTCATCGCCGTCGGCGGACTCGTCGGTCTCGCCATGAAGGCCGCGGGCCTCGGCATGCCGAAGGAGTCGGCCGAGCTGGCGGCGGCCAGGGCCCGTGCGGGAGAGGCCCAGACCACCTCCTGACCGCACACCGGTCCACCGACACGACGCGAGGCGCAGCCCGGACCGGGCTGCGCCTCTCCGTACGAGCGGGGACAATCAGCGCGTGGACGCCTCAGCTTCTCCCGCCCCGGACCCGGCCCCCGTACCCGGAAACCCCGGACCGCCGCACACCGGCCCTGCCGCGGCCGGACCGGTGCTCCCTCCTGCCGCCGCGCCGGTGACCCGGCTCAGAAGGCTCGCCACTCCCGTCGGTGCGATGGCGGTCGTCGTCGGTGCCTTCGGCTACGTGGCCACCGTCGACCCCAACGAACCCGGCCACTACCCGGTCTGCCCGATGCTCCGGTTCACCGGCGTGTTCTGCCCCGGCTGCGGCGGGCTGCGCAGTGCCCACGCCTTCGCCCACGGCGACCTCGCCGCCGCCCTCGGCTCCAATGCCCTGGCCGTCGTCGGCTACGCCGTCCTCGCCGTGGTGTGGCTGCTCTGGATGGTCCGCGCGAACCGGGGCGAACCTCTGCGCATCGCTCTCTCCCCCGCCTACTGGTGGGGTGCCGGCGCGGTGCTGCTGATCTTCTCCGTCGTCCGGAATCTGCCGTTCGGGTCAGACTTGGCGCCCTGAATGCCCAGCTAGTGGGACGTACCGCCGCCGGATGCGAGCCCATCGCCCTCCTGCGGATACCATCGAGATGGCTGATCCTGTTCCCCAGTACACCGTTCCGGAAGGGGGCCGCTCGCGTGAGTGTGCTCGACGAGATCATCGATGGCGTTCGCGCCGACCTCGCAGAGCGGCAGGCGCGCGTCAGCCTCGACGAGCTCAAGGAACGCGCAGCCCGCGCTCCTCGGGCCAAGGACGGAGTCGCCGCGCTGCGCGGCGAGGGCGTGACCGTCATCTGCGAGGTCAAGCGCTCCAGCCCCTCCAAGGGGGCCCTTGCCGCTATCGCCGACCCTGCCGCGCTCGCCGCGGACTACGAGGCCGGCGGCGCGTCCGTCATCTCGGTCCTCACCGAGGAACGCCGCTTCGGCGGCTCCCTCGCGGATCTGGAGGCCGTCCGCGCCAAGGTGGACATCCCGATCCTGCGCAAAGACTTCATCGTCACCTCGTACCAGCTGTGGGAGGCACGCGCCTACGGCGCCGACCTCGCCCTGCTGATCGTGGCCGCCCTCGACCAGGAGGCCCTCGTTTCCCTGATCGAGCGCGCCGAGTCGATCGGCCTGACGCCGCTCGTCGAGGCGCACGACGAGGAGGAGGCGGAGCGTGCCGTGGACGCCGGAGCGAAGATCATCGGTGTCAACGCGCGCAATCTGAAGGACCTGAAGGTCGACCGCTCCACCTTCGAGCGCGTCGCCCCCGAGATCCCCGACCACATCGTCAAGGTCGCCGAGTCCGGCGTCCGTGGCCCGCACGACCTCATCGCCTACGCCAACGCGGGCGCCGACTCGGTGCTCGTCGGCGAGTCCTTGGTCACCGGCCGGGACCCGCGGTCCGCGGTCGCCGACCTGGTCGCCGCGGGCGCCCACCCGGCCCTCCGGCACGGACGGGGCTGACCCGCACCGTGTCCGACTGTCCCGCGCCCCGCGTCCGGCCGGGCCTGCGCCCCGCCGGGGCGACGGCCCGGGACATCCACGCGCCCCTGGCCCGCGGCTGCCGGCCGCGGGGCTGCCGCGCGCCCGCCCGGCGGGTGCACGGCCGCCGCGTCCGGTACGTGATCGGCGACGAACCGGGACAGGTCAACGGCATGCGATGGCGCACGGGGTCCGCGCCGTAGCGAGCCCCGGCCGTCGCACTCCTCCCCACGGGGAGGTCCGCACGCCCCACCGCACCGACCGCTCGACGGCCGGCGCGGCGCTCCGCCCACGGCGCATACGGTGAACCCACCCGTTGCAAGGTCGAGGAGCACGTCGCATGTCGTCCGACTTCTTCATTCCGGACCCCGAGGGTCTGATTCCCAGCGCCGAGGGGTACTTCGGTGCGTTCGGTGGCAAGTTCATCCCGGAGGCGCTCGTCGCCGCCGTGGACGAGGTGGCCGTCGAGTACGACAAGGCGAAGGCCGACCCGGCCTTCGCCGCCGAGCTCAACGAGCTCATGGTCAACTACACCGGCAGGCCCAGCGCGCTGACCGAGGTTCCGCGCTTCGCGGAGCACGCAGGAGGCGCTCGGGTCTTCCTCAAGCGGGAGGACCTGAACCACACCGGCTCGCACAAGATCAACAACGTGCTGGGTCAGGCGCTCCTCACCAAGCGCATGGGCAAGACCCGCGTCATCGCCGAGACCGGCGCCGGTCAGCACGGCGTCGCCACCGCGACCGCCTGCGCCCTCTTCGGACTCGAATGCACCATCTACATGGGTGAGATCGACACCGAGCGCCAGGCGCTGAACGTGGCGCGCATGCGGATGCTCGGCGCCGAGGTCATCGCCGTGAAGTCCGGTTCCAGGACCCTCAAGGACGCCATCAACGAGGCCTTCCGCGACTGGGTGGCCAACGTGGACCGCACGCACTACCTCTTCGGCACCGTCGCGGGCCCCCACCCCTTCCCGGCGATGGTCCGCGACTTCCACCGGGTCATCGGCGTCGAAGCCCGCCGCCAGATCCTGGAACGGGCCGGACGGCTGCCGGACGCCGCCGTCGCCTGCGTCGGCGGCGGCTCCAACGCCATCGGCCTCTTCCACGCCTTCATCCCGGACGAGAGCGTCCGGCTGATCGGCTGCGAACCCGCCGGACACGGCGTGGAGACCGGCGAGCACGCGGCGACACTGACCGCGGGCGAGCCCGGAATCCTGCACGGCTCACGCAGCTACGTCCTCCAGGACGAGGAGGGCCAGATCACCGAGCCCTACTCGATCTCGGCCGGCCTCGACTACCCGGGCATCGGCCCGGAGCACGCCTACCTCAAGGACGTCGGCCGCGGCGAGTACCGCGCGGTGACGGACGACGCGGCCATGCAGGCGCTGCGCCTCCTCTCCCGCACCGAGGGAATCATCCCGGCCATCGAGAGCGCGCACGCGCTGGCCGGTGCGCTGGAGGTCGGGCAGGAACTCGGCAAGGACGGGCTGATCCTGATCAACCTGTCGGGCCGGGGCGACAAGGACATGGACACGGCCGCACGGTACTTCGGCCTGTACGACTCCGAGGGGGAGAAGTGAGCGGAAACCGAGAGCTTCTCGATTCGGCACTGGCCAAGGCGGCATCGGAGAACCGGGCCGCACTCATCGCGTACCTGCCCGGCGGCTTCCCGACGGTCGACGGCGGCATCGAGGCGATCAAGGCCGTCGTCGCGGGCGGCGCCGACATCGTCGAGGTGGGACTCCCGCACAGCGACCCGGTGCTCGACGGGCCGGTCATCCAGACCGCCGACGACATCGCGCTGAAGGGCGGCGTCAAGATCGCCGACATCATGCGCACGGTCCGTGAGGCCTACGAGGCCACCGGCGTCCCGATCCTCGTCATGACGTACTGGAACCCCATCGACCGGTACGGCGTGGAGCGCTTCACCTCCGAGCTCGCCGAGGCGGGCGGTGCCGGGTGCATCCTGCCCGACCTGCCGGTCCAGGAGTCCGGACTGTGGCGCGAGCACGCCGAGAAGCACGGTCTCGCCACCGTCTTCGTCGTCGCGCCGAGCAGCAAGGACGCCCGCCTCGCCACGATCACGGCAGCGGGCTCGGGATTCGTCTACGCCTCCTCGCTCATGGGAGTCACCGGCACCCGCGAGTCGGTCGGCGAGCAGGCCCAGGACCTGGTGCGCCGCACCCGCGCCACCACGGACCTGCCGGTCTGCGTCGGGATCGGGGTCTCCACACGTGAGCACGCCGAACAGGTCGCCGGTTTCGCAGACGGAGTGATCGTCGGCTCGGCCTTCGTCAAGAGGATGCTCGACGCCCCCGACGCGGCAGCGGGACTCGCCGCTGTCCGCGCACTGGCCGGCGAGCTGGCCGAAGGTGTTCGAAAGCGCCGCTAGCGACCGTCACCCGTACGGGTGGACATGGGACCGGGGAGGCGCTCACGTGCCTCCCCGGTTCGTTTGCGCAGTGTGAGCGACAAGAACCATGAGCCGAAGAGAGCCGCACGCGACCGGCTCGTACAGCAGCGTGAGCTGGACCGGGCGCGGGAACGCCGAAGGCGCACGCTGATCGTCGCGACCGCCGTGGTGGGTGTGCTGGCGCTGGCCGCCGTGATCGGCCTGATCGCCGCCAACGCGGGCAAGAACGACACGGACAGCGAGGCCGGACCTGCGGTGACCCCGTCCGGTGCGACGGGCAAGGACGGGCTGGCCCTCCAGGTCGGGGCCGACGACGCGCCGTCCACGCTCACGATCTGGGAGGACTTCCGCTGCCCCGTCTGCGCCCAGTTCGAGGAGGCCTTCCGCGGCACGATCGCGGAGCTCGCCGACAGCGGCCAGATCAAGGTGGAGTACCACCTGGCCACGATCATCGACGGCAACCTCGGCGGCAGTGGATCACTACGGGCCGCGAACGCCGCGGCCTGCGCCCAGGACGTCGGCAAGTTCGCCCCGTACCACGACGTGCTCTACCGCAATCAGCCGCCGGAGACCGACGACGCCTTCGGCGAGAACAGCAAGCTGATCGAGCTCGCGGGAACCGTGGACGGACTGGACACGCCCGCCTTCCGCAGCTGCGTGGAGGACGGCACGCACGACAGCTGGGTCGAGAAGTCGAACACCGCCTTCGGTGAGGGCGGGTTCCAGGGGACCCCGACCGCGCTGCTCAACGGTGAGTCGATCTTCCCGAAGAAGGGGGACGAGGAGATCTCCGTGGCGAATCTCAAGAAGTGGGTGGCACAGGCCAACAAGGGTAAGGAACCGGGCACGGTCGGGGCGACGCCCTCGGGCTCCGAGCCGTCCTGAGGGCCCGGCCCGTTACCCAGAAGTTGCCGGACGGCTTGCCCCACGTCCCGTCCGGCAAGGTAGCGTCGACCCCGTCATGAACCTTGCCTTCATTCCCAGCCCGTCGACCGGCGTGATCGAGCTCGGCCCGATCCCGCTCCGCGGCTACGCGTTCTGCATCATCATCGGTGTCTTCGTCGCCGTCTGGTTCGGCAACAAGCGCTGGATCGCCCGCGGCGGCCGAGCCGGCACCGTTGCCGACATCGCTGTCTGGGCCGTGCCCTTCGGCCTCGTCGGCGGCAGGCTCTACCACGTCGTCACCGACTACCAGCTGTACTTCAGCGACGGTGAGAACTGGGTCGACGCCTTCAAGATCTGGGAAGGCGGCCTCGGTATCTGGGGCGCGATCGCGCTCGGCGCCGTCGGCGCCTGGATCGGCTGCCGCCGCCGCGGAATCCCGCTGCCCGCCTGGGCCGACGCGCTCGCACCCGGTATCGCCCTCGCCCAGGCGATCGGCCGCTGGGGCAACTGGTTCAACCAGGAGCTGTACGGCAAGCAGACGGACGTGCCGTGGGCGGTGAAGATCAGCGAAGGCCCCAACCGGGTGGCGGACACCTACCACCCGACCTTCCTGTACGAGTCCCTGTGGTGCATCGGTGTCGCGCTCCTGGTCGTCTGGGCGGACCGCCGGTTCAAGCTCGGACACGGACGGGCGTTCGCGCTCTACGTGGCGGCCTACTGCGCGGGCCGGGCCTGGATCGAGTACATGCGCGTCGACGAGGCCCACCACGTGCTCGGACTGCGGCTCAACGTATGGACCGCGATCATCGTCTTCGTCCTCGCGGTGACGTACTTCGTGATCTCGGCGAAGCTGCGCCCCGGACGCGAGGAGATCGTCGAACCGGCCGCGGTGGACCTGTCGAAGGACAGCGGCAAGGACAGCGGGCCGGCTGATTCCGCCGAGGACAGCGACAGCCCCGAGGCCGCCGACACGTCCGGCCCCGCCGATGCGGAGGCGAAGGAGCCCGAGGGCGACGACGCCCCGCAGACGGCCGACAAGAGCTGACACACCCGGAGCCACCCGAAGGGGCCGCCGGACCGCACAGGTCCGGCGGCCCCTTCGCGTGCCCCGGGGACGGCCCCGCACCCGGGCCGAACGGGACTCACGCCACGCGCCCCGCCAGTGCCAGCGTCCTCTGCGCGGTCGCCACCACCGCAGCGTCGACGAACCTCCCGTCCGGCAGCGCCAGCGCCCCCGCCTGTGCCCGTGACGCCTCCACGATCTGCTCCGCCGCCTCGACCTCCCGCGTCGTCGGCCGGAACGCCCGCTCGATGACGGGCAGCTGCCGGGGATGGATCGCCGCGCGGCCGAGCAGCCCCAGGCCCCGCCCGTGCGCACAGGACGACCGCAGCCCGGACAGGTCCTTGACGTCCGTGAACACCGACATGGCGGGCGGATCGAGCCCCGCCGCCCGTGCGGCGACCACCAGACGGCTGCGCGACCAGTCGAGCCCGGCATCGTCCCGTACCCCCAGGTCGGCCCTGAGATCCGCCTCGCCCAGTGCCACACCCCGCACGTCGTGATGGGCGCTGGCGATCGAGTACGCGTGCTCGATCGCCATGGCCGACTCCAGCAGCGGATACAGCGCGACCCCCGGCGCCAGCGCCGCGACATGGTGCACCGAAGCCGCATGGGTGATCTTGGGGAGCCGCATCCCGGACAGGCCCGGAAGTCCTGCCAGAGCCTTGACGTCGTCCTCGCCGTGGACCCGGACATGGACCGGTACGGCCGACGCGTCGGCCGTACCGGGATCGGCGAGGAGCTCCGCGGTCGCCGCCCGCGCGTACTCCTTGCGGTCCGGTGCGACCGCGTCCTCCAGGTCGACGATCACCACGTGCGCACCCGAGCCGAGCGCCTTACGGACCACCTCCGGGCGGTCCCCGGGCACGTACAGCCAGGTCAGCGCCACCGCCCTGGTGCTCACAGCGCCCCCTCGTCCCGCAGGGCCGCGATGCTCGGGGCCGACAGGCCGAGCTCCTCCAGGATCTCGTCCGTGTCCGCGCCGTGCCGCCGACCGGACCAGCGGATCTCCCCGGGCGTCTCCGAGAGCCGGAACAGCACGTTCTGCATGCGCAGCGGCCCCAGCTCGGGATCGTCGACCTCGGTGATTGTGCCCAGTGCCCGGTACTGCGGATCCTCCATCACGTCCCGCACGTCCTGGATCGGAGCGATCGCGGCCTCCGCCTTCTCGAACGCCGACACCGCCTCCTCCCGGGTACGCCGGGCGATCCAGTGGCCGACGGCATCGTCGAGTTCGTCGGCGTGCTCGGCGCGCGTGGTCCCGGCGGCGAACCACGGTTCGTCGATCAGGTCCGGGCGTCCCACCAGCCGCATCACGCGCTCGGCGACCGACTGGGCCGAGGTCGAGACGGCGACCCAGTGGCCGTCGGAGGTCCGGTAGGTGTTGCGCGGGGCGTTGTTGCGGGAGCGGTTTCCCGTACGCGGCTGGACGTAGCCCAGCTGGTCGTACCAGAGCGGCTGCGGCCCCAGTACGGTCAGGATCGGCTCGATGATCGCCATGTCGACCACCTGCCCCGCCCCGGTGCGGTCCCGACCGGCCAGGGCCGTCATCACCGCGTACGCCGTGGCGAGCGCCGCGATCGAGTCGGCGAGCCCGAACGGCGGCAGGGTCGGCGGCCCGTCCGGCTCACCGGTTACGGCGGCGAATCCGCTCATCGCCTCCGCGAGCGTGCCGAAGCCGGGCCGGTGCGCGTACGGGCCGAACTGGCCGAAGCCGGTGACCCGGGTCAGGACCAGCCGCGGATTGACGGCGCGCAGTTCCTCCCAGCCCAGGCCCCAGCGCTCCAGTGTCCCCGGCCGGAAGTTCTCGATGATCACATCGGTGTCCGCCGCCAGCCGCAGCAGCACATCCCGGCCGCCCGGGCTGGACAGGTCGAGCGTCAGGGTGCGCTTGTTGCGGCCGAGCAGCTTCCACCACAGGCCCACCCCGTCCTTCGCCGGACCGTGCCCGCGCGAAGGGTCGGGCTTGCGCGGATGCTCGACCTTGATGACCTCGGCGCCGAAGTCGCCGAGCATCGTGGCTGCGAGCGGTCCGGCGAACAGGGTGGCGATGTCCAGGACCCGCAGGCCCGCGAGAGGTGCCGTCGTCGTCCTCATGCGGCATCGATCTCGCTGCGGCAGGGCATGGACGTGGAGGCACCAGGTCTCTGTACGCAGAGCGCCGCGGCAGTGGACGCCCAGGCCAGCGCCTCGGGGACGGCCCGGCCCTCGCCGAGCGCCACGGCCAGCGTCCCGACGAACGTGTCACCCGCGCCGGTCGTGTCGACGGCGGTCACCTCGGGCGCCGGGAACAGGACGGCTTCGCCGCCCCGGGCCGCGTACAGGCATCCCTTCCGGCCGAGCGTGATCACGACCTCCGGGACCTGCCTGAGCAGGATCTCCGCGGCCGCGTGCGGTTCGTCGTACCCGGACAGCGCCGCCGCCTCGTGCTCATTGGGGATCAGCAGGTCGACGGCGTCCAGGAGTTCGGACGGCAGTAGCTGTACGGGAGAGGGGGTGAGGATCGTCCGTACGCCCCGGGCTTTCGCGGCCCGTGCGGCCTCGGTCACCACGGAGAGCGGGAGTTCGAGCTGGAGGAGCAGCAGGCTTGCGGCGGCGATGGCGGCGTGCTCGCCCGGGCCGAGCGCGGTGACGGTGGCGTTGGCTCCGGGGATCACCACGATCGCGTTCGCCCCCTCGTCGTCGACGACGATGTGGGCGGTGCCGCTGGGCCCGGCGGCCGTGTGCAGCAGGTCCGTGTCCACGCCCGCGTGCTCCAAATTCGTCCGCAGCCGCGAGCCGAACTCGTCGGTCCCGACCGCGCCGATCATCACCACCTCACCGCCGGCGCGGGCCGCGGCGACGGCCTGGTTGGCGCCCTTGCCGCCGGGCACGGTCCGCAGCTCCCGCCCGGTGACGGTCTCCCCGAGCGCGGGCGCCCTGGCGACGTAGGTGACTAGGTCCATGTTGGTGCTGCCGAGCACCGCGATCGCTGTCATGGGCGGCGTACCTCCTGGTAGGTCAGTTCGGCGAGGGTGTCGAAGCCGATGGAGTCGAAACCGGGGACGGATGTGGCGAGCCGGTTCTTCAGCGGGGCGGTCCAGTGGTCGGGCAGTACGGCGGGCCGTCCGGCCAGCAGCCCCGCGAGCGAACCGGCCGTCGCACCGTTGGAGTCGGTGTCCCAGCCGCCGGACACGGCGCAGCCGATGGAGCGGGTGAAGTCGCCGTCGGCGTGGGTGAGAGCGGCGGCGAGCACCGCGGCGTTGGGCAGGACGTGCACCCAGTGGTGGGTCGCCCCGTAGGCGGCGTGGAGCCGGTCCACGACCGTGTCGAAGTCCGGTTCGGCACGGGCGCTCGCGATCCCGAGGCGTACCGCGTGCGCGTACCGGGATCGGGGCGGCACCACGCGGAGTCCCGCCGCGAGACACCCGTGCACATCCGTCTCGCCACCGGCCGCCTCGGCGAGTGCGGCCGCGGTGAACATCGCGCCGTACACCCCGTTGGCCGTGTGGGTGAGCACCGCGTCCCGGTGCGCCTGCTCGGCGGCGGCGGCCGGGTCGGCCGGGTGCGTCCAGCCGTGCACATCGGCCCGGATCTGGGCGCCGATCCACTCGCGGAAGGGATTGCGGTGACGGGCGGTCTCCGGCGGCTCGATGCCGTCGAGGAGATTGCGGTACGCGATGCGCTCCGCGGTGAAGAGCCGGCCTGCGGGCACTGCGTCGAGCCAGAGCCGGGCGAGGTCGGCGGTGCTGAAGGCGCGTCCGTGGCGCTGGAGCAGCAGCAGGGTGAGCAGGGGGTGGTTGAGGTCGTCGTCCTCCGGCATGCCGTCGATGTTCTCGGCGAGGGAGGTGGTGGCCGAGCGGCGGTTCCAGGGGTGGGTGGCGGCCAGCTCGGCGGGCAGGCCCCGGGCGGTGAACCAGGTGGTGAGCGGCCAGTTGCCGGTGGCCTGCGCGAGGGAACGGATGCCGGCGAGGGGCAGCTTCTCCACGGGTTTGCCGAGCAGGCAGCCGGCGGCCCGGCCCAGCCAGGCCGCGTGCAGCCGCTCGGGCCCGAGAGCGACGGGCCGGGTGCGGGGGGCGGGCCAGCGGGGGCAGGCGTCCCGGATCGCCGCCAGGTCCGTCGGCTCGGCTTCCGACAGCGGGCTCTCCAGCAGGGCGAGTTCGTCGAGCAGCTGCGCGGCCAGCGTGCGCATCCGGGGGGCCGGGGGAGGCTCCGAGGCCCCCGCGCGCTCCGGGGCGGGGGCGCCGCCGGATCCGTACCAGCGCTCCTCGATGTCCCGGGCGTCCCGGCCGTCCTGTGCCGCCTGCCGCAGCTCGTGACCGATCAGGTCCTCGGGCTGAACCCATGTCAGCCGTACGGTCATCGCGGGCCGGCCAGCGTCGCGAACGCCGACTCGTGGGCCCGGCGGCGCGCCGTGTCCCGTACGAAGACCTCGCGTGCCACCTCCGTCAGGACCCGCGCCGGGGCGTGCAGATCGAGGCGGCTGGCGTCGGCGACGGTTTTCACCCAGGCGGCGGGGATGGCCTGCTCGCCGTGGAGCGCGCCCGCGATCGCGCCGCTCATCGTCGCGATCGAGTCGCAGTCCCGGCCGTAGTTGACCGAACCGAGCACCGTGCGCCGGTAGTCGCCCCCGCCCACGAGCAGCATGCCGAGCGCGACCGGGAGTTCCTCGATGGAGTGCAGCCGGGAGGGCCGCCGGGCACCGAGGGAGGGGTCGCGATAGTCGGGGCCCACCGTGTCGAAGGGGGCCACGGCCTCGCGCAGGGGCACCAGCGCGGACTCGAAGTCGCTGTACCCGGCGGCCACGTCGCACACCGCCTCGATCGCCGCCCGTGTCCCGTCCTTGGCCAGGGCCAGACAGGTTCCGACGACGGAGGAGGGCGTGGCGTCCGGGGTGCAGGCGGCGGCCACCGCGGCGGCGAGGACCCCGGCCGCCTCCCGCCCGTACGAGGACTGGTGGGCCCCCGCCACATCGAGCGCCTCCGCGTACGCGGCCTCGGGGTGGGCGGCGTTCACCAGGCCGACCGGCGCCATGTACATCGCCGCCCCGCAGTTCACGATGTTCCCCGAGCCCGCCTCGCGCGGGTCGGCGTGGCCGTAGTGCAGCCGTGTGACGATCCACTTCTCCGCGAGGAAGATCCGCTGCAGCGGCAGCGCCTCCGCCTCCAGTTCCGGGATCCAGCGGGGACGGGACATCAGATCCGGTACGAGGTGGTCGGCGACGGAGTACGCGTCCAGGTGGTCGCGCACCGTGCCGTAGACCCGCACCAGCGCATGCGTCATCAGGGTGTCGTCGGTGACGTGCCCGTCGCCCTTGTGGTACGGGGCGATGGGGCGTGCGGTGCGCCACGCGTCGCCGTGCCAGGGACCGACGATGCCGTTCACCCGGCCGCCGTGGCGCTCGGCGATCTGTTCCGGGGTCCAGCCCTCGACGGGGCCGCCGAGGGCGTCACCGACGGCGGCGCCGACGAGTGCGCCGGTGATCCGTTCATCCAGGGTGAGCGTCGTGGTGGTCGTATCTGCGGAGAGCGGTGCGGGTGTTTTGGGTGTCATGCCGGGATTGTCCACCCGTGGTGGCTGGTTCCGTGGCTGCCAGCAGCCCGGCGAGTTCGATGAGATCGGTGCCGGCGAGGCGGGGCAGCGCACACCCCGCCAACGTGCGGCAGGCCTCGCGCCAGCCCGCGGGGATCGTGCCGGCCCCGCCCAGCGCCCCGGTCAGCGCCCCGGCGAGGGCGGGCGCGGAGTCGGCGACCCGGGACAGGCAGGCGGCTGCGGGCACGGCCTGGGCGATCTCTCCGCGGGCCGCGGTCGCCAGGGCGAGGGCGACCGGCACGGTCTCGGCCGCGGCGATCCCGTAGCTGTAGACGTGGTCGACGATCTGGTGCTCCAGGACGGGGACCAGAGCGAAAGCGCCCGCCGCCTCCTCGGCGAACTCCCGGGCCAGGCGCACGGCGTGGACGGCGTTGCGGGCGATCTCGGTTCCCTCGGGCAGCTGTTCCAGCGCGGCGTTCACCGCGGCGTCGACGTCGGCCCCCGCGAGCGCCTCGGCGATCGCGGCGGCCATGGCACGGGCGCCGTGCACCCCGTCGCCGTCCTGCGTGTACCGGGCGTCGAACTCGGCGAGCCCGGCCGCCGCGGTGGGATCGCCCGGGTGCACGACCGCGAGGACCGCGGCCCTGACACAGGCCGCGTCGTCGAAGTAGTGCGGGTTGTCGTGCCCGGTGGCGGGCGGGCGCAGCCCGGCGGCGAGGTTGCCGAGGCCGGCCCGTACGGAGATCCGGGCCCGGAGCGGAAGAACGGCGGACTCGACCTCCGGCGCCCGGGCACTCGCGGCGGCGACCTTCGCGGCCAGGGCGTTCCAGGACCGGTCGATCGCGTCCCGCATCCGGTGGCCCGGGGAGAGACCGGGCGCGTGGTCGGCCGCGGCGGCCAGCACGGTCCGGGCCGCGAAGGCGGCCCACTCGGCATCGTCGGACGGGCCGAGCCTGAGGGGCTCGGGCGGCTGGTTGAGGGCGATGGGCACGGGCAGCGTCGTCGTCGCGTTCTGTTCGGCGAAGGTGTCCAGCTCCCGGGTGAGCCGCCGGGTCCACTCGGGCATCCGCGCCGCCCGGTGCCGCGCGGCGGGCCACCCGGCGGCGTCCCCGGCCGCCAGCCCGAGCAGCAGCCCCTCGATCCGGGCCTGCCGGCCCGGGGCGGTGCGCACCCGTGAGCCCGTGGCCGACGGGCTGCCGGAGGGGGGCCGGGCGGCCGGTCCGGCCGCGATGCGGATGGCGACGCGGTGGGGGGCCGCGTCCGGCGGAGCCGCGTGGCCCGGGGCCGCGGGCTCCGGGGCCGTCGGGGCAGCCGCGGCTCGGGGCGCGTGTCCCCGGTCCGCCGCGGGCGCGCCGGAGTGCCCGCCCGGCTCCGGGCGGGAGGAGGGCTCCGGGGCGGGTGAGGCGCCCCCCGCGGCCCCGTGTGCGGCGGTCATCGGGTCGCTCCGTGGCCGGTGGCAGTGGCGGGGGCCGCAGGTCCGGTCCACGGAGTGCCGGGCTCGTCCCGTGGAGGCGGTCCGGCCGGCTCGTACCAGGAGGGGGCGGGGCGGTCCCGGACCGGCGTGCCGCCCACTGCTCCGGGCGGTGCATCCGGCGCGTCCGTCGCGTCGTCCGGGGTCAGCAGCTCCGCGATGTCCAGGACGTGGTACCCCCGCATCGACGGCAGGCAGCTGCCCCGCACCGGCCCGATCTTCGACGCCCACTCCTGCGGGATCGCCGAAACCCCCTGCAGGGCGCCGGCCAGCGCACCCGCCACCGCCGCCGTCGTATCGGCGTCCCGGCCCATGTTCACTGCCGTCAGTACCGCCGTACGGAAGTCGCCCCGCGCCGCCGTGAACGCGCCGAAGGCCAGCCCTACCGCCTCCGGTGCCAGGTCCGTCCACGGGTAGCCGCCGATCACCACCGCGGAGCGCACCGCGCGTTCCCTCGTCAGCCGGTCCGGATACGGGCGCTGTGCGGCTGCGACCGCGCGCCGCAGCGAACGGGCGGTCCAGGAGTCCATCGGTACGACCGAGAGCGCGGCGGCGATCACCGAGGCGAGCCCGGCCCCCACCATGGCGGCGGCCACCCCCGCCGCGACCGCCTGGCCGCCGTAGATGCCCTCCCCCTCATGGCTGACCCGGCCGTCCACCGCCACCAGCCGGGCCGCCTCCGCGGGCCTTCCGGCCGCGAACACGCCGAACGGCGCCGCCCGCATGGCGAGGCCGTCGCTCCAGGCATGCCGGTGCTGGGCGGAGATCGGGGCGGCGAGACCGCGCCGCAGGTTCTCCAGCGTGCCGCGTTCACTGAACCCCGCGCCGCGGAACGGACCCTCGTCGAGATCGGCGATCCAGTGGTGCCAGGCGCGCTCGACGTGCGGGACCGTCAGCGCCGAACCGTGCCTGGCCAGCAGCAGCCCCGAGAAGATCGCGTACTCGGTGTCGTCCGTGCCCGCCGGGTCGTCGCTGACGAAACCCTCGATCCGGCCCCACCGGCGGCGGATCTCGGACGGCCGCATGTTCTCCGCCGGGGCGCCGAGGGCGTCGCCCACCGCGAGTCCCAGCAGCGCCCCCCGGGCCCGGTCACCCGTACCGCCGGGCGAACCGGGATCCCCGGCACCCCTGCCCGCCGGCGGCTCCGCCGGACTGCCTGCCCTCAGCTCCATCGCGTCGACCCTTCGTTCGCACAGGGCAGTTCACCGCCTGTGCGAACCGCCTGTGCGATCTGTCCCACGCCGAGACCCGCACGAGGCGGATCACGACCACAAAAGGGCCACACGGATGACGCCGCGAAGGACGCCTCCGAGGCAGGTAAGTACGGCCTTCCTTGCTGGCGGGAGCCCCTTTTCGTGCGTACTTTCGAACGTGTTGAACGGGGGGCGGGACGCGTGGAGTCCGTTCCCGGAGAAGGGGAGAGCTGTGTCCATCATCGAGACCGACGCCGTACTGCACGAGGCGCACCGGGACAACCACACCCACCGCGATGTGAACGGTGGCTGGCTGCGGCCCGCGGTCTTCGGAGCCATGGACGGCCTCGTCTCCAACCTCGCCCTCATGACGGGCGTCGCCGGAGGGGCGGTCTCCCAGCAGACCCTCGTCATCACGGGCCTGGCCGGACTGGCCGCGGGCGCGTTCTCGATGGCGGCCGGCGAGTACACCTCCGTCGCCTCGCAGCGCGAGCTCGTCGAGGCGGAGCTCGACGTCGAGCGGCGGGAACTGCGTAAGCACCCCAAGGACGAGATGCGGGAGCTCGCCGCGCTGTACGAGTCCCGCGGGGTCGAGCCCGCGCTCGCCCGCGAGGTCGCCCGGCAGCTGTCGAGGGACCCCGAGCAGGCGCTGGAGATCCACGCCCGCGAGGAGCTCGGCATCGACCCCGGCGACCTGCCCTCGCCGCTCGTCGCGGCCGTCTCGTCCTTCGGCGCCTTCGCACTGGGCGCCATGCTGCCCGTGCTGCCGTTCCTGCTCGGCGCGACCGCGCTGTGGCCCGCCGTACTCCTCGCCCTGATCGGCCTGTTCGGCTGCGGCGCGGTGGTGGCCCGGGTGACGGCGCGCACCTGGTGGTTCAGCGGACTGCGCCAGCTCGTGCTCGGCGGAGCCGCCGCGGCGATCACGTACGGTCTCGGCACCCTGTTCGGCGTGGCCGTCGGCTGACGGGCGGCCCGGAGGCATCGGCGCGGCACCTGAGGGTCCGCGCCGAGGTCTCGGCGACACTCCGAGGGGCGTACGGGGCCACCGCGAACCGTCAGGGGTGCGCCGGGGATGCCGGGAGAGCCCGCAGGCGTTACCCCGGTGTGAGATACGTCTTGACGCACGTCACTGGGCGGATGGGCTCCCGGAGCCGTAAAATGAGACACTATGCAGCGCTACACATAAGTAGCCGTTACTCTGCGGTTTCGATTCCATGACCGCTGGGCAAGAGCCGTACACCGCGGGCAACGACGCCTGCTCTCTGCGGTCTCCCCGGACAGTGATCCACAAGGATCCGTCCGATTGCGACCCACCTCCACCACGACTCCGTGGTGTCCGCATGTTGGAACGGACTATTCGCTTTTTGAGAAGCGTTCCATCATGTAACCTGCACGAAATTTCGCAGAGGGCCAACGTCGTCCCTCGGCACAGCACATGCCACGACGACGACGGGAGAGCCGATGCGTTCCGACGCCTGGTCGCCCATGGACGGTCGCCCCGTTCAGCAGGGGATGTACGACCCCCGCAACGAGCACGACGCCTGTGGCGTCGGGTTCGTGGCCACTCTGACCGGTGTGGCCAGCCATGAGCTGGTCGAGCAGGCGCTGACCGTACTGCGCAACCTCGAACACCGCGGCGCCACCGGATCCGAGCCCGACTCGGGTGACGGCGCCGGCATTCTGCTCCAGGTACCGGATGCCTTCCTCCGCGAAGACGTCGGCTTCGACCTCCCCGAGGCGGGTTCCTACGCCGTCGGAATCGCGTTCCTGTCCGCGGACGACTCCGCCGAGTCCGTCCAGCAGATCGAGAAGATCGCCGGCGAAGAGGGCCTCGACGTCCTCGGCTGGCGCGAGGTACCGGTCACCCCGGACCTCCTGGGCAACGGCGCCCGGGCCACCATGCCCGACTTCCGCCAGATCGTCGTCGCCGACGGTACGAGCAGCGGCATCGCCCTCGACCGCAAGGCCTTCGTCCTGCGCAAGCGCGCCGAGCGTGAGGCCGGGGTGTACTTCCCCTCGCTCTCCGCACGCACGATCGTCTACAAGGGCATGCTCACCACCGGGCAGCTGGAGCCGTTCTTCCCGGACCTCTCCGACCGCCGCTTCGCCACCACTGTCGCGCTGGTGCACTCCCGCTTCTCCACCAACACCTTCCCGAGCTGGCCGCTCGCACACCCGTACCGCTTCGTCGCGCACAACGGCGAGATCAACACGGTCAAGGGCAACCGCAACTGGATGAAGGCCCGCGAGTCCCAGCTCGCCTCGAGCCTCTTCGGTTCCGCGCAGCTCGACCGGATCTTCCCCGTCTGCACCCCGGACGCCTCCGACTCGGCCTCCTTCGACGAGGTCCTGGAGCTCCTCCACCTCGGCGGCCGCTCGCTGCCGCACTCGGTGCTGATGATGGTCCCCGAGGCGTGGGAGAACCACGCGTCCATGGACCCCGCCCGCCGCGCGTTCTACCAGTACCACTCCACGATGATGGAGCCCTGGGACGGCCCGGCCTGCGTCACCTTCACCGACGGCACCCAGGTCGGCGCGGTCCTCGACCGCAACGGCCTGCGCCCCGGCCGCTACTGGGTCACCGACGACGGCCTCGTCGTCCTCTCCTCCGAGGTCGGTGTCCTGGACATCGACCCCGCCAAGGTCGTCCGCAAGGGCCGCCTCCAGCCCGGCAAGATGTTCCTCGTCGACACCGCCGAGCACCGCATCATCGAGGACGACGAGATCAAGGCGTCCCTCGCCGCCGAACAGCCCTACGCCGAATGGCTGGAAACCGGCGAGATCGAGCTCGAGGACCTCCCCGAGCGCGAGCACATCGTCCACACCCACGCCTCGGTCACCCGCCGCCAGCAGACCTTCGGCTACACCGAGGAAGAGCTCCGCGTCCTCCTCGCCCCGATGGCCCGCACCGCCGGCGAACCCCTGGGCTCCATGGGCACGGACTCGCCGATCGCCGCGCTCTCCGAGCGCCCCCGGCTGCTCTTCGACTACTTCACCCAGCTGTTCGCCCAGGTCACCAACCCGCCGCTGGACGCCATCCGCGAGGAGCTCGTCACCTCGCTGCGCTCCACGCTCGGCCCCGCCGGCAACCTCCTGGAGCCGACCGCCGCGGCGTGTCGCAGCGTCACGCTGCCCTTCCCGGTGATCGACAACGACGAGCTGGCCAAGCTCATACACATCAACGCCGACGGCGACATGCCCGGCATGAAGGCCGCCACCCTCGCCGGCCTCTACCGGGTCAGCGGAGGCGGCGACGCCCTCGCCGCCCGGATCGAGGAGATCTGCACCGAGGTCGACGCCGCCATAGAGGACGGCGCCCGCCTGGTCGTCCTGTCCGACCGGCACTCCGACGCCGAGCACGCACCGATCCCCTCGCTGCTGCTCACCTCGGCCGTCCACCACCACCTCATCCGCACCAAGCAGCGCACCCAGGTGGGCCTGCTGGTCGAGGCCGGTGACGTACGCGAGGTCCACCACGTCGCGCTGCTGATCGGCTACGGCGCCGCCGCGGTCAACCCGTACCTCGCGATGGAGTCCGTCGAGGACCTCGTCCGCGCCGGTACGTTCATCGAGGGCATCGAGGCCGAGCAGGCCATCCGCAACCTGATCTACGCCCTCGGCAAGGGCGTCCTGAAGGTCATGTCCAAGATGGGCATCTCGACCGTCGCCTCCTACCGCGGCGCCCAGGTCTTCGAGGCCGTCGGCCTGGACGAGGCCTTCGTCACGCAGTACTTCAACGGCACCGCCACCAAGATCGGCGGCGCCGGACTCGGCATCGTCGCCAAGGAGGTCGCCGCCCGGCACGCCAAGGCCTACCCCGTCTCCGGCATCGCCGCGTCGCACCGCGCCCTGGAGATCGGCGGCGAGTACCAGTGGCGCCGCGAGGGCGAGCCGCACCTGTTCGACCCGGAGACGGTCTTCCGCCTCCAGCACGCCACCCGCAACCGCCGGTACGACATCTTCAAGAAGTACACCGGCCGGGTGAACGAGCAGTCCGAGCGCCTCATGACGCTCCGCGGGCTCTTCGGCTTCAAGTCGGGCCTCGAGCCGATCTCCATCGACGAGGTCGAGTCCGTCTCCGACATCGTCAAGCGCTTCTCCACCGGCGCCATGTCGTACGGCTCCATCTCGCAGGAGGCGCACGAAACCCTCGCCATCGCCATGAACCAGCTGGGCGGCAAGTCCAACACCGGTGAGGGCGGCGAGGACGCGGACCGGCTGTACGACCCGGCACGCCGCTCGTCCATCAAGCAGGTCGCCTCCGGCCGCTTCGGTGTGACCAGCGAATACCTGGTCAACGCGGACGACATCCAGATCAAGATGGCGCAGGGCGCCAAGCCCGGCGAGGGCGGCCAGCTGCCCGGCCACAAGGTCTACCCGTGGGTCGCCAAGACCCGGCACTCCACCCCGGGCGTCGGCCTGATCTCGCCCCCGCCGCACCACGACATCTACTCCATCGAGGACCTGGCTCAGCTGATCCACGACCTCAAGAACGCCAACCCGGCGGCCCGCATCCACGTGAAGCTGGTCTCCGAGGTGGGTGTCGGCACGGTCGCGGCCGGTGTGTCCAAGGCCCACGCGGACGTCGTCCTCATCTCCGGCCACGACGGCGGCACGGGGGCCTCCCCGCTGACCTCGCTCAAGCACGCGGGCGGCCCCTGGGAGCTCGGCCTCGCCGAGACCCAGCAGACCCTGCTGCTCAACGGCCTGCGCGACCGCATCGTCGTCCAGACCGACGGCCAGCTCAAGACCGGCCGCGATGTCGTCATCGCCGCGCTCCTCGGCGCCGAGGAGTTCGGTTTCGCGACCGCGCCCCTCGTCGTCTCCGGCTGCGTCATGATGCGCGTCTGCCACCTCGACACCTGCCCGGTCGGCATCGCCACCCAGAACCCGGTCCTGCGCGACCGCTTCTCCGGCAAGGCCGAGTACATCGTCAACTTCTTCGAGTTCATCGCCGAAGAGGTCCGCGAGATCCTCGCCGAGCTGGGCTTCCGCACGATCGAAGAGGCCGTCGGCCACGCCGAGCTCCTCGACACCGACCGTGCGATCACGCACTGGAAGGCGCAGGGCCTCGACCTGGAGCCCCTCTTCTACGTGCCCGAGCTGCCCGAGGGTGCGGTGCGCCACCGCATCAACGAGCAGGACCACGGACTCGCCAAGGCACTCGACAACCAGCTGATCAAGCTCGCCGCCGACGCCCTGGGCGCCGACAGCGCAGAGGCCGCCCAGCCCGTCCGGGCCCAGATCGCGATCCGGAACATCAATCGGACCGTCGGCACCATGCTCGGCCACGAGGTCACCAAGAAGTTCGGCGGTGCGGGCCTGCCCGACGACACCATCGACGTGACCTTCACCGGTTCCGCCGGCCAGTCCTTCGGAGCGTTCGTACCGCGCGGTGTGACGCTGCGCCTGGAGGGCGACGCCAACGACTACGTCGGCAAGGGCCTCTCCGGCGGCCGGGTCATCGTCCGCCCGGACCGCGGCGCCGACCACCTCGCCGAGTACTCCACCATCGCCGGCAACACCATCGCCTACGGTGCCACCGGCGGCGAACTGTTCCTGCGCGGCCGGACCGGCGAACGCTTCTGCGTCCGCAACTCCGGTGCGACCGTCGTCTCCGAAGGCGTGGGCGACCACGGCTGCGAGTACATGACCGGCGGCCACGCCGTCGTCCTCGGCGAGACCGGCCGCAACTTCGCCGCAGGCATGTCGGGCGGGGTCGCGTACGTCATCGACCTGGACCACGACAACGTCAACACCGGCAACCTCGGCGCCGTCGGCCCGCTCGACGACACCGACAAGCAGTGGCTGCACGACGTCGTGCGCCGCCACCAGGAGGAGACCGGCTCCACGGTCGCCGAGAAGCTGCTTGCCGAATGGGACACCGCGGTGACCCGGTTCAGCAAGATCATCCCGTCCACCTACAAGGCAGTGCTCGCCGCCAAGGACGCCGCTGAGCTCGCCGGTCTCTCCGAGCAGGAGACCACCGAGAAGATGATGGAGGCGGCGACCAATGGCTGACCCCAAGGGCTTCCTGACCACCGGCCGCGAGGTCGCAAAGACCCGCCCCGTCGGCGAGCGCGTCAAGGACTGGAACGAGGTCTACGTTCCGGGCTCGCTGCTCCCGATCATCAGCAAGCAGGCGAGCCGCTGCATGGACTGCGGCATCCCGTTCTGCCACCAGGGCTGTCCCCTCGGAAACCTCATCCCCGAGTGGAACGACTTCGCCTACCGCGAGGACTGGACAGCCGCGTCCGAGCGCCTGCACGCCACGAACAACTTCCCGGAGTTCACCGGGCGGCTGTGCCCCGCACCCTGCGAGGCGGCGTGCGTCCTCGGCATCAACCAGCCGGCCGTCACCATCAAGAACGTCGAAGTCTCCATCATCGACAAGGCCTGGGACAGCGGCGACGTCACCCCGCAGCCGCCCGAGCGCCTCTCCGGCAAGACCGTCGCCGTCATCGGCTCCGGCCCCGCCGGCCTGGCCGCCGCCCAGCAGCTCACCCGGGCCGGCCACACGGTCGTCGTCTACGAGCGCGCCGACCGCATCGGCGGCCTGCTCCGCTACGGCATCCCCGAGTTCAAGATGGAGAAGTCGCACATCAACCGCCGCATCGAGCAGATGCGCGCGGAAGGCACCAAGTTCCGCACCGAGATCGAGATCGGCCGCGACATCGACGCCGCGAAGCTGCGCCGCCGCTACGACTCGGTCGTCATCGCCGCCGGTGCCACCGTCTCCCGCGATCTGCCCGTCCCGGGCCGTGAGCTGAACGGCGTGCACTTCGCGATGGAGTACCTCCCGCTCGCCAACAAGGTGCAGGAGGGCGACCTGACGGTCACCCCGATCACCGCCGAGGGCAAGCACGTCGTCGTCATCGGCGGCGGCGACACCGGCGCCGACTGCGTCGGCACCGCCCACCGGCAGGGCGCGGCCTCCGTCACCCAGCTGGAGATCATGCCGAGGCCGGGCGAGGACCGTAACGCCAACCAGCCCTGGCCGACCTTCCCGATGCTCTACAAGGTCACCTCCGCGCACGAGGAGGGCGGCGAGCGGGTCTACTCCGTCTCCACCACCCACTTCGAGGGCGACGAGGACGGCAACGTCCAGTCCCTGCACCTCATCGAGGTGGAGTTCAAGGACGGCAAGCTGGAGCAGAAGGCCGGCACCGAGCGTGTCATCCCCGCCCAGCTCGTCACCCTGGCCATGGGCTTCACCGGCACCGACCAGGCCAACGGCCTCGTCCAGCAGTTCGGCCTCGACCTCGACGAGCGCGGCAACATCGCCCGCGACAAGGACTACGCCACCAACGTCGACGGCGTCTACGTCGCCGGTGACGCGGGCCGCGGCCAGTCCCTGATCGTCTGGGCCATCGCCGAGGGCCGCTCCGCGGCACGCGGCGTGGACCGCTTCCTCACCGGCGCCAGCGCGCTGCCGGCCCCGATCCGCCCGACGGACCGCTCCATGATGGTCTGATCACGGCACACACACGTCCCGTACAACGGCGTACGGAACTGAACACGGCGCCCGCCTCGTCCCCGACCGGACCATGGCGGGCGCCGTGGCGCGTCCAGGACCCCCGGCCCCGCCGGGCGCACTCCGCGGGGCCGCGGGAGCGGCGTCGACGGGGCGCCGCCGTACGGGCCGTCAGACGACGCCCGTCAGAGACGCCGTCCTCAGGGCCACCACCACGGCCAGCAGCGCGACCAGCACCACACCGCCGGCCAGTTGCATCGCCGAGGTCCGCAACGTCGCCGGGGCGTACGCGAGCCCGTACGTCACCAGGCCGCCGGTCAGCAGTCCGCCGAGGTGCCCCTCCCACGACGTGAACGCGGCCGAGATGACCATCCAGAGCAGAAAACCGGCCATGAAGCGATTGACGGCACGCATGTCGCTGCGCAGACGCCGGTTGATGACGTAGAACGACGCGGCCATACCGAAGACCGCCCCGGAGGCACCGACCGTCGTGACGTCCGGCGAGACCAGGTACACCAGCACCGACCCGCCCACCGCGGACAGCAGGTACAGCGCCAGATACCGGGCCCGGCCGAGGTGCCCCTCGACGGCCCGGCCAAGATTCCAGAGCGCGAACATGTTGAAGACGAGGTGCATCACACCGAACGACGTGTCCGGCGGCAAGTGCAGGAAGGCACCGGTCAGCAACCGGTACCACTCACCGTCGGCCACCCCGACCAGATCGAAGCCCGGGATCTGCTCACCCCTGTAGTAGTACTGCTCGCCCGCCGGATCGACGAGAACCGCACCGAGCATCCCGAACCTGTCCACCGTCTCGGAACGCACCACCTCGAACACGTACGCGATGATGTTCAGCGCCATCAGCGCGTACGTCACCACGGGCGCCGCAGTCGCCGAGACCGCACCGCCGAAGAGCGAGCGCGCCTGACGGACCGAGCGCTGCCCCTCCTTCACACACTCCACGCAGTGATGGCCCACCGACGCCTCACGCATGCAGTCGGGGCAGATGTACCGGTCGCAGCGTGTGCACCGCACGTACGACTCGTACGACGGGTGGCGGTAACACGAGGTGGCGGCGGCCTCCATGGCCGGCTCCTTCATTCGTGGGCGGAGATTCGTGGGCGGAGAGGAGGGCCGCCGGGGCGACGGCGATCAAGATAGCGAACGCCGGGGGAGACGGGCACATCCGGGTACGGGACAGCCCGTAGTCTCGGAAGTCCCGCAGCCGGAACCCCGATCGGAGAGCGACATGGCCTTGCGCGTACTGAGGGCGGCCGGCCGCGCGGCCGCGCCCTGGCACAACGGCGGGGGAGTCACCCGGGAGATCGCCGCGGCTCCCGAGGGCGCGACGACGGACACCTTCGACTGGCGGATCAGCCTCGCCGAGGTGTCGTCGGACGGCCCGTTCTCCCTCTTCCCCGGAATCGACCGCACCCTGACCGTCGTCGAGGGCGAGGGAATGGACCTGATGGTCGGCGGCGAACACCACATCGTCGACGAACCGTTGTGGCCCCACGACTTCCCCGGCGACCTGGAAACCGAGGGCCGGCTCCTGGGGGGACCGGTCGTCAACCTCAACGTGATGTACCGCCGCGGCCGTGAGGCGGCATCGACCGCCGTCGTACGCGGCACCGTACGGCTGACCCCGCCGGACGGCGGCGCGGTCGTCGCCGTCGCGCTCGAGGACGGTGCGGTGGCTGAGGGCGCGACCGAGGACGTCGAACTGGCCTGCTACGACGCGGTGCTGGCCACCGGGGGCTCACCGGGCGTCCTGCGCACACGGGGCTACGCGGTGGTCGTCACCCTGCCGAGCCGGTGAACGGCTGAGCGGCGGGTGCAGTGCGACGGTGGACTGCGGGCCGGTCACGCACCGGGCACCCGGTAGCGGTGCACCGGGGAGACCGCCGGAGGCCCGGAAGCCCGGGGCATGCCCTGCTTCTCCGCGATCGGCGTGATCCAGTGCCCCGAACGTGTCCATGGCCTCACGGGACTCCAAGAGGTCATAGACCTCCAGGCCCACATCGGTCGGCTTGCACAGGGGACAGGCACCCCGCGAAGGTGTCACCGGGGAGAGCCCGCAGCTCGGCGTCGAGAGCGTCGCACTGCTCGACCGTGGTGCCGGGCAGGAAAGCCCTCATGACGAGGGCCGTCCGAAATCACCACGGGCGGGGTCCTCCCCGTCGTCGGGGCGACGACTCCACCCCCTCCAGCACCCACGCCTGCAACAAAGCGGCATCCGATCCGGTGACGTCCGGCGAATCCCGACAGAAGGTGTCGGGATTGAAGGGTTCGATGACCCCATGACATCGAGTTCGTGGCAAGACTTCCGGGCCGCGGAGCCGGCCTTCGCCGACACCGTGCAGAAACGCTTCCAGCAGTACAAGCACCACGTCCTGGCAACCCTCCGCAAGGACGGCTCGCCCCGGGTCACCGGCCTGGAGGCGGAATTCCGGCTGGACGAGCTGTGGTTCGGCATGATGCCGGGCTCCCGCAAAGCGCTCGACCTGCGGCGCGACCCGCGGTTCGCCCTCCATGCCAACCCGGGACCCGACGCCGAGATGGCCGACGGCGACGTCCGGATCTCCGGCCGGGCCGTGGAGGTGACCGACCCCGCCGTCCTGGCGCGCTTCGTCGAGGCGGTGACCCCGCCGGAGCCGTTCCTCCTCTTCCGCGCCGACCCCGCGGAAGTGGTCCGCACCGGGCTCGACGGCGACGACCTCGTCCTGCAGGTCTGGCGTCCCGGCCACCCGCTGCGCACGATCCGCCGGGGCAACGACGACAGGCCGCCCCGCGAGATGTGACGTCCCCGCCGTGCGGCCGCACGGTCCCGTGGTGACACCCGCTCGGCGCAACCGGCACCGGGATCCTCACGGCATTCCCGCACGGGCCGGCCCGGGGTCCGGCACGCGTCCTGCGGCATTCGGGTGAATGACTTCGCGCCGAGCGGCTCAGGCGGACCACGGGGTTCCGCTCGCCGCCGCCCGAGGGCCCGCAACCCTTGGGAGAACGGCTCGGGAAGCATCCGGGAACGATTCCGGAACCCTGGCCGAACGGCCGCCGCGACCCCCCTGGTCAGCCAACCTTTCCATCCGGCGGCGTGGCGGGAGCTGCCGCAGGACGGCAGAACGTGCTACGGTTGCCCAGTTGCAGTTTTGGTACCCATGAACTTTATGTGCGCCTGACGGGAACCCTCCTCAGGCGCTTTATTGTTTTCCGGCTTTCTCCGGATGGGGCTCAATGCGGCGACTTGGAATTCGTAAAGTGCGGATTTCCGGCACTGCACCTCTTTTAGGAGAATGACATGGCTACTGGAACCGTGAAGTGGTTCAACTCGGAAAAGGGCTTCGGCTTCATCGAGCAGGACGGCGGCGGCGCCGACGTCTTCGCCCACTACTCGAACATCGCCACCCAGGGCTTCCGTGAGCTCCAGGAGGGCCAGAAGGTCTCCTTCGACGTCACGCAGGGCCAGAAGGGCCCGCAGGCGGAGAACATCGTCCCGGCCTAATTGCCGGACGCGTACCTCGCAGCCGGGGCCCGCACCGTGAAGGTGCGGGCCCCGGTTTGTGCTGTTTCCGGTTTGCTCTGTCTCCGGGGACACCTGCTCTGTGCTTGCATCCTGGGGCGCACATCAAGCAGTCCACAGCAGTCGGCAGTAACCCCAGGAATCCCCCAGGAGGGCAATTCCGTATGACCCGCTCCGAACGCCAGGACCGACCGACCCGCAGCCGCCCGATAAGGGGGCGCGGCACGGACCGGGCACAGGTGAACGCAAGAGGCTCCGCCAAGGCGCCGGCCCGTCGCCGTCCCGCGCCGTCGCAGGGTGGCGAATTCGCCCTGCCGGAAACCATCACCCCCGCGCTGCCCGCCGTCGAGGCGTTCGCCGAGCTCGACATGCCCGCCGCGCTGCAGAAGACCCTCACCGCGCAGGGCGTGACCGAACCCTTCCCCATCCAGGGCGCCACCCTGCCGAACTCGCTGGCCGGCCGGGACATCCTCGGCCGTGGCCGCACCGGCTCCGGCAAGACCCTGGCCTTCGGACTGGCCATGCTCGCGCGCACCGCCGGACGCCGCTCCGAGCCGCACGCCCCGCTGGCGCTCGTCCTCGTCCCCACCCGTGAACTCGCGCAGCAGGTGACCGACGCGCTCACGCCGTACGCGACGTCCGTGAACCTGCGGATGGCGACCGTGGTCGGCGGCATGTCCATCAGCAAGCAGTCCGGCACGCTGCGCCGTGGCGCCGAGGTGCTCGTCGCCACGCCGGGGCGGCTCAAGGACCTCATCGAGCGTGGCGACTGCCGGCTCGACCAGGTCGCCATCACCGTCCTCGACGAGGCCGACCAGATGGCCGACATGGGCTTCATGCCGCAGGTCGTCGCCCTGCTCAAGCAGGTCGAGCCGGACGGGCAGCGCATGCTGTTCTCCGCGACCCTGGACAAGAACATCGACCGGCTGGTCAAGATGTTCCTCACCGACCCGGTCGTGCACTCGGTCGACCCGTCCGCGGGCGCCGTCACCACCATGGAGCACCACGTGCTGCACGTGGCGGACGAGACCGACAAGAAGGCCGTCGCCACGAAGATCGCCGCCCGCGAGGGCCGGGTCATCATGTTCGTGGACACCAAGCGTGCCGCCGACCGCTTCGCCAAGCGGCTGCTGGCCAGTGGCGTGCGCGCTGCCGCACTGCACGGCGGCCGGTCCCAGCCGCAGCGCAACCGGACGCTGGACCAGTTCAAGACCGGCGAGGTCACCGCGCTCGTCGCGACGAACGTCGCGGCCCGCGGCATCCACGTCGACGACCTGGACCTGGTCGTCAACGTGGACCCGCCGACCGACCACAAGGACTACCTCCACCGCGGCGGGCGCACGGCGCGCGCCGGGGAGTCCGGCAGCGTCGTCACGCTGGTGCTGCCCGAGGAGAAGCGGGACATGACCCGGCTGATGGCGGACGCGGGCATCGCGCCGCGGACCACCCGGATCAAGTCCAGCGACGAGGAGCTCAGCCGGATCACCGGTGCGCGTGAGCCGTCCGGCATCGCGATCGTCATCGAGGTACCGCAGCCGACACAGCCGAAGCCGCGTACGCGCGGCACGGGTTCGGGCGCGGCGGCCGGCGGGTCCTTCCGCTCGGGCAGCCGGGGCCGGGGTCGGCGCGGCGGTACGGGTGCGGGCGCCGGTGCAGGCGCGGGTGCGGGCTCGGGCGGCTCGGCTCGTGGCGCGGGCTCGGGTGGTTCGGCCCGTGGTGCGGGCTCGGGCGGCTCGGGCCGTGGTGCCGGGGCCGGTCGGGCCGGAGGCGCCGGGAGTGCCGGCGGCCGCAGCGGCGCGCCTTCGCGGGGGCGTCGGGCCGCGTAGCGGTCGGCGCAGATCGTCGTCGCGGTGACCGGTGTACGCCGGTCACCGCGACTTTTTCGTCCTCAACCGCCGGGCGGGCCTGATTCAGGGCTCCGCCCCGCACCCCGGTCCTCGAACGCCGGACGGGCGGAGGGCCGACCGGGCCGGCTCGGCGGCTGCAGGGCCGCCGCAGCCGTCGTGCCCGCGTAGCTGTCCGCCGGTTCTTCGGCCAGCAGGCGTACCAGGGCCTCTGCCGCGCGTGTGTCACCGCGCCGTGCCAGACCTCGTGCCGCCTCCGCCACCGTGTCGGGATCCGCGTCGTCCAGGCGCACGGCCAGGGCTTCGCGAATCTCCGGAGTGTCGTCGTCCGCGGCGGCCAGCGCCGTCGTCGCCCAGTCGCGGACCCCCTCGTCGGTGTCCCCGCTCAGGGTGATCAGTGCCGCGACGGCTTCCGGCCGGCCCGCCGCCACCGGGCCGAACAGCGCCAGCGTCACCGCGCGCCGCACCATCCGGTCCGGATGCTCCGCGTGGCGCAGGATCTCCGGCAGGGCGGCCGGATCCTCATGGTGACCGAGGCCGAGCACCGCGGACTGGATCAGATCCGCGTCCACGGCCTCCCGCGCCAGTTCCCGCAGCAACGGCACCGACCGCGCGGCGAACGGCTTCGCCCCGGTACGGAATCCGAGCTGCGCCAGCACATCCGCGCCGAAGGCCTGCCGCAGCGGATCTCCGCTCGCCGTCCACGCGGCCGCCGCCTGGAACGTCTCCTCGTCGCCGCGCTGCCACAGCGCCTCGACCGACTCGTGCCAGTCGTCCAGCTCCGGGTCCGCACCCCGCAGCGCACGGGCCGCCAGCTCCTCGAAGGGGGTCCGCACACCCAGCTCGTTCTCCAGGAGCGTCGCGATCGCTCCGTGTCCCGTCTGCCGGTCCTGGGAAGCGAAAGGCTCGCCGTCCCGCTGCAGTTCGACCGTGACCGTTACTCCGCCGTCCTCCGGGGTACGGCGCACCACCGTCGTGTAACCCCCGTCGATCCCGCCGCTGCCGGTGCCGTCTCCGTACAGCGCGGACAGGGCGTCGCGCAGTTCCTGCTCGGTGTCCAGCCGCAGGCAGCGCCTGGCTTCCTCCAGTGCCTGGGGCAGATCGGCCGCGCCGTGCCGGAGCAGGGTGCGGACCGTGTGCGCAGATCCCCGCCGGGCCGCGACCACCAGCGGGGACTCACCCTCCGGGCCGGGCAGGCCGGGATCCGCACCATGGGAGAGCAGGGTCTCCGCGATCCGCGCGTGGCCCAGGCCGACCGCCCACCGCAGTGCGGTGAAGCCGAACTCCTCGCGCAGATCCGGCTCGGCGCCGGACGCGAGCAGCGCCTCCACGACCTCGCCGTGGCCGCCGCACGCCGCCCCGCACAGCGGCAGGTCGCCCGCCTCGGGGCCGCTGGCCCGGTTGGGGTCCGCCCCCGCGGCGAGCAGCAGCCGCACCGCGCCCGGCCGGTCCTCCACCGACGCCAGGTACAGCGCCGTGGTCCCGTCGGTGTCGCTCGACTCGGCGGACGCGCCCGCGCGGAGCGCACGTACGACGGCGTCCTCACCGTCGTACAGCGCCTCGAAGAGGTTGCCTGCGTCCCCGGCCGGATCTTTCGTCATACTTCGACCCTACGGCGCAGGCGGGACGAACCTCAGGTGTCGCATTCCAGGACGGTGCGGCACAGCCCGCACCGTGCCCGCACCCGGCCGCGGACCGGGACCCGGATGCGCTGGCTGCAGGTCGGGCAGGCGAACGAGACCCGCAACCCCGCGTCTCCGTGCTCGAAGGCGTAGGGAACGTCCGGGCCGGGCCCGGTACCCGGGTTGTCCCGGGCGTCACGGCGGTCCTTGGCGTAGCGGCGGCGGCCCGCCCACCCCGCGGCCGTCAGCGGTGGCCGGTCGAGGTCCCGCAGGGCTTGGGCCCGGCCCTTGGTGTAGGCCGCGTACGCCTGCGGGCTGGTGAACCACACGGAGGGGTCCTCGTCGAAGACGAGCGCACGTTTGGCGAGCACGTACCCGAACTCCTCGGGCGTGAGGTAGCCGAGCTTCTGGCTCGATGTGGCGTCCTCCCGGAACGCGTCCAGCAGGAGCCAGCCGGCACCGAGGTAGGCCGTCACTGTGTCGGTGAGGATCTCGTTGTCGCGGGTGCCGGGGAACTCGAGGCCCAGGCGGTGCAGCAGGACATGCGTGATCTCGTGCGCGAGCGCCGCCCCGATGTCCCTGCGGTGCGTCCGGAAACGGTCGTTGAGCTCGATGAAGTACTCCGGGCCCGCGGCGAGTTCGACGCTCGCCGCATGTTCCATCTCCCGGAAGCCGACGATCATCCGGGCCTGGGGAAGATGCAGGTGCTCCACAAGGGCGTGTGCCACGCGCTGGGAGCCGAGGTGCAGATCGTCCGCGTCGGCGAACGCGGCGTCGGCGGGGACGAGGCTGGTGGCGTAGCCGTGCACGCCGTCGTAGGAGATCCGCCGGTAGAGCGCGGTGATCGCGGACCGGACGGTGTCCAGGTGCGGAAACCCGTGGACGACCGGACTGCCACTGCTGCCGTTACTGCCGTCCCTCACGTCAGACCCCCCATCGAAGACGCTCAACGGACCTTCACTGTAGGCCGAGCCGCGGGGGAGGGGACCTGTGTGCAGCCTGATGATCTTGGCCGGAAAGTCCGCCTTGTGGCAGCGGTGATCGCTTCCCGATAATCGGAGCGTTCTTGTCGGGAGCATGTCGAGAGCTGGTTCGGCTGTGCCCCTGACCTGGACCTGCACGCCTGCACAGCACAGCCCCACCGAACCCCCCACCCGAAAGCAGGCACTCCGTTGAAGCAGCTTCTGCGCACCCTGAAAAGATGCTCCGTCATCGCCGCGGTGGTCCTCGCCGCCATCAGCCTCCAGCCCTCCGGCGCCACCGCGGCCCCCGCCCCCGTCGTCGGCGGAACCCGCGCCGCGCAGGGTGAATTCCCCTTCATGGTCCGGCTCTCCATGGGCTGCGGCGGCGCGCTCTACACCCAGACCATCGTGCTCACCGCCGCACACTGCGTGAACGGCTCCGGCAACAACACCTCGATCACCGCCACCGGCGGTGTCGTCGACCTCCAGTCGTCGAGCGCCGTCAAGGTCAAATCCACCAAGGTCCTCCAGGCGCCCGGCTACAACGGCGTGGGCAAGGACTGGGCACTCATCAAGCTCGCCAAGCCGATCAACCAGCCCACACTGAAGATCGCCACCAGCACCGCGTACGACACGGGAACCTTCACCATCGCCGGGTGGGGAGCCGCCACCGAAGGCGGCGGCCAGCAGCGCTACCTGCGCAAGGCGACCGTGCCGTTCGTCTCCGACACCGTCTGCCGGCAGGCCTACGGCAGCGACCTCGTCCCCAGCGAGGAGATCTGCGCCGGACTCGTCGACACCGGCGGCGTCGACACCTGTCAGGGCGACTCCGGCGGCCCCATGTTCCGCAAGGACAACGCCGGAGCCTGGATCCAGACAGGCATCGTCAGCTGGGGCGAAGGCTGCGCACGCGCCGGCTACCCCGGTGTGTACACCCAGGTCTCGACCTTCGCCACCGCCATAGCGTCCGCGGCGGCCGGCCTCTGACCCGCAGTCACCGCTGACCGTCCCCGGGGGTACCCGTCCTGACGGGTACCCCCGGGCCCAGTTCGACGAACGGCTCCCCGGCGTCCTCCAGCTCCAGCACCCACACCTCGTTGGCACCCTCGCGGAGCACCGGCCCCGGAACGTACAGCGTCCGCTGCGGCCCCGCCGACCAGTACCGCCCCAGGCAGAAGCCGTTCACCCACACGAACCCCCGTGTCCAGCCCGGCAGCTCGAGCCCCGCATGACCGGTCCCCGCCGCGCCCGATACCTCGAAGAACCCACGGAACAGACCCGTCCGCCCCATCTCCCCGACACTCCCGAACGGCAGCCCGGCCACCGCACCCGCATCGTCGAACGCGTCCAGCCGCAGCGCCCGGGCCCGCACCCCGTGCAGATACTGCCGCTCATGGACCACCCCGACCGTGATGCCCTTCTGCTCACCCAGCCGCGGACCGTAGTTCACCCGGCCCAGCGACTCCACCCACAGCTCGACCTCCGCCGGCCCGGCGACCGGCTCGTCCAGCACGGGAAGCTCCTCGGTGAGCACCCCCGCCCGCACCCCGTCCACGTACACCACCGCCCGGTCCCGCAGACCCACCGCACCCAGCGGATACGGCTGTCGCGGCCCCGGAACACCCACCCGGTAACGCACCAGGCCCCGGTCGACACCGAGATCCTCGAACGTCGGCGGAACACCCGACTCGGCCGTCTCCGGATCACCCAGCCCCTCCAGCACCCCGGCCAGCGGAACCCCCCGCGTCAGCGACACCCGCACCGGACCGGGCAGCCCCACCGGCTCCGGCGGCAACTCCGGCAGAGGACCGTCCGCATACTCGGCCAGCACCTCCCGCAACAGCCAGAACTTCTCCGTGGGCCGCCCGTACTCATCGACCGGAGCGTCGTAGTCGTACGACGTCACCGTCGGCAAGAACTCCTGGTCCTGCAACGGACCGCCACGATTGGAACCCGCCCAGCCCGCGAAATTCGTACCCCCGTGCGCCATGTAGACATTGACCGAAGCACCGCACTCCAGGATCTCGCGCAACGCATCCGCCGTCTCCGCCGGATCCCGCACGACAGGCTCGGCACCCCAGTGACCGAACCAGCCGCACCAGAACTCCATGCACATCAGCGGCCCCCGCCGCCGGTGCCGGCGCATCACCTCGAACGCCCCACGCGCCCCCGAACCGAAATTCGCCGTAGCCAGGAGACCCGGCACCGAGCCACCCGTCAGCATGTGGTCCTCCGGCCCGTCCGACGTGAACAGCGGCACCGTCACCCCGCACCGGCGCAGCAACCCCACCAGCTCCTCCAGATGCACCCGGTCCGAACCGTAGCTCCCGTACTCGTTCTCCGCCTGCACCATGATCACCGGACCACCGAAGGTGACCTGCCGCCGCACCACCTGCGGAAGCAGCTCCCCGAACCAGCGCTCCACCGCGGCTGTGTACCCGGCATCCCGGGTCCGCACCCGCCGGCCGAACCGCCCCGTCACCCAGACCGGCAGCCCACCGTTCTCCCACTCGGCACAGATGTACGGCCCCGGACGCACGATCGCCAACAGCCCCGCCCGGTCCACCGCGTCCAGGAACCGGCCCAGCGCCCCCACATCACGGAACATCCCGGGACGCGGCTCATGAAGATTCCACGGCACATACGTCTCCACACAGTTCAGGCCCATCGCCCGCAGCATCGACAGCCGGTGATCCCACTGCGCCTCATGCACCCGGAAATAGTGCAGCGCCCCCGACAACAGCCGCACCGGCTGCCCGCCCAGCCGGAAATGGTCGTCCCCCACGGTGAAATCATTCATGGTGCTCGTACGCTCCTGTGTGCGGATCCTCGCCTGCCACCAGCTTCGGCCCCTGGCGCCCGGCCGGTCCATGGAGAAAGATCACCGCTGATTGGACACAACACCCGACAGGGAGGTGGAGAGCGATGTACCACACCTGGATGCGCTTCTTCACACCCAGCGCACTGCACCACCGCCTCGGACTGGCCTGCCTCGGCGTCGGCCTCCAGCACGGCGCCCTGCCCACCGTCGGCCCCCGCACCCTCGACCACCACGTCGCCGTCGTCATCACCTCGGGCAGCGGCTGGTACACCGGAAAAGACGGCCGACGCCAGACCGTCGAAGCACCCAGCCTCATCTGGCTCACCCCCGGCACCCCGCACCACTACGGCGCCGACCCCACCGGCTGGGACGAAAGCTTCGTCGACTTCACCGGCCCCGCCACCACCACCTACACCGAACTCGGCTACATCGAAGCGGACCGCCCCCTCGTCCCGCTCACCGACACCGCAGGACCACGCGCCGCCATCGGCCGCATCGTCCGCGCCGCACGCCGCGGAAACCCCCTGCTCGAAGTCGAGACGGGCGCCGCCGTCCACGAACTCCTCGTAGCCCTGCGCCGAGCCCGCGCAGACATCGGCCCCGACGGATCCCCCGTACTCCAGGCCCTGGCACGCGACGCGTTCCAGCCGCTCTCCGTCGCCGAACACGCCGCCCGGCACGGCATGACACCCGCCGAACTGCGCACCGCCGTACGACGCGGAGCAGGATGCAGCCCCAAGGACTACCTCCTGACCATCCGGCTCGGCCGCGCCAAAGAACTCCTCGCCGCCACCGACCTGCCCATCGCCGCCGTCGCCCGCCGCGTCGGATACGACGACCCCGCCTACTTCTCCCGCCTCTTCGCCCGCCGCGTCGGCCAAGCCCCCGTCCGCTTCCGCGAACAACAGGGCCGCAGCGTCCCCGGCGGCTGGAGCGACCGCATCCCCGACCCGGACCACCCACCCACGATCACCGTCCAGTAGGAACGTCTAAGCTCGCTGCCCATGACCACGAGCGACATCGACGAGTCCGTACGCGCCGAACTGAACCGGCTGCGCGAAAGCATCGACAACATCGACGCCGCAGTCGTCCACATGCTCGCCGAACGGTTCAAAGCCACCCAGCAGGTCGGCCACCTCAAGGCCGAACACCACCTGCCGCCCGCCGACCCGGCCCGCGAATCCCGCCAGATCGCCCGGCTCAGACAACTCGCGGAGAGTGCCAAACTCGACCCCGCGTTCGCCGAGAAGCTACTGAACTTCATCGTGGCGGAAGTCATCCGCCACCACGAACGCATCGCCGAGGAATCAGCCGGAGAAACCCCGGCCCCAAGCCTCTGACCCACCGCCGTCAGCCCTGCGAGAACCCCACTGCACGCCCCACCGGCCGTACGGCAGCATGGGCGGCATGTCCGTACTGACGCGCAACGAAGCGCAGACCCGAGCCCAGCTCCTCGACGTGAACCGGTACACGGTCGACCTCGACCTCACCACAGGCGAGGACACCTTCGACTCCCGCACCGTCATCCAGTTCACCGCCCACACGGCCGGAGACACCTTCGTCGAGGTCAAGCCCCGGACACTGCGCTCGCTCAGCCTCGACGGACAACCCCTGGACCCCGAACGCCTCACCGAGAACCGCTACCCCCTCGACCGGCTCACCGCAGGAACCCACGAACTGCGCATCGACGCCACCATGCACTACTCCCGCACCGGCGAAGGCATGCACCGCTTCACCGACCCCGCCGACGGCGAAACCTACGTCTACACCCAACTCTTCATGGAAGACGTCCAACGCGTCTTCGCCGCCTTCGACCAACCCGACCTCAAATCCGTCTTCGACATCACCGTCACCGCACCCGAGAACTGGACCGTCCTCGGAAACGGCACCGCCCACCAGACCACCCGAGGCCGCTGGAGCATCACCCCCACCCCACCGATCTCCACCTACCTCGTCGCCGTCGCCGCAGGCCCCTGGCACACCGTGACCACCGAACACGCCGGCCTGCCCTTCGGCATCCACTGCCGTCGCTCCCTCGCACCCCACCTCGACGCCGACGCCGACGAAATCCTCTCCGTCACCCGCGACCTCTACGACCGCTACCACGAGAAGTTCGACGAGCCCTACCCCTTCGACTCCTACGACCAGGCCTTCGTCCCCGAATTCAACGCCGGCGCCATGGAGAACCCCGGACTCGTCACCTTCCGCGACGAATTCATCTACCGCTCCGCGGTCACCGACGCCGAACGCCAGACCCGCGCCATGGTCATCGCCCACGAAATGGCCCACATGTGGTTCGGCGACCTCGTCACCCTCACCTGGTGGGACGACATCTGGCTCAACGAGTCCTTCGCCGAATACATGGGCTACCAGACCCTCACCGAAGCCACCCGCTTCACCGACACCTGGGTCGACTTCGGCGTCGCCCGCAAGGGCTGGGGCTACGACGCCGACCAACGCCCCTCCACCCACCCCGTCGCACCCGACCCGGACGCCGTCCCCGACACCGCGTCCGCCCTCCTCAACTTCGACGGCATCTCCTACGCCAAGGGCGCCTCAGCCCTGCGCCAACTCGTCACCTGGCTGGGCGAAAAAGACTTCCTCGCCGGAATCAACACCCACTTCGCCCGGCACAAATTCGCCAACGCCACCCTCGCCGACTTCATCGACAACCTCGCGTCCGCCACCGACCGCGACGTCCACGCCTGGGCCGACACCTGGCTCCGCACCACCGGCATCGACACCCTCACCGCCCACGTCGAAGACAACGACCGCGCCTGGACCCTCACCGTCGACCACCACGGCAACCGCCCCCACCGCATCGCCGTCGGCACCTACGACCACACCCTCGACACCCGCTCCGGCGCAGCCGAACTCGTCCAGCGCGACCGCTTCGACCTCGACATCCCGCACACCGGAGAACCCACCACCCTGCCCGGCCGACGCCCCGCCCTCGTCGTCCTCAACGACAACGACCTCACCTACGCCAAGATCCGCCTCGACCCCGCATCCTGGGACACCGTCCTCGGCAGCCTCTCCGGCATCCCCGACGCCCTCACCCGCGCCCTCATCTGGAACACCGCACGCGACATGGTCCGCGACGGCGAACTCCACCCCACCACCTACCTCACCACCGCACGCACCCACCTCCCCCACGAAACCGACCTCTCCCTCGTCAACGGCGTCCTCGGCTTCGCCGCCACCCAGATCGCCGACCGCTACCTCACCCCCCACGACCGGCCCGCCGCACTCGCCACCCTCACCTCCCTCTGCCGCGACCTGCTCCGCCGCACCGAAGGCCTCACCGCCAAGGACTGGGAACACCACACCCCCACCGCCGGCGCCGACCCCGGCCTCCGCCTCACCGCCGTACGCCACTTCATCGACGCCGCCACCCAGCCCGACACCATCCAGGACTGGCTGGCCGACGGCACCGTCCCCGGCGGACCCGAACTCGACCCCGAACTGCGCTGGCGCATCCTCACCCGCCTCGCCGTCCTCGGCGCCACCGACGAAACCGCCATCGACGCCGAACTCACCCAGGACCCCAGCGCCACCGGACAGGAAGGCGCCGCACGCTGCCGCGCCGCCCTCCCCACCCCCCAAGCCAAAACCGCCGCCTGGCACGCCATGTTCACCGACGACACCCTGTCCAACTACCTCTTCACCGCCACCGCCCAAGGCTTCTGGCAACCCGAACAGGGCGAACTCCTCCACGACTACGTCGCCCGCTACTACCCCGACGCCACCGCACTCGCCGCACGCCGCGGCCCCGCCATCGCCGAAGCCGCAGGCCGCCACGCCTTCCCCACCCACCACGTCGACACCGACAGCCTCCGCCTCGGCACCGACGCCCTCGACGACAAAACCCTCACCCCCGCACTCCGCCGCAAACTCACCGACCAACTCGACGACCTGCGCCGCGCCCTCGCCGTACGCAACGCCCACTGACCCACCACCACCCGTGCCCGGCCCCGAACACACAAGGGCCGGGCACAGCCATGCGAACCACGCACTCCTATAGCAGCCCCACCCCGCACACCCCACCCACACCACAGCGCAATACCCCTTTCGGGGTCAGATCGTCGGTCTCTTCGGCCAGGGTCCCAAAAACCCGGACAAGCTGGTACGCCCGCCCCCGCGCACCCGAAGGACCACACCACCCATGCCCATCCCACCCCTCGCCGGAGGCACCGCAGGCCCCACCCACCTGCGCCCCCTCCTCGACACCGTCCTCACCGCACTCCACGACGGCGCGACCCGACGCAACGGACCCCTCCCCGCCGGCGGCCCCGACACCATCACCCACCACACCCACCACACCACCGGCCCACTCATCCCCGACCACGGCACCGGCGCCCACCACGCCCTGCGCACCCTCGTCACCGCACTCACCGAAGGCGCCGCAGACCCCGCACACCCCCACTGCGCCGCCCACCTGCACACCCCACCCCTCGCAGTCGCCGCAGCAGCCGACCTCGCCGCATCGGCACTCAACCCCTCCATGGACTCCTGGGACCAGGCCCCCGCCGCCTCAGCCCTCGAAACCACCCTCACCCGCACACTCGCCGCCGAGATCTACCCCCACACCCCCAGCCCCGACGCCCTCATCACCACCGGCGGCACCGAAGCCAACCAACTCGCACTCCTCCTCGCCCGCGAACGCCACGGCCCCGTACAGACCATCTGCGCCGCCAACGCCCACCACAGCATCACCCGCGCCGCCTGGCTCCTCGGCCTCCCCGCCCCCGTCGTCATCCCCGCCCCCACCGGCGTCATGGACCTCCCCGCCCTCCACGACGCCCTCACCCGGCACCAAGGCCCCCTCCTCGTCACCGCCACCGCCGGCACCACCGACACAGGCCAGATCGACCCCCTCGACGCCATCGCCGACCTCACCACAGCCCACGGCGCCGAACTCCACATCGACGCCGCCTACGGAGGCCCACTCCTCCTCAGCCCCACCCACCGCCACCTCGTCCACAGCCTCCACCGCGCCCACAGCGTCACCCTCGACCTGCACAAACTCGGCTGGCAACCCGCATCAGCCGGCATCCTCGCCGTCCCCCACCACCACGACCTCGACGCCCTCCACCACCAAGCCCCCTACCTCAACGCCGAGGACGACACCGACGCAGGCCTCCCCGACCTCCTCGGCCGCTCCCTCCGCACCACCCGACGCCCCGACGCCCTCAAGATCGCCGTCACCCTCCAAGCACTCGGCCGCGACGGACTCGCCGACCTCATCGACCGCACCCTCGCCGCCGCCCACCACCTCGCCGACATCATCACCGCAACCCCCCAACTCGACCTCTACGCCCGCCCCACCATCAGCACCGTCCTCTTCCGCCCCACCGACGCCGACGACACCACCGTCGCCACCATCCGCCGCACCCTCCTCACCCACGGCCACGCCGTACTCGGCCGCGCCCACGCCGACAACCGCCTCTGGCTCAAAGCCACCCTCCTCAACCCCCACACCACCCCCGACGACCTCCACCGACTCACCCACCTCGCCACCCACGCCACCACCGGCCTCACAGAAGGCAGCACCCCCCGATGACAGACCGGCCCACCCCCGACCAGCCGCACGACCTCATCGGCATCGGCATCGGCCCCTTCAACCTCTCCCTCGCCGCCCTCGCCCACACCATCCCCACCACCCCCGACCACCCCCGCCCCACCACCGCCTTCTACGAACAACGCCCCCGCTTCCACTGGCACCCCGGCCTCCTCATCGACGGCGCCACCCTCCAAGTCCCCTTCCTCGCCGACCTCGTCACCCTCGCCGACCCCACCAACCCCTGGACCTTCCTCAACTACCTCCGCACCCAGAACCGCCTCTACCCCTTCTACTTCGCCGAGCGCTTCCACATCCAACGCACCGAATACGACGCCTACTGCCGATGGGTCAGCCAACAACTCCCCGCACTGCACTTCAGCCACCACGTCGACGCCATCCGCTGGAACCCCGACCACGCCCTCTTCGAAATCGACTTCACCCACCTCGACAACGACGGCGAAGCAAAAACAACCGGCAACGCCCACACCCGCCACATCGCCCTCGGCGTCGGCACCGAACCCTTCGTCCCCGAACCACTGCGCCCACTCGCCGAAGCCCCGAACATCCCCGTCATCCACTCCGCCGACTACCTCCACCACCGGCAGAAACTCCTGGACGCCGACCACGTCACCGTCATCGGATCCGGCCAGTCAGGCGCCGAAATCTTCCTCGACCTCCTCCGCGCCCGCCCCCGAGGAGCCGAAAAACTCCACTGGCTCGCCCGCACCCAGGCCTTCGCCCCCATGGAGTACTCCAAACTCGGCCTCGAACACTTCACCCCCGACTACACCCGCTACTTCCACGCACTCCCCGAAGCCGTACGCGACACACTCGTCCCCAGCCAATGGCAGCTCCACAAAGGCATCGACACCGACACCATCACCGCCATCCACGAAGAGCTCTACCGGCGCACCCTCCACGGCGGCTGGCCCGACGCCACCCTCACCCCCGGCGTCCACGTACGCACCGCCGGCCGGCTCTCCGGCACCCGCATCGAACTCCACCTCGAACACACCCAGCAACACACCCGCACCAGACTCACCACCGACGCCGTCGTCCTCGCCACCGGCTACCGGGAACGCCCCCTCGACACCCTCCTCACCGGCCTCACCCCCCACATCCGCCGCGACGCCTCCCAACGCCCCCACATCGACGACACCTACCGCCTCGGCCTCGACCCCGCCATCACCGGCCACATCTACGTACAGAACGCCGAACGCCACACCCACGGAGTCGGCGCCCCCGACCTCGGACTCGCCGCCTGGCGCAGCGCCACGATCCTCAACGACCTCACCGGCACCACCCCCTACCCCCTCCCGCACCGCACCGCCTTCACCACCTTCGGCCTCACCCCCCACCCCGCGCCGAAAATCCCCCACCAAGGCCCCGCCCTCACCCCCCTCGTACAGGGCCACTGAACCCCGCAACCGCCCGAACCCGGCCCCCGCAACCGCACACACGAAAGCGGCCGCCCTCCCCAAGGAGAACGGCCGCCCCACCCCCACCCGCACAACAAACGGGCCCGAACAACCCGGTCAGAACACCGGCACACCATCCCGCGTCAGACGCCACCCCACCGAAGCGAACTCCGCCGGATCCACCGAACCCTTCGCCTGCACCCACCCGATGATCGTGTTCCGGATCTCATCCGAATTCGCCCACAACTGCTTCGCACCCGGAACATGCGGGAAATTACCCCCACCACTCGCCCGGTAGTTGTTCACCGCGAACACGAACTGCGCCGCCGGATCGACCGCCGCGCCTTCGAACGTCAGATTCACGATCCGCGAACCCGCAGGCTTCGCAATGTCGATGTCGTACGACACCCCCGACACCGCGTCATAGTTGTAATCCGGCGTACCGTCCGCATTCGTCAGCTTCGACGTGTCCACAGGACCACCCGCCGCCGTCTGCACGTAATACCTCGCCGAATACTCCAGATAATCCTTCAACTGCGCACCCGTCAGCAACCGCGCCTCAAGCGTGTTCTCGAACGGATACAGCCCCGCCGCATCCTTGATCGTCACCTGACCCGCCGGGATCCCCGCCGTACGCGAGAAGCACGACGCCTGCGACAGCACCGGCAACGCCGCATACTCGCCGGAAGCCAACGCCGCCTTCACCGTGTCCGCCTGCACCTGGTTGATCAGATCGATGATCGGCTCGTCCTTCCACGGAGCCTCCACCGTCGTCATCGCCACCACAGACGAACCGATGACCTGATTCACATAGGCCACCACCTTCGCGTGCTCATCCCCGAGCAACGACGTGATCCGCGGGTCCTCCGCCACCGTGTTCGAATTCAGCACCTCGGCGCCGACCTTCTCCACCACCCAGCGGCCCTTCTCCCACACCAGGTCGAAGTCGAACAACGTCAACCGCTGCCCCCACTTCAACGGCTCCGAAAGAACAACCTGCTTACCCGTCTCCTTGTTCGTCACGAAGTACTCAGGAATCTCCGAGTGCGCATGACCCACCAGAATCGCGTCAATACCCGGAACCTGCTCCGCCACCAGACCCGCCGCGTTCTCCACGTACGGCAGCTGATCCCCGTACGACGACGTACCCGACGAACCCGAATGCGCCGAAACGATCACCACATCCGCACCCATCGAACGAAGCTTCGGCACCCACTTCGCCGCCTGCTCCTCAAGCCCCGGGAACACCATCTTCCCGCCCACATTCGCCTTGTCCCAGATCGCGATACCAGGATTCGTCAACCCCAGAACCGCCACCCGCACATCCCGGCCGTGCGGCGTACGCACACGCTTGATCACATACGGGGCGAACGCCGGCCGCAACGTCTTCGCATCCAGCGCGTTCGCACCCAGCAGCGGGAAATCACACTGCTCCTCGAACTTCCGCAGCACCGGAATGCCGTAATTGAACTCATGGTTCCCGAGCGCCGCAGCGTCGTAACCGATCCTGTTCATCGCCTGCGCCATCGGATGCACCGGACCACGCTTCGCAGTGATCGGATCGATCTTCGCGTAGTAGTACGACAGCTGGGTGCCCTGGATCGTGTCACCCGCATCGATCAGCAGCGTGTTCCGGCGCCCGCGCTCCTCACGGATCTGCTCCACCAACGTCGAGATCTTCGCCAGGCCCACATCGTTGTGCGCCTTGTCGTCGAACTCCTTGTCCGTGAAGTAGTCCCAGTTGAAGACGTTGCCGTGCAGGTCCGTCGTCCCCATCACGGTGAACGAGTACCGCCTGGCCGGGCGGCCGTGCCCGTGCCCCTTCGACTCCGCGGCCCCGGCAGGCCCGGCAACGGCCCCGCCCGCCAGCGCCACACCCGCACCCGCGGCAGCCGACCGGCCCAGAAACTTCCTACGGTTCAACGGCATTCCTGACTCCTCGTTCAATTGAACAACGCGCGTAGATTCTGGCCCAGCCACCGTGCCCCGCAACACCCCACGCAGGTTTCGATCTGATGACCACGGCGCGCACCCGCCGACCCGCACCCCCGCACCGCACCCGCCACACGCTCATCAGAGCGACCCGCTGCACAATTCAACACTTGTCAATAAGCTTTCACCCAAAGGTTGTTGGGGAGTCATGCAGAGACAATTACCTACCCGTAGGTAAGGTCTAGGCTCGAACCATGCGCCGAGCGAAAATCGTTTGTACCCTGGGACCCGCAACCGACACATACGAGCAGATCAAGGCACTCGTCGAAGCGGGAATGGACATCGCCCGCCTCAACCTCAGCCACGGCACCTACGCCGAACACGAACAGCGATACCACCACGTACGCAAAGCATCCGAAGAGACCGGACGCAGCGTCGGAATCCTCGCCGACCTTCAAGGCCCGAAGATCCGCCTCGGACGCTTCACCGAAGGCCCCGTACTCCTTGAACGCGGCGACGACTTCACCATCACCGTCGAAACCGTCGAAGGCAACCGCCACACCTGCGGAACCACCTACGACGGCCTCGCCACCGACGTCACCCCGGGCGAACGCATCCTCGTCGACGACGGCCGCGTCACCCTCGAAGTCACCCAGGTCGACGGACCACGCGTCCACACCACCGTCATCGAAGGCGGCATGGTCTCCGACCACAAAGGACTCAACCTCCCCGGCGTAGCCGTCTCCGTCCCCGCACTCAGCGAAAAGGACATCGACGACCTCCGCTGGGCCCTGCGCACCGGCGCGGACATCCTCGCCCTCTCCTTCGTGCGCAGCGGACGCGACATCGACGACGTCCACCGCATCATGGACGAGGAGGACCGCCGCCTCCCCGTCATCGCCAAAGTCGAAAAGCCCCAGGCCGTCGAGAACATCGACGACATCGTCGCCGCCTTCGACGGCATCATGGTCGCCCGCGGAGACCTCGGCGTCGAAATGCCCCTGGAACAGGTCCCGATCGTCCAGAAGCGCGCCATCAAACTCGCCAAGCGCAACGCCAAGCCGGTCATCGTCGCCACCCAGATGCTCGACTCGATGATCGACAACTCACGCCCCACCCGCGCCGAAGCCTCCGACGTCGCCAACGCCGTCATCGACGGCACGGACGCGGTGATGCTCTCCGGCGAGACCAGCGTCGGCAAGTACCCGGTCGAAACCGTCCGCACCATGGCCCGCATCGTGGAAGCGGCCGAGGAGGACATCCTCGCCAAGGGCCTCCCGCCCCTCACCGACCGCAACAAGCCCCGCACCCAGGGCGGCGCGGTCGCCCGCGCGGCAGCCGAGATGGGCGACTTCCTCGGCGCCAAATTCCTGGTCGCCTTCACCCAGAGCGGCGACACCGTCAAACGCCTCTCCCGCTACCGCTCCCCGATCCCGCTCCTGGCCTTCACCCCCGACCAGGCCACCCGGGCCCAGCTGAACCTCACCTGGGGCGTGGAGACGTTCCTCGGGCCGCACGTGGACTCCACGGACGCGATGGTGGCGCAGGTGGACGAGGAGCTCCTGCGGATCGGACGCTGCCAGAAGGGGGACGTCGTCGTGATCACGGCCGGCTCCCCGCCCGGAGTCGCGGGCTCGACGAACCTGGTGCGGGTGCACCACATCGGCGAGGACGACAGCCCGAAGTAGGGCGGACCAGCTCAGTATTTCGGCCCGACGTGAGCATCCATGAGCGCGACGGATGCCCGTCGGGCGACGGAGATGTTGTACTTCCTGCCCGCGCGGGTGCAGTGCGTCCACTCGATGCCGAGCTTGTCGAGGGTGTCCGTGTAGAGCTCCCGGATGTCGTCCGAGACATTGGTGAACCAGTACCGCGGATACTCGTACCTTTTCCGTACGCCGCCGACCATCCGGGTCGTCCAGTTCATGTTCCGGCAGCCGTCGGAGTGGATGAGGCCGCGGACGAAGTCCCAGGGGTGAGCGTCGACGATTTCCTGCTGCCAGGGTTCGAGAACGATGCGGCGTTCATGCTTCTTGCCGGGCCCGTGCTGCGGGAAGACGCATGTCCAGTGTTTCGTATAGGACTTGACCTCGACGCAGCCGCTCCTGTGGCGCCGTCCGGTACGCGGCATGGGCATCACCCGGCGCATGGCCGACTCCGCCTCATCGATCAGGCCGGCCCATGTTTCACCACAGAAGATCGACAGGTGGTTCTGCTTTGGCTTGGCGATTATGTGGCCGTCACCGAGATAGAGCCCCAGGAGATATGCGTAGGCGACGCGGTCGACGTCCCGGCCGGTGCACACCGGACAGTCGGTGGGCTGTACGTACTCCACGCCACGTCGCTTGCGGTCCTCGTGGAGCCACCAGCCGATTGTTCCGCGAGGCACGTTGAGAAGTTCTGCAACTACTCGATTGGTGGTCCCGCCCCTCAGAAGGGCAAGCGCTTCGTCACGTATCGATGGATTGTGCTGTCCCATGAAGTGGAGTCTTCCGCGGCCTTCGCTGGCGTGCACCAGATTCGAAGGAGCGTTCACCGGGAGGGGTGAAGATCGCCAACACGTGAATCAACCTTGGAAACGAAGGAGAAGTGCCCCGAGTCGGATTCGAACCGACGCTGTATGGGTTTTGAATCCATGGCCTCTGCCGCTGGGCTACCGGGGCCCCTTCGAAACGAAGGATCCGCAGGACCCTCCGTGCCTCAAACATACCGCAACTAGGTAGGCTCTTGGGAGCTGCACCCCTGTCTTGACCAAGGAGCCCCGTGACCACCCCCGAGTCGCCCCAGCCCGTAGACGCCGCCGACGACGACAAGTCGCACGTCCCGCCGCTGACGACCCGTGTCGTCATCGCCGAGGACGAGGCGCTCATCCGCCTCGACCTCAAGGAGATGCTGGAGGAGGAGGGCTACTCGGTCGTCGGCGAGGCCGGCGACGGGCAGCAGGCCATCGAGCTCGCCCGGGAGCACAAGCCGGACCTGGTCATCCTCGACGTGAAGATGCCCGTTCTCGACGGGATCTCCGCCGCCGAGAAGATCACGGAGGAGTCCATCGCCCCCGTGCTGATGCTCACCGCGTTCTCGCAGCGGGACCTCGTCGAGCGGGCCAGGGACGCCGGTGCGATGGCGTACCTCGTGAAGCCGTTCAGCAAGAGCGACGTCGTGCCGGCCATCGAGATGGCCGTGTCCCGGTTCTCGGAGCTGAAGGCGCTGGAGAACGAGGTCGCCGACCTCTCGCAGCGGCTGGAGACCCGGAAGCTGGTCGACCGGGCGAAGAGCATTCTGCAGACGGACTACGGCCTGTCCGAGCCCGCCGCGTTCCGGTGGATCCAGAAGACGTCGATGGACCGCCGGCTGTCCATGCAGCAGCTCGCCGAGGCGCTGATCGAGGACGCCGAGGAGAAGAAGAAGGCGGCCGAGTAGCCCCGTACGCCCTGCATACGAAGGAGGCCCGCACCCCGGATCGATCGGGGTGCGGGCCTCCTTCGTGTGCGGGAGCGGAGGGTGTCAGTCCTCGCCGAGGTAGGCCTTGCGGACCGACTCGTCGTGGAGGAGGTCCGCGCCGGTGCCGGAGAGGACGACCTTGCCGACCTCCATGACGTGGCCCTGGTCCGCGAGGGAGAGGGCCGCCTGGGCGTTCTGCTCGACGAGCAGGATCGTGGTGCCTGCCGCCTTGAGCTCGACGATGGTCTCCATGATCTTCTGCATCATGATCGGCGAGAGTCCCATGGAGGGCTCGTCGAGCATGAGCAGCTTGGGCTGGGACATGAGTGCGCGTCCCATGGCGAGCATCTGCTGCTCGCCGCCGGAGAGGGTTCCTGCGGCCTGCTTGCGGCGTTCCCCGAGGATGGGGAAGAGCTCGTAGGCGCGCTGGATGTCCTTCTCGATGCCTGCCTTGTCGGTGCGGAGGAAGGCGCCGAGCTGGAGGTTCTCCGCGATGGTGAGGCGGGGGAAGATGTGGCGGCCTTCGGGGGAGTGGGCGAGGCCCAGTGCCACGATCTTGTGGGCGGGGATGCCGGTGAGGGGCTTCCCTTCGAAGAGGATCCGGCCGCCGGAGGGCTTGAGGAGGCCGGAGAGGGTGCGCAGGGTGGTGGTCTTGCCCGCACCGTTGGTGCCGATGAGGGTGACGACCTGGCCGGCTTCGACGCTGAAGGAGATTCCCTTGACGGCTTCGATCTTGCCGTAGGCGACCCTGAGGTCTTCGACCTCGAGCAGTGCGGTCACTGGTCTTCCCCTTCTGTGCTGGTGGTGCGCTTCGCCTTGTCCGCCTCGGTCGTTTCGGCCTCGGTGGTGTCTGCGGCCTCGGTCTTCGCCGCTGTTTCCTCGGCCTCGGGCGTGGTGTCGGCTTCGGGGGCCGGTTCCGGCTCGGGTGCCTCGGAGGGTGCGGGGGCGTCGGTCTTCTCGGGGGTGTCCCCTTCGAAGGGGGTGCCGAGGTAGGCGGCGATGACGCGTTCGTCGCCCTGGACGACGGAGGGTGTGCCTTCGACGAGCTTCTCGCCCTGGACGAGGCAGGCGACTCGGTCGCAGAGGTTGAAGATGAAGCGCATGTCGTGCTCGATGACGAGTACGGCGATGCCCATGTCCCGGATGGCGAAGATGAGTTCTTCGGTGACGCGGGTTTCCTGCGGGTTCATGCCGGCGGTGGGCTCGTCCAGGAGGAGGAGGCCGGGGTCGCTGGCGAGGGCGCGCGCGATTTCCAGCTTGCGCTGGTCTCCGTAGGGGAGGTTGCGTGCGAGGTGGTCGGCCTTGTCCTGCAGGCCGATGAACTCGAGGAGTTCCATGGCGCGTGCGTGGGAGGCGGCTTCGGCCCTCTTGAACCCGGGGCCGCGCAGGAGTGCGGACCAGAGGCCTTCCTTGGTCCTGGTGTGGCGTCCGACGAGGACGTTCTCCAGGACGGTCATGTTGGCGAAGAGCCGGATGTTCTGGAAGGTGCGGGCGATGCCTGCCTGGGTGACGAGGTGGGGCTTGGGCGGCAGGACGGTGCCCTTGTAGCGGACCTTGCCCTCGGTGGGGACGTAGAGGCCGGTGAGGCAGTTGAAGAAGGTGGTCTTGCCTGCGCCGTTGGGGCCGATGAGGCCGACGATCTCGCCTGCGTTGACCTTGAGTTCGACGTTGCGTACGGCGGTGAGGCCGCCGAAGCGCATGGTGACGCCGCTCGCGTCCAGGACGGGCGTGGTGGTTTCGGTGGTGGTCGTCATGTCGTTCACGCCCCCGCCTTCACGGTGCCGACGCCGGATTCGGGCAGGGTGCCCTCGGGTGTGTCGAGTTGGCCGGTCTCGTGGTATTCGAGCTGTGCCCGCCGGTTGGCGATGAGGCCTTCGGGGCGGAAGCGCATCAGCAGGATGAGTGCGAGGCCGAAGCCGAGGAGCTGGTAGTCCTGGAGGAACTGCAGCTTCGCGGGGATCATGTACAGGAGCGTGGCGCCGATCAGGGGTCCGCTGATCGTTCCCATGCCGCCGAGGATGACCGCGGCGAGGAGGAAGGCGGAGTTGGGCGGCACGGGGCCGGCGAAGACGTACATCTCCGGGACGACGGTGCTCTGTACGTGTGCCTGGACGGTGCCGGCGAGGCCGGCGAGCGTGGCGCCGAGGGCGAAGGCGATGAGCTTGACGCGGAAGCCGTTGATGCCCATGGCGGTGGCGGCGGTCTCGTCCTCGCGGATGGCGACCCAGGCGCGGCCGATGCGGGAGCTGCCGGCTCGGCTGAAGACGAGGACCACGAGGATCATCGCGAGCAGCATGAGCAGGTAGTAGTTGGCGTATCCGCCGAGTTCGATGCCCAGGACGGTGTGGGACTCGCCGAAGTCGTATCCGAAGAAGACGAGGTCGGGGATGTTCGGTACGCCGTTGGGGCCGTTGGTGATCTGGGGTCCGGATACGCCGTCGAGGTTGCCGACGGTGATGCGGAAGATCTCGCCGAAGCCGAGGGTGACGATGGCGAGGTAGTCGCCGCGGAGGCGCAGTGTGGGCGCTCCGATGACGACGCCGAAGATCAGGGATACGGCTGCTCCGGTGAGGACCGCTGCCCAGAAGGGGAAGTGGACGTCGAACGCGGAGGCGGTGGTGCCGGAGACGAGTGCGGCGGTGTAGGCGCCGACGCCGAGGAAGGCGACGTATCCGAGGTCGAGGAGTCCGGCGAGGCCGACGACGATGTTCAGCCCGAGTGCGACGGTCGCGAAGATGAGGATGTTGACCGCGATGAGGGTGTACTGGTCGGTGCTCTGGGTGAAGGGGAATGCTGCTGCGGCGACGAATGCGGCGGCTACGGCGATGGAGCGGTACTTGGTGGTGAGCACCGAGAGCCGGCCCATGATGCCGGACTTGACGAGGGCGCCCATGGCGAAGCCCGCGGTGATCATGTAGCCGGTGAAGAGTTCGGCGTATTCGGTGTCGATGCCGTAGGTGACGACGAAGAGGCCGACTCCGAAGGCGAGGACGATGATGAGGATCTCGGCCCAGGAGGGGAGTTCCTTGGGGCGGGAGGCCTTGTGGGTGTCGTCGGGGAGGAGGAAGGCGACGAGCGGGATGGCGGAGGCCACCGCTGCGACGAAGCCGCCGGGTTCCAGGTTGACGACGCCGCCGAGTTCGACGGTGATGGCGATGACGGTGAACCAGGTGGTGCCGAAGGCGCCGAGGGCCAGGAACTGGAGGGCCTTGGTGGTGCCTGTCGGGGCGAGCCAGCGGAAGCCTCGGATGTCGAGGGCGGCGAGTGCGTACAGGAGTACGAGGGCGCCTGCGACGAGGGTGAGGACCTGGAGGCCGCCGGGGTAGCCGTAGACGGTGAGGTCGCCGGGGAACTCGTCGGTGTAGGTCCAGGACATGAATGTGCTGGCGATGGCCGCGATGCCGCCGAGGGCGGTGAGGCGGCGCAGGGCGGTGGTGCGAGCGCCGGTGTCGACCGTGGCGGCGGGGGTTTTGATGGTCTCGGTTGTCATGGCTCTCACGCCCGATCCGCGACGCGCTCACCGAGCAGGCCTTGTGGCCTGACGAGGAGGACGACGATGAGAAGTACGAATGCCCAGACGTTGGCCCAGGCGCCGCCGCCGAGCTGCTGCATGCCGGGGATTTCTTCGATGTAGGCGATGGAGAGGGCTTCGGCGAGGCCGAGGACGACTCCGCCGACCATGGCTCCGTAGATGTTGCCGATGCCGCCGAGTACTGCGGCGGTGAAGGCCTTGAGTCCGAGGAGGAAGCCCATCTCGAAGTTGATCTGGCCCTTGTCGAGTCCGTAGGCGACGGCTGCGATGGCGGCGAACGCGGCTCCGATGGCGAAGGCCATCACGATGATGCGGTCGGTGTTGATGCCCATGAGCTTGGCCGTGTCGGGGTCCTGTGCGGTGGCCTGCATGGCGCGGCCGCTGCGGCTCTTGGCGACGAACATGCCGAGGGCGAGCATGCACAGGGGGGCGAGGACGAGGATGAAGGCGTCGGCGCGCTGGAGGTAGAGGTTGTCGAAGATCTTGAACGACTCGCCCTGGAACTCGGGGAAGCTGCGCGGCTTCTTCGCGTCGGGGTAGAAGCCCCAGACAAGCTGCTGGAGGACGATCGAGAGGCCGATCGCGGTGATGAGGGGTGCCAGCCTCGGTGCGCCTCGCAGGGGGCGGTAGGCGAAGCGTTCTGCGGCTGTGGCTACGGCGACGGAGGCGATTGCGCCACCGACGATCATGAGGGGTATGACCACCATGAGCGAGGTTCCGCTGGGGAGCGCCAGGTAGGTGGTGAGGGCGCCGAAGCCCCCGATCATGAAGATCTCGCCGTGGGCGAAATTGATGAGCTGGACGATGCCGTACACCATGGTGTACCCGATGGCTATGAGGCCATAGAGCGCGCCGAGTGCGAGACCGTTGGCCAGCTGTTGCGGCAGTTCGTTCACCGCAGTGCCTCCGATGAGCTTGTCGGATATGACACCGCGCGAGGGCGCTGTTTGCGCCCTCGCGCGGTCAGGAGCATGTGCTGTGGGTGTGCTGGGTGATCAGTCCTCGAACGTGGCGCTCTTGACGTCCTTCCAAGCACCCTTCTGGACCTCGTAGACGGTGAGCTGCTTGTTGGTGGTGTCACCGAACTCGTCGAAGGAGACCTTGCCGGTCACGCCGTCGAAGGAGACCTTGGCCATGGCCTCGGTGACCTTGGCGCGGGCGTCCTCGGGGAGCTTGCCGTCGTTCGCTGCGACGACGGCCTTGACGGCCTGGATGATGGCCCAGCCGGCGTCGTAGGAGTAGCCGCCGTAGGCAGCGAAGGGGTCCTTGTAGCCGCCGGTCTTGTAGTCCGCGATGAACTGCTTGGCGGTCGGGAGGGCTTCGACGGGGTAGCCGACGGAGGTGGCGTAGTCGCCGTCGTTGGCCTCACCGGAGGCGCTGATGAAGGCGGGGTCGTAGATGCCGTCGCCGCCCATGGTGGGGATCTTGGCGCCGGTCTTCTTGATCTGGTCGGAGAGCAGGCCGCCCTCGGGGTACTGGCCGCCGTAGTAGACGGAGTCGGCGCCGGAGCCCTTGACCTTGTCGGCGGTGCTGGAGAAGTCGGTCTCCTTCACCGTGACGTGGTCGGTGCCGACGACCTTGCCGCCGAGGCGCTCGAATTCCGCGGAGAAGATCGCGGCGAGGCCGGCGCCGTAGGTCTGCTTGTCGTCGACGACGTAGACCTTCTTCTTCTTGGCGTCGTTGAAGAGGTACTGGGCGGCGAACTTGCCCTGGACGACGTCGGTGGCGCAGGTGCGGAAGTACGTCTTGAAGACGCGCTTGGAGTCGCCCTTGCCCCAGTTGTCGCCCTGGCTGAGGGCGGGGTTGGTGTTGGCGGGGGAGACCTGCGCGAGGTCGGCCTTCTCGAAGACGCCCTGCATGGACTGGGCGACGCCCGAGTTCAGCGGGCCGACGACGCCGAGGACTTCCTCGGTGCCGACGAGCTTGGTGGCGTTGGCCTGTCCGGATGCGGGGACGGCCTGGTCGTCGAGGGCTTCGATCTTGAACTCGACGCCGGGGACTTCGTTGTTCTTGTTCGCGGTCTTGGCCGCGAGGTCCACGGAGTTCTTGATGCCCTGGCCGAGCGCGGAGAGGGAGCCGGTCAGCGGGGCGTCGACGCCGATGACGACGGTCGTCTTCTTGCCGCTGTCGTCGTTCTTTCCGCTGTCGTCGCGCGACCCGCAGGCGGTGAGGGTGAGTGCTCCTGTGGTGAGCACTGCGGTGAGGATAAGCAAAGAACGGTGTCGCACGAAAGGTCCTTTCCCTGGCGCGGCCTCCTCTGCTGAGGTGCCGTGACGTTCGCCGGGCCGTACTGGTCGTTGAGGGAACCGTTCAGCAGACGCGCCCGGCGGCGCGGTGACTGGCCGTGACTCTAAGGGCAGGTGAGGGGGTGCGGGACAAGTCCGCCGATGATGTGACTGTCTTGTTATGCCGTGGGGAAGGGTTGGTGGGCGCAGTGTGGACATTTACGGCTTGTGAAGTGACCGCATGCTGAGAACGCGCAGCTCCGCTAAGGGGCTTGAGGCGATCTTGGTGCTGTCGCACGAATCGGGGCGCAAGGGGCGCGGCGAGGCTGTCCCTCTGGGGCGGGGACGCGGCGCGCGGTCTTTTTCGTGTATTGCACACCTGTTACGCAGTGTTACATCTGGGTGATGTGTTCGATTTGCTGCGGTGACCGCCGTGGCTGCTGAAGTGGCTCATGGAACGTGTGGCGAGGTCAAGGGTGTTGACCGAGAGTGGCGGTCAACGTTCGTTCCCCGCTCCGGATATGGGTCTGCCCGGTCCGGAATGCGGTGCGATTTCCGGGCCGGGCAGCGGGTGTTGAGGCGTGTGGTTCAGTCGGCGGTGGGCGGGGGTACGTCGCGGAGCAGACAGGTGAGGCGGGCGGTGCAGACCCGCTTGTCGTGCTCGTCGGTGATGACGATTTCGTACGTGGCGGTGGAACGGCCGCGGTGTACGGGGGTGGCGACACCCGTGACGAGGCCGCTTCGGGCCCCGCGGTGGTGGGTGCAGTTCAGGTCGACGCCGACGGCGATCTTGGTGGCGCCGCCGTGGAGCATGGTGCCGATGGAGCCGAGGGTCTCGGCGAGGACGGCGGAGGCGCCGCCGTGGAGCAGTCCGTAGGGCTGTGTGTTGCCTTCCACGGGCATGGTGCCCACGACGCGCTCGGCGGAGGCCTCGACGATCTGTACGCCCATGCGCTCACCGAGGTGTCCGGCGGAGAAGAGGGCGGGGAGGTCGACGCCGAGTGCGGCGTACTCGTCGATGATCTCCTGGGGGAACGTGGGTGCGATGTGCTCGCCCATGGGGTCCGGCTCCGTTCGTCTGCGGTCGTTCGTTGCTGTGTGCACTGTTCTTATCAGACGACTGAGCGAACGCTTAGCCGCTGGTGGGCCGAGGTTCTCAGGCCTTCTCGAAGCGGATGACGACGGACTTGCTGGCCGGGGTGTTGCTGGTGTCGGCCGTGGCGTCGAGCGGGACGAGCACGTTGGTCTCGGGGTAGTACGCGGCGGCGCACCCGCGTGCGGTCGGGTAGTGGACGACGCGGAAGCCCGGTGCGCGGCGCTCGGCGCCGTCCTTCCACTCGCTGACGAGGTCGGTGTACGAGCCGTCGGCGAGCCCCAGGGCGCGGGCGTCCTCGGGGTTGACCATCACGATGCGCCTGCCGCCCTTGATGCCGCGGTAGCGGTCGTCGAGGCCGTAGATCGTGGTGTTGTACTGGTCGTGGGAGCGCAGGGTCTGCAGCAGCAGCCTGCCTTCGGGGAGCTCGGGGTACTCGACGGGTGCGGCGGTGAAGTTGGCCTTGCCGGTGGCGGTGGGGAAGCGGCGTTCGTCGCGGGGGGCGTGGGGGAGTGCGAAACCGCCCGGGCGTGCGACGCGGGCGTTGAAGTCCTCGAAGCCCGGTACGACGCGTGAGATGCGGTCCCGGATCGTCCCGTAGTCCTTCTCGAACTCCTCCCACGGTGTCGTGGAGGCGGGGCCGAGGACGGCGCGGGCCAGGCGGGCGACGATCGCCGGCTCGGAGAGCAGGTGGGGGCTCGCGGGCGTGAGGTTGCCGCGGGAGGAGTGGACCAGGCCCATGGAGTCCTCGACGGTGACGAACTGCTTCCGTCCGGCCTGGACGTCCTTGTCGGTGCGGCCCAGGGTGGGCAGGATCAGGGCGCGGGTGCCGGTCACGGCATGGGAGCGGTTCAGCTTGGTCGACACGTGCACGGTGAGCCGTGCGCGGCGCATCGCCGCTTCGGTGACGGCGGTGTCGGGTGACGCGGCGACGAAGTTGCCGCCCATGGCGAAGAAGACCTTGGCGTCGCCGTCGCGCAGCGCCTGGATGGACCGTACGACGTCGTAGCCGTGGTGGCGCGGCGAGGTGATGGCGAATTCCTTGTCCAGGGCGTCAAGGAAGGCGGCCGAGGGCCGTTCGAAGATGCCCATGGTGCGGTCGCCCTGGACGTTGGAGTGGCCGCGCACGGGGCAGACGCCGGCGCCGGGCCTGCCGATGTTGCCGCGCAGCAGGAGGAAGTTGACGACTTCGCGGATGGTCGGCACGGAGTGCTTGTGCTGGGTCAGGCCCATGGCCCAGCAGACGATCGTGCGCTCGGAGGCGAGGACCATGGCGAGCGCTTCTTCGATGTCGGCGCGCTCCAGGCCGGTGGCGGTGAGCGTCTGCGCCCAGTCGGCGGCGCGGGCCGTTTCGGCGAACTCCTCGTATCCGTGGGTGTGCCGGGCGACGAAGTCGGTGTCGACGGCGCCTTCGGTGTCGAGGATCATCTTGTTGAGCAGGCGGAAGAGTGCCTGGTCGCCGCCTATGCGGATCTGCAGGAAGAGGTCGTTGAGGGCCGCGCCCTTGATCATGCCGCGGGCGGTCTGCGGGTTCTTGAACCGTTCCATGCCCGCCTCGGGCAGCGGGTTCACCGAGATGATCTTCGCTCCGGCGGCCTTGGCCTCTTCCAGGGCGGAGAGCATCCGGGGGTGGTTGGTGCCCGGGTTCTGCCCGGCGACGATGATCAGGTCGGCCTGGTGGAGGTCTTCCAGGCTGACACTGCCCTTGCCGATTCCTATGGTCTCGGTGAGGGCGGATCCGGACGACTCGTGGCACATGTTGGAGCAGTCCGGCAGGTTGTTGGTGCCGAACTCGCGGGCGAAGAGCTGGAGCAGGAACGCCGCTTCGTTGCTGGTGCGGCCCGAGGTGTAGAAGAGCGCCTCGTCGGGGGAGCCGAGCGCGGTGAGTTCCCCGGCGAGGATCTGGAAGGCGCGCTCCCAGGTCACGGCCTCGTACCGGTCGGCGCCCGCGGGCAGGTACATGGGCTGCGTGATGCGGCCCTGCTGGCCGAGCCAGTAGCCGCTGCGGGTGGCCAGGTCGGCGACGGGGTGTGCGGCGAAGAAGTCGGGGGTGACGCGGCGCAGGGTCGCTTCCTCGGCGACGGCCTTGGCGCCGTTCTCGCAGAATTCGGCGGTGTGCCGCTTGTCGCCCTCGGGCCAGGCGCAGCCGGGGCAGTCGAAGCCGTCCTTCTGGTTGACCTTGAGGAGGGTCTGCGCGGTGCGCCGCACCCCCATCTGCTGCTGGGCGACGATCAGGCTGTGGGCGACGGCGGGCAGTCCCGCGGCGGCGTGCTGGACCGCTTCGACCTGCGGCGCGTCCTGGACCGGGTCCCCGGTCGGGGGCTTGGTGGCCATGGTGCTCCCCTTCGAGCGCTTGCGAACCCGCGATACGTCGTCACGCGGCGTGGCGTCCTGTCACGCTTTCCCTGTTGGCGATGTGACTGTCTTCGATCCTGTCACGCACGGCGGCTGCGGCGCCCGGAGGGCGGCCGGGGTGCTGCGTATCGGGCGGAGCGCGCGGTACAAGGGGCGCCCGAGTCGTGCTCGACCGGGGGACGAGCGGCGGCCGGTCCGGATTGTCGGTGGTCCGTGGCAGGATCGGGGGCGTGGCTGAGACGGCATCGAAGAAGACGGCAGACAACCGACCGCGCCTGCTCCTGATGGACGGGCACTCCCTGGCGTACCGGGCGTTCTTCGCCCTGCCTGCGGAGAATTTCACGACGGCGACGGGGCAGCCGACGAACGCCGTGTACGGCTTCATGTCGATGCTGGCGAACACGCTGCGCGACGAGGCGCCCACGCATTTCGCGGTCGCGTTCGACGTGTCCCGCAAGACGTGGCGTGCGCAGGAGTTCCCCGAGTACAAGGCGAACCGTTCCAAGACCCCCGACGAGTTCAAGGGGCAGGTCGAGCTGATCGGCGAGCTCCTGGACGCGATGCACGCGGACCGGTTCGCGGTGGACGGTTTCGAGGCGGACGATGTCATCGCGACGCTGGCCACACAGGCCGAGGCGGCGGGCTTCGAGGTGCTGATCGTCACGGGCGACCGGGATTCGTTCCAGCTGATCACGGACAACGTGACGGTGCTCTATCCGACGAAGGGCGTCTCGGAGCTGACGCGCTTCACCCCGGAGAAGGTCCAGGAGAAGTACGGGCTCACACCGGGGCAGTATCCGGACTTCGCGGCGCTGCGCGGTGACCCCTCGGACAACCTTCCGGGGATCCCTGGTGTCGGTGAGAAGACGGCTGCCAAGTGGATCAACGAGTTCGGGTCGTTCGCGCAGCTGGTCGAGCGGGCGGACGAGGTCAAGGGCAAGGCAGGCCAGAACTTCCGGGACCACCTGGACGCGGTGAAGATGAACCGTGTGCTGACCGAGATGGTCCGTGACGTGGAGCTGCCGAAGGTCCCGGCCGACCTCGAGCGTGCTCCGTACGACCGCACGGCCGTCACGGGTGTGCTGGACGTTCTGGAGATCCGCAACCCGAGCCTGCGCGAGCGGCTGCTCGCCGTCGATCCGGGTGCGGAGGAGGCCGGTCCGCCGGAGCCCGCCGCCGGCGTCGAGCTGGACGGAGCGGTCCTGGGCTCGGGCGAGGTCGCCCCGTGGCTGGAGGCCCACGGCGGGCAGCCGCTCGGCATGATGACCGTCGACACCTGGTCGCTGGGCACCGGCACGGTCACGGAGGTCGCGCTCGCGGCCGCCGACGGGGCCGCCGCCTGGCTGGACCCGGCCGGGCTCGACGAGGCCGACGAGCGGGCCCTGGCCGCATGGCTCGCGGACCCGGAGCGGCCGAAGGTCCTGCACAACGCCAAGAACGCCCTGCGGGTCTTCCCGGAGCAGGGCTGGCGGCTGGACGGCATCGCCATGGACACCGCGCTCGCCGCGTATCTCGTCAAGCCCGGCCGCCGCTCCTTCGCGCTGGACGCGCTGGCTGTGGAGTACCTCGGCCGTGAGCTGGCCCCGGCCCCCGCCTCCGACGGGCAGCTGGCCTTCGGCGCGGACGACCGTGCGGAGGCCGATGCCCTGATGGCGCAGGCCCGCGCGGTGCTGGACCTCGGGGACGCGTTCACGACGCGCCTGCAGGAGGCCGGTGCCACCGAGCTGCTGTACGACATGGAACTGCCCACGTCGATCATGCTGGCCCGCCTGGAGCGGCACGGCATCGCCGCCGACCGGGCCCATCTGGAGGGCATGGAGCAGCAGTTCGCCGGTGCCGTGCAGCAGGCGGTGAAGGAGGCGCATGCCGCCGTGGGCCGTGAGTTCAACCTCGGCTCGCCCAAGCAGCTCCAGGAAGTGCTCTTCGGTGAGCTGGCCCTGCCGAAGACGAAGAAGACGAAGACGGGCTACACGACCGATGCGGACGCGCTGGCGTGGCTGGCCGCGCAGACCGAGCACGAGCTGCCGGTCATCATGCTGCGCCACCGGGAGCAGGCGAAGCTGCGGGTCACGGTCGAAGGCCTGATCAAGACGATCGGTGCGGACGGCCGTATCCACACCACGTTCAACCAGACGGTCGCGGCGACGGGCCGGCTCTCCTCCACCGACCCCAACCTGCAGAACATCCCCGTCCGTACGGACGAGGGGCGGGCGATCCGCCGGGGCTTCGTCGTCGGTGAGGGTTTCGAGACGCTGATGACGGCGGACTACAGCCAGATCGAGCTGCGGGTGATGGCCCATCTCTCCGAGGACGCCGGTCTCATCGAGGCGTTCACCTCCGGCGAGGACCTGCACACGACGGTCGCCTCGCAGGTGTTCGGCGTCGAGAAGTCGGCCGTCGACGCGGAGATGCGCCGCAAGATCAAGGCGATGTCGTACGGGCTGGCCTACGGGCTCTCCGCGTTCGGGCTCTCCCAGCAGCTGAACATCGAGGCCGGGGAGGCGCGCGGTCTGATGGACACCTACTTCCTGCGGTTCGGCGGGGTGCGCGACTACCTCCACCGGGTCGTGGAGGAAGCCAGGTCCACCGGGTACACGGAGACGGTCTTCGGCCGGCGCCGCTACCTCCCGGACCTGAACAGCGACAACCGTCAGCGGCGCGAGACGGCCGAGCGGATGGCGCTCAACGCCCCGATCCAGGGGACGGCCGCCGACATCGTGAAGGTCGCGATGCTGCACGTGGACCGTGCGCTGACGGAGGCGAAGCTGACGTCGCGGATGCTGCTCCAGGTCCACGACGAAATCGTTCTGGAGATCGCCAAGGGTGAGCGGGAGCAGGTCGAGGAGATCCTGCGCCGGGAGATGTCCACGGCGGTCGAGCTCCGTGCGCCGCTGGACGTCTCCGTGGGCGTCGGCACGGACTGGGAGACGGCCGCGCACTGACGCTCGTGCCGCCTGGAACGGGCCGCCTTCGGGGAGTGGGTCCTCCTCGACGGCGGCCCTTCAGCGTGCGTCCTCGTTCGCCGGGCGGGCACGTGTACCGGGCCTGTCCGGCGGCCGGGGGCGGCGCGGTGTCCGCAGCCGCATCCACGCCCCGTACAGCACGAGTCCGACCGCCAGGCCTGCCCCCGCCCCGAAGCACGCGGTCGGGACGATGTCGAGCGGTGTGCTGATCTGCCCGAAGTAGGCATACCAGCGGGCACATCGGTGGACGACACCGAGCAGGACGCACACGGCGAGCAGGGCGCCCGCCCACCGGCGCTCCGCCCGGCCGAGGACCGGTACGGACTCCGGGACAGCCGCCGGTCCGGTGCGCCGCAGGCCCGTGTACGTGAACCAGGCCAGGACGGTCAGGGCCACGGCCGAACTTCCGTACTGGACGAACTGGAACACCGGGAAGCCGCCGATGCTGCGGCTGAGCACGGGAACGAGTTCGGTGCCCCACCGGTCGTGATGGGTGAAGGCGTCCCACACGACATGCGTGCCCGCGCCGATCACCGCGGACAGGACGAACCACAGAGCTTCGGGCACGGTCGGCGGCGTTCCGGGTTCCCGTCGTCGGCCCCGTACGAAGGTGTGCACGCGCCCCTGCCACGCGGTGGGCAGCAGTGCGACGAGCGGTTCGCGCAGCAGCAGCCAGAGCGCCACCAGGGCCGAGGCGATGGCCACGTCCACCGTGAACACACCCCATACCGCGTGGGTGACCGCGCCGAATTCCATCGCCCCGGGAACGGCTGTGTCCGCGAAATAGGTCATATCGGGTGCGAACGAACCCGCGACGAGCGCGGAGGCGGCCAGCGGGCCACGGCCTGTCCCGGACCGGCGGATGCCCGGCAGTACGGCTGCGGCGTGGCTGAGCGTGAACGGCATGACGGCAAGTATGCGTGAGCCCTCGTCACCTGCCCGAACCTCCCGTGCGAGGTGCCGGCAGCTTCGTGAGAAGTCGGTAAGAACCGGTCATGTGCCAGTGTTCGCTCGCCACAAGTTGCCGTAGGGTCACCTGAGTCCTCGCGCTGGGGAGAGCGCGAACAGCCGTCGACGGGGAGGGACCAGAACGTATGGCAGCGCAATTCGGCCGACGGCTTCGCAGGGGGGCCACCACCACCGCGGTGGCAGCAGCCGCTGTGGCGGCCCTCTCTGCTTCGCAGGCTCCCGGCGCCCCGCTCGCCGACGGCGGCGGTGACCCGGCGGCGTCCGGTACCGCATCGCCCGGCGACAGTGCGGCCACCGGCAACTCGCCGTACTACACGGACCTGCCGCCGCTCAACACGCCCAACAAGCCCGGTTCGTCCGTCAATCTGCCGGTCACGGGCAGTGCGGAAGCGGGCATACCGGCCTCGATCCTGGCGGCGTACAAGAAGGCCGAGCAGGACCTCGCGAGCACCGACGCGGCCTGCCGGCTGCCCTGGCAACTCCTCGCCGCGATCGGCAAGGTCGAGTCAGGCCAGGCCCGCGGCGGCAAGGTCGACGCCAACGGCACCACGTTCTCCCCGATCCTCGGCCCGGCCCTCAACGGCCAGGGCTTCGCGCTGATCAAGGACACCGACGGCGGAGCGTTCGACGGGGACTCCACCCACGACCGCGCGGTCGGCCCGATGCAGTTCATCCCGCAGACGTGGGCGACCTGGGGCCAGGACGCGAACGGCGACGGACGCAAGGACCCCAACAACATCTACGACGCGGCGCAGGCCGCCGGGCGCTACCTCTGCGCCGGCTCCCGGAACCTGGCCCTCGCCGCGGACCTCGACAAGGCCGTGCTGAGCTACAACCACTCGCAGGAGTACCTGCGGACGGTGCGCTCCTGGTTCGAGTTCTACAAGCGCGGCACCCACGAGGTCCCGGACGGCACCGGCGTCCTCCCCTCGGGCAACAGCAACGGCTCCGACCCGTCGCCGGACCCCAGCCCCTCCCCGCCCGGGACGGGCGGCAGCGGTGCGACCCCGAGCCCCGACCCGAGCCCGCCCGCGCCGGGCGGCGGCGGTACGCCCAGCCCCTCGCCGACGCCGCCCCCCAAGCCCACGCCGCCTCCCACGCCGGCCCGGACGCTGGGCAGCCTCGAGAACGCGGGCACCGGTCCCCTCGCCGCCACGGCGGGCGAAGCGTTCACCGAGCGCATCAAGGTGCGGGCCAGGGACACTCTCGGCGCGCCGCTCGCCAAGACCTCGGTCACCTTCACGGTCACCGGCGACACCGACACCCGCTTCCCCGGCGGACGGAGCACAGTCACGCTGCCCACCGCGGCGGACGGAACCGCCACCGCGCCACTCCTCAACGCGGGTGAGAAGACCGGCGAGTTCAAGGTGACGGCCGTGGCGGGCACCAGCAAGCCGCGCATCCTCACCTACACGGCGGCCGTCGCCGCCCGGCAGGCCGACACGATCGCCCGGACCGACGAGAAGGCCCTGACGGCCGCCCCCGGCGCCGAGTTCGCCGACACCGTCGAGGTCAAGGCGACGTACAAGGGCATCGCGGTGGCGGGCACCGCCGTCACCGCAACGATGATCACCGACGGGGAGACGCCCGCCCAGAACGACAAGGGCCCCCACTTCAAGGACGCGGACGGCAACGCGGTCAGGACCCTGACGGACCTGAAGACCGGCGACGACGGAGTCCTGAAGCTCCCGAAGATCTACGCCGACGACACGGCGGGCACGTTCCTGCTGCGTCTCACCACCGCGAGCGGCGCCACGCTCGTCGTCGAGCTCAAGGTCGAGGCGCCCGCCGCCTGACCGGACCGCCGGCACAGCAGCCCCCCTGCCGCAGGAGCGGCAGGGGGGCTGCAACGTGCACCGGACCAGGTCCTACTCGCGCCGCAGCCGGGCCGAGGTGAAGCGCGTCGCCTCCACCGTCGTCGGGTCCTCGGGCCACGGGTGCTTCGGGTACCGGCCACGCAGCTCGGCCCGCACCGCCTTGTAGCCCTCCCGCCAGAAAGACGCCAGATCCGCCGTCACCGCCGCGGGCCGCCCGGCGGGGGAGAGCAGATGGACCAGAACGGGCACCCCGGCCACCCGGGGCGTCTCCCGCAGCCCGAACAGCTCCTGGAGCTTCACCGCGAGGACCGGCTGCTCGCCGCCGTACTCCACCCTGATCCTCGACCCGCTCGGCACCGCGATCCGCTCCGGGGCCAGCTCGTCGAGCCGGGCGGCATCGCCCGTCGCCCACGGCAGCAGCCGCCGCACCGCCTGCCCGGCGTCGATCCGCCCCAGGTCCGAGCGCCGCCGCACCCGCGACAGCTCGGGCTCCAGCCACTCCTCGGTACGCGACAGCAGTGCGCCGTCCGACACATCGGGCCACGGTGCCCCCAGCTCCCTGTGCAGGAACGCGAGCCGCAGCCGCAGCTGCTCGCTGTCCCGGGTCCACCGCAGCAGCCCCGTGCCCTCGCGCCGCAGACCGTCCAGCAGCGCGCCGCGCACCAGTCCGGGCGCCGGTTGCTTCAGTGCGCGCACCGACAGCTCGACGGCCCCGAGCCGCTCCACGGAACGGGCCACCACATCGCCGTCCACCCAGCGGACCTCCTCGCCGGAGAACCACAGATGCCCGGCCGCCAGCCGCGCCGTGTCCTCGTCCACGACCGCCGCCAGGCGCACCCGGGCGGACGCCGAGTGCGCGGGGCGGTCGGCGACCGCGACGGCCAGCCACGGTGCGCTGCGCAGCCGTGAGCCCTCCCGGAGCTCCGCGCCGGTCCCCGACGCCATCAGAAACGCCCCTTCGCCCCGGGCCCGCGCCACCCGCTCCGGGAACGCCAGCGCCGCCACCAGTCCCGCGGCCGCGTCGTCCGACCCCGGACCCGCACCGGAGTGGGCCTCGCCGAGCGAGGACGACAGCCGCCGCATCTCCTGCCGCCAGCGCGCCGCGTAACCGTCGCCGCCCCGCCGCGCGGTGCGCAGCGCTGCCGCCAGATCGTCCCCGTACTCCCGCGGCGGTTCCTCGCTCAGCAGCGCCACGACCTCCGAGGCCCGGCGCCCGCCCACCTCGTCCGCACCGTCCAGCAGGGCCCGCGCGAGGCGCGGGTGCAGGCCCAGACGGGACATCCGCACCCCCCGGTCCGTCACCCGCCCCGACGCGTCCACCGCGCCCACCGCGCCCAGGACCTCCCGTGCCGCGCCCATCGCCCCGGCCGGCGGCGGATCCAGCAGGGCGAGCCCGGAGGCGTCCGGATCGCCCCAGCACGCCGCCTGCAGCGCGAACGCGGCCAGATCGGCCACCTTGATCTCCGGGGACGGGAACCGGGCGAGGCGCCCGTCCTCGGCCTGCTCCCAGCAGCGGTACACGGCGCCCGGCGCCTCCCGCCCCGCCCGGCCCGCGCGCTGCCGTCCGGCGGCCTGGGACGCCCGTACGGTCGTGAGCGCGCTCAGGCCACGCGCGTGGTCGGTACGCGGCTCCCTGGCCAGGCCGGAGTCGACGACGACCCGCACCCCCGGCACCGTCAGCGACGACTCCGCCACGGACGTCGCGAGCACCACCCGGCGCCCCTGCGACGACCCCGCGAGGACCGCGTCCTGCACGGCCGCGGGTGCCCGGCCGTGCACCTGGAGCACTTCGGCACCCACTCCCGCGAGCTGCCCGGCCACCCGGCCGATCTCCCCGACCCCGGGCAGGAAGCACAGCACATCGCCGTCACGCTCGGCGAGCGCGCGGCGCACCACGGCGGCCACGTGCGTCAGCAGTGCCGGATCGACCCGCATGCCGTGCGGCGGGCGCACGGACCCGGCCGGCGGCGCCCACACCACCTCGACCGGATGGGACACCCCCTGCGCCTCGATCACGGGAGCGCCGCCCAGCAGACGGGCCCAGCCCTCCGCGTCCGTCGTCGCCGAAGCCGCGACCAGCCGCAGGTCCGGCCTGATGGCGCCCCGCACGTCGAGGAGGAACGCGGCGACCGTGTCGGCGTCCAGATGGCGCTCGTGGCACTCGTCGATGATCACGACATCGACGCCGGCCAGCTCCTGGTCGCGCTGCAGGCGCTGGAGCAGCACCCCGGTCGTCACGACCTCGACCACCGTGTCGCGCCCCACCACCCGTTCCCCGCGCACGGTGAAGCCGACGCGGCCGCCCGGCTGCTCGCCGATCAGCCAGGCCATCCGCCGTGCCGCCGCCCGGGCCGCGATCCGCCGAGGCTCGGCGACCACCACCCGGCGCACCGGGCCGCCGCCGGTGAGGCCGGCGAGGACCAGGGGTACGAGGGTCGTCTTGCCGGTCCCGGGCGGTGCGCAGAGCACCGCGACCCCCCGGTCGTCGAGTGCCCGCTCCAGAGCGGGCACAGCGGTGCGTACGGGCAACTGGCCGAGGGCGTCGGTACGGATCACGCCCCCAGTCTCGTACGCCGGCCGTTCACCAGGTCCGGCGGTCCCGCTCGCACACGAAGATCGCGGTCCCGGGGATGAGGTTGCCGCGCAGGGGGGACCAGCCGCCCCACTCCTGGTTGTTCCAGGCGGGCCACTCGGGCTCCACCAGGTCCGTCAGCCGGAAGCCGCCCGCCACCACGTCGCGCACCCGGTCGCCGAGTGTCCTGTGGTGCTCCACGTACACGGCGTCGCCCCGCTCGTCCTGCTCCACGTACGGCACCCGGTCGAAGTAGGAGGCGGCGACCGAGAGCCCCTCGGGGCCGGGTTCGTCGGGAAACGCCCAGCGGACCGGGTGCGTCACCGAGAAGACCCAACGGCCCCCGGGCCTGAGCACCCGGTGCACCTCGCGGAACACCTGTACGGGGTCGGCGACGAAGGGCACCGCCCCGTAGGCGGAACAGGCCAGGTCGAAGGAGCCGTCCCGGAACGGGAGTCTGCCCGCGTCGGCCTCCACGAGGGGGACGTCGTCGCCGATCCGCAGCGCGTGCTGGAGCTGGCGGTGCGAGAGGTCCAGGGCCACCGGACGGGCGCCCTGTGCGGCCAGCCAGCGCGAGCACTGGGCCGCGCCGGCACCGATCTCGAGGATGCCCAGGCCCTTCAGCCCGGAGGAGGGGCCCAGCAGGCCTGCCTCGGCCTCGTCGAGGCCCTCGGGGCCCCAGACGAAGCGGTCGTCCCCCAGGAAGGCCCCGTGGTCGCTCTGGTACTCGTCGGCGTTCCGGTCCCACCAGCCGCGACTTGCCCGGCTGCTCTCCGATTCCCCGGCCTCCCGGCGGGTCGCTTCAGGTTCGGACCCGCGGATCTCTTGGCTCATCGTGCCCGTCGTTGTAGTTTGCCTTCACCCGCCGCGCACGGTGCCCGATCGGGCTGTACGGGTGAGTACGGCCGCGTGCGTGCGGAACGGTGCCGTGGCCGATGTGGCCTCGGACAACATGAGTTGTGCCGGGAATGAGGCGATGTGCCCCGCGTGTGCGCCTTCGCGCATTGACCGCTTCCGGCTGCCCCCGTATGCTACAAGTTGCGCCGCGAGCCTGCGCGCTTCAGACCTAGCAGGCCGCGCTCGCGTCTGATGTGTGTGCCCTCGGTTGTCGGGGCGCCTTCCGGAGTCCGGTTGGGTGCCCTCAAGGCTGTCCGGCTTCTTCAGAGGCGATACGGGCTTACGGCGTAGCAGTAACTTCGACTCTCTGTCCGTACCGGAGCCCTTTCCCACATGACGAGCAGCACCGAGACCACCGCCACCACTCCGCAGGTTGCGGTCAACGACATCGGCGACGCGGACGCGTTCCTCGCGGCGATCGACGCGACGATCAAGTACTTCAACGATGGCGACATCGTCGAGGGCGTCATCGTCAAGGTTGACCGGGACGAGGTTCTCCTCGACATCGGTTACAAGACCGAAGGCGTCATCCCGAGCCGCGAGCTCTCGATCAAGCACGACGTCGACCCGAACGAGGTCGTCAAGGTCGGCGACGAGATCGAGGCCCTGGTTCTCCAGAAGGAGGACAAGGAAGGCCGCCTGATCCTCTCGAAGAAGCGCGCTCAGTACGAGCGTGCCTGGGGCACCATCGAGAAGATCAAGGAAGAAGACGGCATCGTCACCGGTACCGTCATCGAGGTCGTCAAGGGTGGTCTCATCCTCGACATCGGCCTCCGTGGCTTCCTGCCGGCGTCCCTCGTCGAGATGCGTCGTGTCCGCGACCTCCAGCCCTACGTGGGCAAGGAGCTCGAGGCCAAGATCATCGAGCTGGACAAGAACCGCAACAACGTGGTCCTGTCCCGCCGTGCCTGGCTCGAGCAGACCCAGTCCGAGGTGCGCCAGACGTTCCTCACGACCCTGCAGAAGGGTCAGGTCCGTTCCGGCGTCGTCTCCTCGATCGTCAACTTCGGTGCCTTCGTGGACCTGGGTGGCGTCGACGGTCTCGTGCACGTCTCGGAGCTCTCCTGGAAGCACATCGACCACCCCTCCGAGGTTGTCGAGGTCGGCCAGGAAGTCACCGTCGAGGTTCTCGACGTGGACATGGACCGCGAGCGTGTCTCCCTGTCGCTCAAGGCGACGCAGGAAGACCCGTGGCAGCAGTTCGCCCGTACGCACCAGATCGGGCAGGTCGTCCCCGGTAAGGTCACCAAGCTCGTTCCCTTCGGTGCGTTCGTGCGCGTCGACGAGGGCATCGAGGGTCTGGTCCACATCTCCGAGCTGGCCGAGCGCCACGTGGAGATCCCGGAGCAGGTCGTCCAGGTCAACGACGAGATCTTCGTCAAGGTCATCGACATCGACCTCGAGCGCCGTCGCATCAGCCTCTCGCTGAAGCAGGCCAACGAGGCCTTCGGTGGCGACCCGGCTTCGGTCGAGTTCGACCCGACGCTGTACGGCATGGCCGCGTCGTACGACGACCAGGGCAACTACATCTACCCCGAGGGCTTCGACCCCGAGACCAACGACTGGCTCGAGGGCTTCGAGGCTCAGCGCGAGGTCTGGGAGACCCAGTACGCCGAGGCGCAGACGCGCTTCGAGCAGCACCAGGCCCAGGTCATCAAGTCCCGCGAGGCCGACGAGGCCGCTGCTGCCGAGGGCGCTGCTGCCCCGGCCGCCGGCGCCCCGGCTGCCTCCGGCGGCAGCGGTGGCGGCGGCTCGTACTCCTCGGAGTCCGACGACAACTCCGGCGCCCTGGCGTCGGACGAGGCGCTGGCTGCCCTGCGCGAGAAGCTGGCCGGTGGCCAGAGCTGACGCTCTGACCCCAGTCGCTCATCGGCCGTAGAGCTGTAGAGCTTGTCGGTAAGGCCCGCTCCCTTCGGGGGGCGGGCCTTACTCGTATCCGCGAACGCATCAGGACCGGGGGCCGGCCGACAGGGCTTACGGGGTGACGGCGATGTTCGTCAGTCCCTTGCCGGCGGTGACCGTGTTGTCGCTGTGGACGGTCGTGCGGCAGGTGGAGCTCTGGTTGGTGACATTGACGGCGAGCTGCTTGTCGCCGGTGGTGCCGGTCAGGTCCGAGGCATTGTTGCGGAACACCGTGCCGCAGCCCCAGCCGCTCTGCTGGGTGTGCGTCTCGTACCCGTTGTTCGTCGTACGGGAGCCCTTGTTGTCCTGGACCAGGACGTCGTTCCCCTTGACGTCGACCCAGGAGTCGTCGTAGTTGGCGCCGGTCAGCCCGCTGCCGTCGAAGGTGTTGCCGATGATCTGCGCCCCGGTGGTCCCTTCCTTGATGTCGATGTTCTCGCCGCCGACGCCGGGCCCGATGATGTTGTCGAGGATCTGCACCGCGTCACTGCGGTCGGTCAGATCGCCCGCGGACCCCACGTACACGCCTTCGCCCATGCCGCGGCCGTCGTGTCCCGTGTCGTAGATCCGGGAGTTCTTGATGACGCCGTCCCTGCTGGACCTGCGGAAGTGGACGCCTTCCATGTCGAGGTCGTGCACGGTCACGCCGTCGATGACGACACCGGTGGCGGCATCGGCCATGATCCCCTTCTGGCCGCCGGTGACGGTGATGCCCCGCACGGTCCAGTAGGACGCGCCGTTGAGGTGCAGTCCGTAGCCGCCGCCGGCGGTGAGGACCGCCTTGTCGGAGCCGGTGAGAGTGATCCGGGCGGAGGAGGTGGCGGCGACGGTCGCCTTGAAGTTGCCGGTGTACGTGCCGTCGGCGAGCCGGATCGTATCGCCGGGGGCCACGGCGATGAGTGCCGCCTTGAGCTGGGCCGCTGTGGTGACGTCGATGACCGCCTCCGCCGACGCGCTGCCGGCGGAGGCGAGGGACAGGCCTCCGGCGGCGAGCGCGGCGGCCAGCAGGGTGGGGAGCAGTGTGCGGGTGCGCATGGGGGTGCCTTCCCGTCGAGGGGTTCAGAGGTTCCCGCAACCGAACGCGTTCTTGTACGTGAATCTAGGGCGGGATGCTGAATCTGCTGCCCAGTGACGCTAGGGATGAGATGTGGCCATGTCAAGGTCTGGACCATTGCTCGCCCGGCTGGTGAACGGAGGGAAACCTGCGGGATACACGAGTAACTGACGGCCTGTAACAAGCGCTTGCCAAGATCCCGACAACCTCAGGAACGAAGGTGAGCCAGGACATGACATATACGTCGAACACCTCGCGCGATGCGCAGATTTCCCCCGTGGCGGCCGGTGCCAGCCGTCGTAGTTTTCTGCGCAACGTAGGCATCACCGGCGGCGCGGGCGCCATGTTCGCCACCATGGGGGCGCTCGGTCTCGCGCCGACCGCCCAGGCCGCAGGCCGCGAACCCGCCTTCAGGGCGCCGAGCAGAGGGGACTTCACCCTCAAGGGGAGGGCGGCGGCCAAGGTCGTCGTGGTCGGCGGAGGCATCGCCGGTCTGGCCGCCGCGTACGAACTGGGCAAGGCGGGCTACGACTGTACGGTCCTGGAGGCCCGGGGCCGCACGGGCGGTCGCAACTTCACCGTACGCGGCGGGGACTCGACCACCGACACGTACGGCAACAAGCAGACCGCGAAGTTCCACGACGGGCAGTACATGAACGCCGGTCCCGGCCGGATCCCGCAGTGGATGGTCACCCTCGACTACTGCCGTGAACTCGGCGTCCCCGTTGAGGTGTTCACCAACGTGAACGCCAATGCCTATATATACAACGAAACGACAGGCATGAAGGCCCCGGTGCGCTACCGCACCGCGAAGGCCGACGTGTACGGCTACGTCGCCGAACTCCTCGCGAAGGCCACCGACAAGGGCGCCCTCGACCGGCAGATCACCGTCGAGGACCAGGAGCGGCTCCTGGAGTTCCTCAAGGACTTCGGGGACATCGGCGACAGTCTCGACTACACCGGGAGCCCGCGCCGCGGCTACCGCGTCGACCCGGCGGCGGCCGGCACCCCGGGCGAGGAACTCGGCTCCGTACCCACCGCGTCCGAAGTGTTCGCCAGCGGTGTCGGACGGTACTTCTCCTTCGAGTTCGAGTACGACCAGGCCATGCTGATGTTCCAGCCGGTCGGCGGCATGGACCGGATCCCGGCCGCACTCACCCGGGCCGTCGGGGAGCGCCGGATAAGGACGGGCGCGGCGGTCACCGACATCACCGACACGGCGCACGGCGTCACCGTGACCTACACCCAGTCGGGACGCACCCGTACCATCGACGCCGACTACTGCATCGCCGCGCTGCCGCCCAACATCCTCGCCAAGACGGCTCACAACCTCGGTCCCGCCGTCCAGACCGCCCTGGAGGCGTGCAAGCCGTCCTCGGCCGGGAAGATCGGGCTGGAGTACCGTAGCCGCTGGTGGGAGAGCGACCACCGGATCTACGGCGGAATCACGGAGACGGACCTGGACCTGTCCCACATCTGGTACCCGTCCCACGGTCACAACGGGGACCGGGGGCTCGTCATCGGGTACTACAACTACGGCTCCCAGGCCGACTCGTACGCCGCTCTCGCCCCGCGTGAGCGTGAGGCGCGCGCCGTCGCCCAGGGGGTCAAGATCCACGGCGAGAAGTACCGCACGGAACTCTCCTCGTCGTTCTCCCACCACTGGCGCCAGACCCCCTACCTGGAGGCCGCCTGGCACTCACTCTCAGGAGGCCCCGACGCCCCGGCCTTCGCGCCGCTCAACCAGGCCGCGGGGCACGTCTACTTCGCAGGCGACCACCTCAGCCACACGGACGCCTGGCAGCACGGGGCCTTCACGTCCGCGCGGAAGGCGGTCACCGCGCTCCACAGCCGTGTTCTGACGTAACGGCTCGCGAAAGGAGGGCGGGCGGGAATGCCGGTGCCGTGCGGGGTGTTCTTGTCGGGGAACACGAGGAGGAGCGGTAACCGTGCCTGATCCGCAGAGTTTGTACGAATGGGAGCCGAAGGGCCTGGCCGTCGTCGACATGGCGCTCGCCCAGGAGTCGGCCGGCCTGGTCATGCTCTACCACTTCGACGGATACATCGACGCGGGCGAGACCGGCGAGCAGATCGTCGACGGCGTGCTCGAGACGCTGACGCACCAGGTCGTGGCCCGCTTCGACCACGACAGGCTCGTGGACTACCGCGCACGGCGCCCGCTGCTGACCTTCAAGCGGGACCGCTGGACGGCCTTCGAGGTGCCGACGCTGGACGTGCGCGTGGTCCAGGACGCGACGGGCGCACCGTTCCTGCTGCTGTCCGGCCCCGAGCCGGATGTGGAGTGGGAGCGGTTCGCCGCCGCGGTCGAGCAGATCGTCGAGCGGCTCGGCGTCCGCCTCGCGGTCAACTTCCACGGCATCCCGATGGGCGTCCCGCACACCCGCCCGGTCGGAATCACCCCGCACGGCAACCGCACCGACCTCATGCCGGGTCACCGCAGCCCGTTCGACGAAGCGCAGGTCCCGGGTTCCGCCGAGGCGCTCGTCGAGTACCGGCTGATGGAATCGGGCCACGACGTCCTCGGCGTCGCCGCCCACGTCCCGCACTACGTCGCCCGGTCCTCGTACCCGGACGCGGCCCTCACCGCGCTCGAGGCGATCACCGCCGCGACGGGCCTCGTCCTGCCGAGCATCGCGCACGGTCTGCGCACGGAGGCACACCGCACCCAGACGGAGATCGACCGGCAGATCGGCCAGGGCGACGAGGAGCTCGTCTCACTCGTCGAGGGGCTCGAGCACCAGTACGACGCGGTGGCGGGCTCCGAAACGCGTGGCAATCTCGTCGCGGAGCCGGTCGACCTGCCGTCGGCGGACGAGATCGGCCTCGAGTTCGAACGTTTCCTGGCCGAGCGCGAAGGCGACTCCTGAGGGCGGCTCCGGGCCGCCCCTAGGAGACCTCTAGGCTCGGCGCATGCTGAAAGTGGGCCTGACCGGCGGGATCGGCGCCGGCAAGAGCGAAGTGTCACGGCTGCTCGTGAGCTACGGAGCCGTACTGATCGACGCCGACCGGATCGCGCGTGAGGTCGTCGAGCCCGGCACACCCGGGCTCGACGCCGTCGTCGACGCCTTCGGGCCCGGGATCCTCACCCCTGAGGGCACGCTGGACCGGCCCGCACTCGGCGCGATCGTCTTCGCCGACCCCGAGCGCCTGGCCGCACTGAACGCCATCGTCCACCCGCTCGTCGGCGCCCGGTCCGCGGAACTGGAGCGGGCGGCAGGACCCGACGCCGTCGTCGTCCACGACGTCCCCCTCCTCACCGAGAACGGCCTCGCCCCGCTGTACGACCTGGTCGTGGTCGTGGACGCCACCCCCGGGACGCAGCTCGACCGGCTCGTACGACTGCGCGGGATGACGGAGTCCGACGCGCGCGCCAGGATGGCCGCGCAGGCCACCCGCGAGGAGCGAAAAGCCGTCGCCGACCTGGTCGTCGACAACGACGGGCCGCGGGAGGCCCTGGAGCCGCAGGTCCGCGCCCTCTGGTCGGAACTGGCCGCGAGGGCCGCCGGAGGCTGAGCCCGCGCCGGGGACGGAATACCGGAATCCGGCCGGACGTTGAAGAGCCCCGGACGTTGAAGTACCGCAGCCGAGGGGAAGGATGCCGGCATGCCCGAGCGAAACCCGGAAACCCACGTCATCGACTTCCGTGCGGCGGAGCAGCTCCTCGCGGCGCGGGATCCGAGGGGCGCGGTGAAACTCCTCGACTCGGTGATAGCCGCCCATCCGGAGAACACGGCGGCCCGGCTCCTGCGCGCGCGCGCCTTCTTCGCTGCGGCGCAACTCCGCCCGGCCGAGCTCGAGTTCGAACTGGTCCTGGAGCGGGAGCCGGACAACGCCTTCGCGCACTTCGCCCTGGCCCGTACCTTTCAGCGTGCCGGCCGCCCCGAGCAGGCCACCCGCCACTTCCGGCTGGCAGCGGCGCTCGACCCGAACCCGGAATACCTGAGGGCAGCCCGCTTCGAAGAGCGCCCCTGACCCGCACAGCCGTGTTCAGCGGCCGGGCCCGCCCCGCTCGCCGCGATCGGGCTCGTACGGCGGGACGTCCCTGCCGGGCTGGTAGTGCGCGCCCTGGCGCATGTGGCGGACGACGAAGCAGAAGTCCGTGACCGTCACCACGAGGAGCACGCCGCACGCCGCCGCCCAGCCGGCGCGTCCGGTCAGCACGAACGCCGTCAGACCGAAGGCGGCCCAGATCATGCCCCATAGACTCAGCCAGAGTCGCATCCGCAGGGGACTGCGCGCGGTGGACGGTTCACTCCCGGTACGCATCGGCATCTCCTCTCCTCCCAGCATGAACCCGCGGTGCGGCATACGGAAGCCGCGGTACCGGACGGATGAGGGGAGCGGACTGTGGACGCCAGGGAGCAGGGGAACGCCACCGGGGGAATGACGGCGTGGGGCGACGTCGTCGCCCGCCGGGCCAGGGTGCGCGGCGCCCTGCTGGGTGGCGCCGTCGGGGACGCGCTGGGGAATCCCGTCGAATTCCTCTCGCTCGGCGGCATCCGCCGCGCCTACGGGGAGCGCGGCGTGCGGGAGCCCGTCGCAGACGCGGACGGCGTCGTCGGGCGGATCACGGACGACACCCAGATGACCCTGTTCACGGTCGAAGGGCTGATCAGGGCCCATGCCAGGGCCAGGTCGAAGGGGGTCGGCGGCTCGGAGACCGTCCTCGTACGCAATGCCTACCTGCGCTGGCTCGACACCCAGAACCACCTCGCCCCGCCGACGCGGGGCGGGGAGGACACCGTACGGACCGGATGGTTCAGGCAGCAGCCCTGGCTGTATGCGCGCCGGGCACCCGGCAACGCCTGTCTGACGGGGCTCGCGGCCGGCCACGTCCCCGGCGCCGACGCACCGCTCGACGTACCGGGCCCCGTCAACCCGCAGTCCAAGGGCTGCGGCACGGTGATGAGGTCCGCACCCTTCGGGCTGCTCGGAGCGGACGCGCCGAAGAGCTTCGAACTCGCCGCCCGGTGCGCTCAGATCACCCACGGCCACCCCACCGGGGCGTACGCGGCAGGAGCGCTCGCCGCGATCGTCACGCACCTGCTGGAGGGCGACTCACCGGCGGGCGCCGTCCTGCGGGCCATGGATCTGCTGGCCCGCCACCGTGGTCATGAGGAGACGACGGCCGCGCTGCGTGCCGCCGTCGACCTGGCCGCCCGCGGCAGGCCGACCGCCGAGCGGGTGGAGTCATTGGGGGCGGGGTGGGTCGCCGAGGAGGCCCTCGCCATCGCCGTCCACTGCGTGCTGGTACTGCCGGGACCGGACGACGTGGCCGAGGCACTGCTGCTCTCCGTCAACCACTCCGGCGACAGTGACTCCACGGGCTCGGTCTGCGGCAATCTGCTCGGCGCGCACCACGGGGACGTGGCGCTGCCGGCCTCCTGGCTCGCCCGGACGGAGGGCAGGGCCGTGATCGTGGAGCTCGCCGACGATCTGTGCATGGAGCTCGAACAGCCGGTGGTGTGGCCGGACGGCCGCTACCCGCAGTACTGACGGGGCACCCGCCCACGACGGTGCGGGGAACGGGGCCGGGCTGCCGTGCGTTCGGCCGGGCATGAGCGGACGACTGATACGTGAAGGGCATTCGGGGACAGGGCCGGGCTCCATCACACCGGACGGCTGCGCGGTCGAGCTGTATGCGCGGCTGTCCGCCGGAAGCGAACCGGATGTGATCGAGGCGGCCGTGCCCGCCGGAGCGAGCATTCTGGAACTGGGCTGCGGGACGGGCCGGGTGACGCACCCACTGGTCGAACACGGCTTCGTGGTGACCGCGGTGGACGAGTCGGCGCAGATGCTGGGACACGTCAGAGGCGCACGCACGGTGCGGAGCCCCATCGAGTCGCTGGACCTCGGCGACGAGAGGTTCGACGTGGTCGTGCTCGCGTCGTTCCTGGTGCACACGAGTGATCACCGCGTCCGGGAGGGACTGCTGCGGACCTGCCGCAGGTACGTCAAGGACGGTGGCGTCGTCCTCCTCCAGCGGGAGGGTGCCGACTACCGCACCGATCTGCCGCGGGAACGCGAGGATCCGGGGGCGGACTGCACCATACGCATCCTTTCGGCGGAGCCGCTGGGCGACGGGGTGAGCGAGGTACGTGCCGAGTACGTGTTCGAGGACGCGCGGTGGACCCAGACGTTCCGGTCACGGGAACTGTCCGTGGAGCAGTTCGAAGCCTGTCTGGAAGAGGCCGGACTGACCGTCGACCGCTACCTCACCGATGACGGTGTCTGGGCGCTCGCACGGCCCAAGTAGCCCTCGGAGAAAGTGAATCAGGGGTCCGGAACGCGATGAGTTCCGGACCCCTGCAGGGTCTACCCCTCTGTAAGCGCCGGGAAGGCGAAGCGGCAGGTCCGCACCGCACCGGCGCACGTCATCCACGACGCCCTTTGAGGAGACCCCCATGTCCGAAACCAGTGCTGCCGCCGCTTCCCCCGCCGCACCGGCCACCGCGTCGCCGCGCCGCAGCCGGGCTTCCGTCGTCCTGACGGCGGTCCGGATCGTCCTGGCGCTCTTCTTCGGACTGAGCGCGGTGCCCAAGCTCATCGCCCATGAGTCAGCCGTGGAGTCCTTCGACCGCATGGGCTGGAGCAGCGGCGCGATGTACACGATCGGCGGCCTGGAGATGGCCGGCGCCGTCGCCCTCCTGATCCCCCTGCTGTCCGGGGTGGCCGCCATGGCCTTCGCCGGGCTGCTCACCGGGGCGTCGATCGTCCAGCTGACGCTCCTGGACCCTCCGAACGCGGTCATGCCGGCGCTGCTCGTCGCCGTCGTCGTCCTGATCGCCCGGGACCGGAGGGAGCGGACGGCGGAGCTGGTCGCGCTGGTCCGGGGGCGCGGCCGTACGGGGCGCCGCGGTCAGTGAACGAACCTGTAGCTGCGCCAGGGCAGGCTGCGCGGGGAGTTCGCGTCGGTCAGCGTGGTGGCGACGTAGGTGGTTCCACCGCCGGTGCAGTCGCGGGTGCGGTAGAGAATCATGTCGATCAGGGTCCTGTTGATGACCTCGTTGGCGCCCGCGGGTGCCAACCGGTGGCAGCCCTTCACCGAAGGGCTGTGCACGCTGACGACCCTGTCCCGCTCGGTGGTGTAGGTGACCGGTCCGACCGCGGTACGCCCGAGGCCGGAACAGCCCGTGAGGCCGAGGGTGAGCAGGGCCGCGCCGGCTGCGATGCCGGTGTGTCGGCGGCGTCGGCGGCGGTCGGTGGCGGTCGGGGTCGCGGTGACGGACATGGGCGGGTCCTCGTCTGCTCGTCCGGCTCATCGGTACGGCACGGAGACGTGCTGGTGCTGGTCACCCTGCCTGTTCCGCGAAGCCCCGGCATCCGGTGCGCGGCCGGCCGGGCCACTGACACCCGGACAGAGGTTCGACGGGTGCGCATACCGGGCATACCGTGGTAATAGGGCGCGATGGACGGGTGCTGGAATGCACTCTCGGACGCAGGGGGCCGTGATGGTCCAGGAGCTGGTGATCGCAGCGGTGGCGGCGGTCTCGGGCGCGGCGGTGTACGGAATGGCCGCGGCCCGGGTGGTCAAGCAGTATGAACGCGGAGTGGTGCTCCGGCTCGGCAGGCTCCACGACCGTGTGCGGCCGCCGGGATTCACCATGATCGTTCCCGGTGTGGACCGGCTCCGCAAGGTGAACATGCAGATCGTGACGATGCCGGTGCCCGCGCAGGACGGCATCACGCGGGACAACGTGACGGTCCGCGTGGACGCCGTCATCTACTTCAAGGTGGTGGACCCGGCGAGCGCGGTGATCGCCGTGGAGGACTACCGGTTCGCGGTCTCGCAGATGGCGCAGACGTCCCTCCGGTCGATCATCGGAAAGAGCGACCTGGACGATCTGCTGTCCAACCGGGAGAAGCTGAACCAGGGACTGGAACTCATGATCGACAGTCCGTCGGTCGGCTGGGGTGTGCAGATCGACCGCGTCGAGATCAAGGACGTGTCCCTGCCGGAGACGATGAAGCGGTCCATGGCCCGGCAGGCCGAGGCCGACCGTGAGCGGCGCGCGCGGGTCATCAACGCCGACGCGGAACTGCAGGCGTCGAAGAAGCTGGCCCAGGCGGCCGAGCAGATGTCCAGCCAGCCGGCGGCGCTCCAGCTCCGACTGCTGCAGACCGTGGTCGCGGTGGCGGCCGAGAAGAACTCCACGCTCGTACTGCCGTTCCCCGTCGAGCTGCTCCGCTTCCTGGAGCGGGCGCAGGGGCAGCCGCCCGCGGAGGTGCGGCAGCCGCAGGGGACCTCCGAGCCGTCCGCGCCATCCGAGTCGCCGCCCGCCTCGTCCGCGCCGTTCGTTCGCCAGGTCGTGCCGGAGAGCGAGCCGTCGCCGTCCGGGTACGACGGGTCCTCCCCGCAGACCGAGCCCTCCCCGCAGATCGAGTCCCGTGATGCGCGGACGGGGTCCCATGCGCGGGCCGAGGACCTTGAGCGCAGCGGATCACGGGCCGCGCGCCCCCCGGCGGCTGATCCTCCCGCGTCGCGCGACCCCGGAACCGCGCCGGACTCCGCGGAGGAGCGGCAGTCCGGCGGGACGCACGCCGAGCCCTTCGCCCACCACTGACGCGGACACCCCGCCCGCCCCGGCCGTGGAAACACGTGCGGGGCGGGCCTTGTCGTACCCCCCGCCTAGACTCGCGAGGGCAGGGAGTCAGGCGCGCGGACCGAGGCCGGAGGGGCGGTGGACATGGCACAGCGGACCACGGACGCGGCCGCCGACCGGCTGGTGCGGTGCGCGGCGGTCTTCCTGCCGGCCGCACTGCCCCGGGACGGCCGGATCGCCTTCTGGGACCCCGAGGGGGGTACGCCCTCCTCCGGTGCCGACGGGCCGCCTGGCGACGGCGGGGATCCGCTCCGCACCGTCACGGATCTGACCGTCGTCGGGCTGCACGGCACGGCTACGGCCCGGCGCCGTACGGTGCCCGCGGTGCTGCTGTCCGTCGCGGAAGCCGTTCCTCTCCTCGTCCGCGCCCGGCACCGCGCCTCCGCCCACCCCGCCACGCGCGCCTGGGGCGCGGCCGCGCTGCACGCGCTCACCCTGGTGGCGCGCGGCAGGCTCCTGCCCGGTCTGACGACCGACGACCACGACGCATGGCGGGCCGGGCCCCGCGACGCGGAGGACGTCGCCCACCTCAGGGCGGTCGCCGCCTCGATGCCCCCCGAGGGACATGCGGTCCCGCTGGACGGCACACCACTGCGGGTACCGGACCCCCTGGCCCTGCTCGGAGCGTTCCTCGACGCCGTGGCGGACACCCTGCCCCGAACCCCTGCCGCCGGCCACGCGATGGGTGCGCCGTTCGCCGCGCGCGAGGCGCAGCAGCTGCCCGGCGCCCGCGCCTGGGCGGTCGAGGTGGCCGCCGGACTCGACGCGGGGGTGCGCGTCTCCCTCCGGCTCGACCTGTCCGTCCATGAACTCTTCGACACGACCGGCCCCACGGCGGAGACGGACGAGGACACGCACGAATCCCCGGCAGCCGCCCGCCACGCCGCCGCCGCCGTCACGCAGGTGCACAGCCTGGCCGATCCGACGTACGTCACCGATGCGGCGACCTTGTGGAGCGGCGGGGCAGGGGAGCCCTTCGGGCCGCGGGCGAGGATCGACGCGGTGCTCGCCCTGCGACGCGCCGCCCGGATCTGGCCCCCGCTGGAGCGGCTCCTGGACCAGCCCGTCCCCGACGTGCTCGCGCTCAGCGAGGACGAGCTGTACGAACTGATCGGCGAGGCGGGACCACGGCTGGCGGCGGCCGGGGTCGCCGTTCACTGGCCCCGGGAGCTCGCCCGCTCGCTCACCGCCACGGCCGTCGTCCGGCCCGCGCCGGGATCGGCCACCGACGGCACCTCGTTCTTCGACGCCGAGCACCTCTTCGCGTTCAACTGGCAGCTGTCCCTGGGCGACGAGCAGCTCACCGAGGCCGAGATGGACACGCTGGCCGAGGCCCACCGCCCGGTGGTGAGGCTGCGCGACCAGTGGGTGGTCGTGGACCCCGCGCTCGTACGCAAGGCGCGCAAGCGGGAGCTCGGTCTGCTGGACCCGGTGGACGCGCTCGCCGTCGCCCTGACCGGCAGTGCCGAGGTCGACGGCGAACAGGTCGAGGCGGTGCCGGCCGGAGCGCTCGCGGCACTCCGCACGCGCATCCTCGACGAGGACGCCACCCTCCCGCCCCCGCCCGGTCTCGACGCCACTCTCCGCGACTACCAGTTGCGGGGTCTGGCCTGGCTGGACCGGATGACCTCGCTCGGCCTCGGCGGCTGCCTCGCCGACGACATGGGCCTGGGCAAGACCATCACCGTCATCGCCCTCCATCTGCACCGCGCCCACGTCGCCCCCACGCTGGTCGTCTGTCCAGCCTCCCTCCTCGGCAACTGGCACCGGGAGATCAACCGCTTCGCGCCCGGCGTCCCCGTGCGCCGCTTCCACGGCACCGACCGCACGCTCACCGACCCGGACGGCGGCTTCGTCCTCACGACCTACGGCACCATGCGGTCCAGCGCGGACCGGCTCGCCGAGCACACCTGGGGCCTGGTCGTCGCCGACGAGGCGCAGCACGTGAAGAATCCGCATTCCTCCACGGCCAAGGCGCTGCGCACCATCCCGGCCCCGGCCCGCGTCGCTCTGACCGGCACCCCCGTCGAGAACAACCTCTCCGAGCTCTGGGCCCTGCTCGACTGGACCACCCCCGGGCTGCTCGGCCCGCTCAAGGCGTTCCGGTCCCGGCACGCCCGGATCGTCGAGAACACCGGCACCGCGGCGGGCCTGGGCAACGAGGAGGCGGTCGAGCGGCTCTCCCGGCTGGTCCGTCCCTTCCTCCTGCGCCGCAAGAAGTCGGACCCGGGCATCGCGCCCGAGCTGCCGCCCAAGACGGAGACCGATCACCCCGTCTCCCTCACCCGCGAGCAGGCCACGCTGTACGAGGCGGCCGTGCGCGAGACCATGGCCTTCATCGAGCAGTCCGAGGGCATCGCCCGCCGCGGGCTGATCATGAAGCTGCTCGGTTCGCTCAAACAGATCTGCAACCACCCCGCGCAGTACCTCAAGGAGGAGCCGACCCGGCTCACCGGACGCTCGGGCAAGCTCGCCCTGCTCGACGAGCTCCTCGACACGATCCTCGCCGAGGGCGCCTCCGTCCTCATCTTCACCCAGTACGTGTCGATGGCCCGTCTCCTCTCCGCCCACCTGGCCTCCCGCTCCGTCCCCTCCCAGCTCCTGCACGGCGGTACCCCGGTGCCCGAGCGGGAGCGGATGGTGGACCGCTTCCAGTCCGCCGAGGTCCCCGTCTTCCTGCTGTCCCTCAAGGCGGCCGGCACCGGGCTGAACCTCACCCGGGCCGCCCACGTCATCCACTACGACCGCTGGTGGAACCCCGCCGTCGAGGAGCAGGCCACCGACCGTGCGTACCGCATCGGGCAGACGCAGCCCGTGCAGGTGCACCGGCTCATCGCGGAGGGCACCGTCGAGGACCGGATCAGCGAGCTGCTGGAGTCCAAGCGTGCCCTCGCCGACGCGGTGCTCGGATCCGGGGAGGCGGCTCTGACCGAGCTCAGCGACCGTGACCTGGCCGACCTGGTCTCACTCCGGAGGACGGCATGAGCCCGGCCGCACGCCCCCGTCCCGCGGCGCGTCCCGGTCCCGACGACCTCCGGCGCACCTTCGAGGCGGTGCCCGCCCGCGCCTCGGACACCGCGGAACCCTTCGCGGACAGCTGGTGGGGCCGGGCCTGGGTGGACGCCCTGGAGTCCCTGTCGATGGACGAGGGGCGCCTCGCGCGTGGCCGCTCGTACGCCGACGGCGGCCATGTCGCCGCGATCACCGTGACCCCCGGCCGGGTCATCGCCTACGTCCACGGCAGCCGCCCCCGCCCCTACCGCGCGGAGCTGCGCCTGCGTACGTTCTCGGCCTCCGACTGGGACACCTTCCTGGACGCCGTCGCGGCGCGGCCCGGGCACCTGTCCGCGCTGCTCGACAAGGACATGCCGCACTCCCTGGTCGACACGGCGGGGGAGACCGGCATCCGGCTGCTGCCTGCCGCGGGCGACCTCGACCCGGACTGCTCATGCCCGGACCGTGGCTGGCCCTGCAAGCACGTGGCGGCGCTCTGCTTCCAGACGGCGCGGCTCCTGGACAGCGATCCCTTCGTCCTGCTGCTGATGCGCGGCCGGGGCGAGCGTGAACTCCTCGACGAGCTCGGCCGCCGCAACGCCGAGCACTCCGCCCGAGAACGCCCCGGCACCCCGGTGATGCCCTCGCTCCCTGCGGCCGAGGCCCTGGCGGGCCGCTTCCTGCCGCCGCTCCCGGCACCGCTGCCCGTGCCGCCGTACCCCGGGCAGCCGCCCTCCTACCCGGAGCTGCCCGGCGCCCATGACCCGCTGTCCCTGGACCACCTCGCCTCGGACGCGGCTGCCCGCGCCCACGCGCTCCTGACCACCGGGGACGATCCGATCGCCGGGCTCAGCACCTGGCAGGACGCGGTGCGCATCGCCGCGTCCCGGCCCACCGCGGGGCTCACGGCAGCCACCCGGGCCCTCTACCGCGAGCTGGCCTACGCCACCGGCCGCAGCACCACCGACCTGGCCCGCGCCGTCGCCGCCTGGCGGCAGGGCGGCGCGGAGGGCCTCGCCGTCCTGGAGAGCCCCTGGGACCCGCCGGCGGGCCCGTTCGACCGGGCCCGCCCCGCCCTCGCGGCGGCCGACTTCCCGCGCTTCCAGCCCTGGCGCAACCACCTCACCAACGCCGCGGGCACCCTCCAGCTCCGCTTCGGCCACGACGGCCGCTGGTACGGCTACGAATCGGACCCGGGCGCGGACGACTGGTGGCCCCGCGCCACGCCGGACACCGACCCGGTGGGCGCGCTCACCGCCCTGCGGGGCTGATGATGCGTCAGCTCTGCGCGTAGTAGGCGAGCAGGCCGATCACCAGGACCGCACACAGGGGCAGCATCACCCAACGGGCCTTGCGGAACGACTCGTTCTCCTGCTGCGCCAGTCCGCTGTCGGCGCCGTGGGCGGTGGCCAGGTGCTCCCCGGCCATGTCGATGATCTTCCTCGTGGTCAGCAGTGACGGCGACCAGTCGCAGTGCGCGCACACGAGGAAGTCGCGGTACGGGTCGTACCGGAAGTCGCGTTCGATGTTCACCGTGAAGACCTGGCCGCCCGGTCCGGTGGCTGTGAAGTGGCGTATCGCCGCGCCCATGTGTATCGCTCCCGTGCTCGTCCGTCGTTTCCGGGCAACGGTAGGGGGCAGCGGTACGGACGGGACCCCGGGGCTCAGAAGTCGGCGAGGGTGCGTTCGTCGAGGCGGGCCACCGAGTCCTGGGCGTAGGCCTTCTCGTACGCGGCGCGGATCCGCTCGATCTGCGGGTCGCGCAGGCGCGTCTCCGACGCCGGGTAGAGCAGGATCAGTTCGTACGAACGTTCCCGCTCGATCACCCCGTTGGAGTCGCGCCACTGCCCACGGCCGTCCTGGATCGTGAGGCCGTCCGGGAAGTCCGGCGTGACATACCGGTCGACGAAGGCGAGGAACTGCGGGTCGGTCACATCCGGTCCGCCGTCGGGGCGTTCCGTACCGAAGAACAGCCGGGTCTCCACGTACTCGGCGCCCCGGACGGCCGTCGCCCGTGCCTCCGCCGGTGCCTCGCTGCCGAGCGTGGCGTACGCGATCGGCGCGCCCGTGGCGAGTACGGCGCACGCGGCCACGCCCGCCACGAGTGTGCGGCGCCGCGTGGATCGCTCGCGGTCCGGCTTCGGGCGGTTGCGCAGACGCAGCACGGTGATCTCCCACGGGGCGGTCGGATGCCGGACGGCGCTCACCGTGGCACGCGGCCGGCGCAACGGCGCGGCAGGACACCGGCATCCGGGCCGGTCCACCCGTAAGGGGGAGGTGCTACGGAACCGCGGCACCCGTTGTCGTGGCTCCGGGGAACGACACCCCGCGACCCGCGAAGAAGCTTTCGAAGATCGGCAGGGGCAGCTCGGCCGCGCGTGTGTCCGCCGTCGTCCCCGAAGGGTTGTGGAAGTGCACTCCCGATCCGTCCGCGGTGCGCGAGGTCAGCAGGACCAGATGCCCGCCCCGCCCCGGTGCCGGCAGTTCCGGGTGCCGGATTCCGTAGTGCACGGACGCCATCACGCTTCTGCCGTCGTCGAGCAGCCCGAGGATTCCGGCGGGGGACAGGTGCCGGTGGACGGTCGCGTCGAGGCCGTGGGCCTCCGTCACGTACGCCGCGAACGGGGCGTAGACCAGGCCCCGGATCACCCCCTGGGCGTCCTCGGTGTACGCGCCGTACTCGAGGGCCCCGTCGCGCAGCGCGAACAGGGTCGGAGCGGCGGGGCCGAGCGCCATGCGCAGGCAGGTCATACCGCACAGATGGCCTGCCCAGCGCGCGTACTCGGCGGGCGAGGCCGCGCCGGAGTCCGCCCAGCCGGGGTCCTCGGCCGGGTCGAGCCCGCCCTCCACGATCGCGGCCACCAGCCCGGGCGACGCGAACTGCGTGTGCACGGGCGTCCGGCAGCTTGCGCAGATCACTGGCGGTATCCGTTCAGGAAGCGACCGATGCGGCTGATCGCCGCGTCGAGGTCGTCGGCGTGCGGGAGGGTCAGGATCCGGAAGTGGTCGGGGCGCGGCCAGTTGAAGCCGGTGCCCTGCACCACCTGGATCTTCTCCCGCAGCAGCAGGTCCAGGACGAACCGCTCGTCGTCGACGATGTTGTGGACCTTCGGGTCGATGCGCGGGAACGCGTACAGGGCGCCCTTCGGCTTCACGCACGACACCCCGGGGATCTCGTTCAGCCGCTCCCAGGCCCGGTCGCGCTGCTCATGGAGCCGGCCCCCCGGAGCGACGAGCTCCCGGATCGACTGCCGGCCGCCGAGCGCCGCCTGGATCGCGTACTGGGCGGGGGCGTTGGGGCACAGTCGCATGGAGGCGAGCATGGTGAGCCCCTCGAGGTAGTTGCGGGCGTGCTGCTGGGGGCCCGACACCACCATCCAGCCGGAGCGGAATCCCGCCACGCGGTACGTCTTGGACAGCCCGCTGAAGGTGAGGCAGAACAGGTCCGGAGCCAGGACCGCCACGGAGTGGTGCTCGGCGTCGTCGTAGAGGATCTGGTCGTAGATCTCGTCGGCGAACACCATCAGCCCGTGGCTGCGCGCCAGATCGAGCATGCCTTCGAGGATCTCGCGGGGATAGACCGCACCCGTCGGGTTGTTCGGGTTGATGATCACCATGGCCTTGGTGCGGTCGGTGATCTTCGAGGCCATGTCCGCGAGGTCCGGATTCCAGTCCGCGGCCTCGTCGCAGACGTAGTGCACGGCCTTGCCGCCCGCGAGTGTCGTGACGGCGGTCCACAGCGGGAAGTCGGGGCTCGGGATCAGGATCTCGTCGCCGTCCTCCACAAGTGCCTGTACGGACATGGAGATCAGCTCGGACACGCCGTTGCCGAGGAAGATGTCGTCGACGTCGACGTCGGTCAGGCCCATCGCCTGATAGCGCTGCGCCACGGCCCGGCGCGCGGAGAGGATGCCGCGCGAATCGGTGTAGCCATGTGCCTGCGGGAGCATCCGGATCATGTCCTGGACGATTTCCTCTGGTGCCTCGAACCCGAAGAGCGCCGGATTGCCCGTGTTGAGGCGGAGCACGCTGTGGCCCGCCTCCTCGAGGGCGTTGGCCTGCTCGACGACCGGGCCCCGGATCTCGTAACAGACCTCGTTGAGCTTGCTGGACTGCCGGAACTCCATGCTGTGCCTCCCCGACCCTGAATTGCGATACTTGGTTTTACCAAGTTGGAGCTTGGAAAGTCCAACAACATGTCTAGACTGCGTCGCATGCCACGTCAGCAGCCGCCAACACGCCCCGCCCGCCGCCGGAGTTACGACCAGTTCTGTGCCACCGCCCGGGCCCTCGACTCCGTGGGTGACCGGTGGACGCTGCTGATCGTCCGTGAACTGCTGGCCGGCCCGCGCCGGTACACGGATCTGCACGCCGACCTGCCCGGAGTCAGCACGGACGTGCTCGCCTCCCGGCTCAAGGACATGGAGCAGAGCGGACTGGCCGTACGCCGGCGGCTTCCGCCGCCCGCAGCCGCCTCGGTCTACGAACTGACCGAGCACGGTCGCGAACTGCTCCCGGTCCTCACCGCGCTCGCTCGGTGGGGTACGCCCGCACTCGCCGAACGCCGCCCCACCGACGCGGTCCGTGCCCACTGGTTCGCCCTGCCCCTGCTGCGCGCGATGGACGGGACGAAGCACGCGGGCGTCGTCGACGTCAGGCTGGAGGAGGGGGAGTTCCACATCCGCACCGGCGGGGACATGCAGGGGGACGATGCGTACGGGTACGGCCCCGCCCCGCACCCCGACGCCCGCATCGTGCTCGACGCCGAGCTCTGCCTGGCACTGGGGCGCGGCGAACTGACGCTGGCCGAAGCGGTCGCGCAGGGCCGGGCCGAGGTGCACGGGGAAGGCCCGCTGGCCACCGAACTCCGCGGGGGATGACACCCGCGCCACCGGTGACGGCGGCCCGACTCGCGCGTAGCGTGGGTTCGTTCATCCGGTCCGGCGGGACGAGGGAGATGTCCATGGAGTTCGGCAGCAGGGTCGGCACGAAGCAGCGGGGCACGCTGCGCAAGGTCATGCTCGTGGGCGCCTGTGTCTCCGCGCTCGGTCTCGTCCCGGCAGCCGCGGTCGCGACGCCCGGCAGCGGTGTGAGCGGCACCGTCGTCGCCGTGGGCACGTCTGAGGGCAAGCTGAAGGTGAAGGCCCCCAAGGGCCGTACGGATGTGACCTTCCGGACCATCACCGTGGAGCCCGGCGGTTCCACCGGCTGGCACACCCACCGAGGTCAGCTGATCGTCGTCGTCAAGTCCGGGACGCTGACCCGGACCCTCCACGACTGCTCGGTCGAGGTGACACCCGCGGGAACGTCGTTCATCGAGCCGTCCGGAACCAAACACCGGCACATCGGGCGCAACCTCGGCACGGAACCCGTGGTGCTGTGGGTGACCTACCTGCTTCCCCAGGGCAGCGAACTCTCCGACGACGCCGACGCGGCGGACTGCCCGGCGGTGAAGTAGGTCCGGCACCGGGGCGGGGGCGATCCCGTACGGAGGCGGCGCGGCCGGGTGATGATGGATACGTGCGATTCGAACCGATCACCTGGGAACGTCTGGCCGAAGAGCTGGCCGCGCACGCCGACGGCCTGAAACCGGCCGACGGCGGGCCCTGGCTCAGAATCGGCATCGACGGCGCTCCGGCAGCCCGCCCCGGTGAACCCGCCGAACGCGTCGCCGAGGAACTGCGGGCGCGCGGCCGTGCGGTGCTCACCGTCTCCACCGGAGGGTTCCTGCGACCGGCGAGTCTTCGCTACGAGTACGGCAAGGAGGACCCCGACTCGTACGCCGACAGCTGGTTCGACACCAACGCGCTGTGGCGCGAGGTGTTCCGTCCGCTGGAGCCCGGCGGCAGCGGACGGGTGCTGCCCGACCTCTGGGACCCCGTCACGGACCGGGCCACCCGCAGCCCGTACCGGGTCCTGCCCGAGGGCGGGGTCCTGATCATGCACGGGCCGCTGCTCCTCGGGCAGTGGTTCCCCTTCGACCTCGGCGTTCATCTGCGCCTCTCGCCCGGTGCGCTGCGACGGCGCACCGAGGAGAGCGAGCGGTGGACCCTGCCCGCCTTCGCGCGCTACGAGGACGAGGTGGCGCCCGCCGACCGCGCCGACGTGGTGGTGCGGGCCGACGACCCGCACCACCCCGCCTGGACCGGCATCGGCACGTAACCGCTACGCCGGACGCGGTACCGGGCGCCCGCCGACCGTCGCGACCGCTTCGGCCCCGGCCCGGCAGCCGGCCGCGGCCGCCGCGGCGTCGTCCGCCCCGGCGATGAGGGCGGCGAGGAAACCGCCGGTGAAGGCGTCCCCCGCGCCCGTCGAGTCGACCGGATCCGGTACGGCCGGGGCGGGTACACGCGTGGTCACCATGCCCCCGGCCGCCAGCAGGACGCCCCTGTCCCCGAGGGTGACCGCGACCCGCACGGCGTGACGGCTCAGCTTGGCCGCCGCGTCGGCCGCGTCCGGCAGGCCGGTCAGCTCCCTGGCCTCGTCCGCATTGGGCAGCAGCAGGTCCACGCCCTCGACCAGGTCCAGGAAGGCGTCGGCTCCCAGAGCGGCGAGGAAGCCCGCCGACGCAGGGTCCACACTCACCGGGATGTCCCGCCGCCGGGCCTCACGCAGGGCGAGCTGCGCCGTCGCGCGGCTGGTCGCCGCGAAGAGGAGATAGCCGGAGAGGTGGAGCCGGGCGACGCCGTCCAGGAATGACGCCGACCAGTCGTCGGGGGAGAGGCGCAGGACCGCGCCGCTGTCGGTGAGGAAGGTGCGCTCGGCCGAGGAATCGACCAGGGCCACCACCGTGCCGGTCGGCGCCTCCCCGTCCACGGACAGCAACGGCCGCACCCCCGCCCGTTCCAGGGCGCCGCGGTGCCAGGCCTCCGAATCGGCCCCGGCCCGGGCCAGGAGACGCACGTCCCGACAGCCCGAACGAACAGCCCAGCACGCGACGTTGGCGCCTGCCCCGCCCGGCATCGTGCTGATCCGCGCAGCCGTGTCCGTACCGTGGACCACGGCCGAGCCGTGCCGGACGACCACGTCGGTGACCACGTCGCCGACGACGAGAAGTCCGCCCTCGGTCACCGGGCCGCCGCCGCGATCCGCGCGGCCAGCTGCACGTTCCCGCGCACGGCGGCCAGATTCGCTTCCAGGGACGCTCCGCCGGTCTCCCGCATCAGGTACTCCAGCAGGAACGGAGTGACGGCCTGCCCCACGATCCCGCGCTCCCGGCAGGCGTCCAGAGCCTGCGCGAGCACCCGGTCGTGCACCTCGGGGTCCAACTGCTCCTCCTGCGGTACGGGGTTGGCGACGATCAGCGCGGCGGGGGGACCCCCGAGCTCTTTCCTGGCCCGCATCACCTCCGCGACCTCCCGCGGCGTGCGGACCGTCCAGTCGACGGGCTCGCCCGAACTGCTCAGGTAGAAGCCGGGGAAGTACTCCGTGCCGTAACCGAGCACGCCGACGCCCAGCGTCTCGAGGCGCTGGAGCGTGGCCGGCACGTCCAGGATCGACTTCACGCCCGCGCAGACCACGGTGATGCCGGTCCCGGCGAGCAGCCGCAGATCCGCGGACTCGTCCTGAGTCTCGGTCCACTCCCGGTGTACGCCGCCGAGCCCTCCGGTCGCGAAGACGCTCAGGCCGGCCCGCGCCGCCAGGAACGCGGTCGCGGACACGGTCGTCGCCCCGCTCGCTCCCTGGGCGAGAGCGGGCGCGAGGTCGCGGTGGCCGAGCTTCCGCATCGCCGGGTCCCCGGCCACCCGCTCCAACCGGTCGGCCGTCAGACCCACATGGGCCCGGCCGTCGAGCACGGCGACCGTGGCGGGCACGGCCCCCGCATTGCGTACGAGCTCCTCCAGCTCCTCGGCGACCTGGAGGTTGCGGGGGCGTGGCAGACCGTGGGCGATGATCGTCGACTCCAGGGCGACGACGGGGCGGTGGTCGGCGAGAGCGTCTCGCACCTCGGTGGAGAGCACGGGGGCGTGGCGGCCGGTTTCCTGCGACGTGGATGCCGATGGGTTCCGATGCATGCCCCATCCCTGTCGCAGGCACGGCGCCCGCAAACCCGGACGGGGAGGGGAGCCGCCGGTCTCTCAGACCTTCCCGGACACCGAGGGCTGCCGGTTCAGGGTCCGGCGCAGGGCGAGAGCGGCCAGCGGCAGCAGCAGACAGGCGGCGGCCGTGTTCAGCCAGCCGTAGCTCAGCCGGGAGACGATCACTCCGGCGACCGCGCCGCCGACGCCCGCCGCCGTGTTCATCGTGAGGTCCGAGAGCCCCTGCACCGCGGCGCGGGCGGCCTGCGGCACGGAGTCGGTGAGCAGCGCCGAACCGGCGACCAGGCCGGCCGACCAGCCGAGGCCCAGGACGAACAGACCCGCGGCGGTCCGGCCGTGCCCCGCGCCGGACGTGCCGGCCAGCACCGCGGCGCAGCACAGCAGGCCTACGGCCAGTCCGATGACGGACAGCCTCCCCACCCGGTCGGAGAGCCAGCCCATGACGGGCGAGAACGCGTACATGCCCGCGATATGACCGCTGATGACCAGCCCGATCAGCTGGATGTCCGCGCCGTGGTGCCCGAGGTGGACCGGGGTCATGACCATGATCGAGACCATGGTGGTGTGCGACACCGCGATGGTCACCAGCGCGAGACGGGCCATGGGGGAGGCCCGCACCGCCGCGACGCCCGCCCGCAGGGAGCGCTGGGCGGTCCCGGTCTCCTGCGGGGCGAGCGCGCGGGCGGTGAGCAGCGGGTCGGGGCGCAGCAGCACGGCGACCACGGCACCGGTGAGCAGGAAGATGGCGGCGGCCCAGGCGAACGGACCGGCCGTCTCGGGCACGGAGGTGCCGCGGAAGACATGGCCGGCGGGTGCCGAGATGTTGGGGCCGAGGACCGAACCGATCGTGGTGGCCCAGACGACGTTGGAGATCGCCCGCCCTCGGCGGTCCGGTTCGGCCAGATCTGCCGCGGCGAACCTGGCCTGGAGATTGGCCGACGAGCCGGCGCCGAAACCGGCCATGCCGAGGAGCAGCAGCGGGAAGCTGCCCACCACGGCGGCGGCCACGACCAGGGACGCGCCCACCGCCCCGATCAGATAGGCGAGAACGAGTCCGGGGCGCCTGCCCCGTGAGGTCATCAGGGCGGCCAGAGGCAGTGACAGCAGTGCAGTACCCGCCACCGAGGCGGTCGGGGCGAGCCCGGACAGGGCATCGGAGCCGCTCACCTCCGCCGCCAGGACCGGTGCCAGGGCGATACCGATGGCCACGCCGAGGCCGCCGAGTATCTGGCTGCCGATGAGTACGGCGGAGGTCCTGCGCTGCAGCGCGGGCAGGTCCGCAGCGGTGATCCGGGAGGTGGGGAAGGCTTCTGTCACCGCCGAAGTGTGCCAGCTCGCACGTCCGTGCGGAATCCGGTTTCCGGACCCATGTGCCCGTGCGGGACGGCACCTGGTGTCCACGTGCGGGACGGCACCCGCTGTGACCGTCCGGGACCGCGACCGCTGTGACCGTCCGGGACCGCGCCGGACGGTCCTCAGAACAGCGGCTGCGGCAGGACCCCCTCGAGTGCCAGCAGCTGCCGCTTGGTCTCCAGCCCGCCGCCGAAGCCGCCGAGCCCTCCGTCGCTCTCCACCACGCGGTGGCACGGCACCACCACCGGCAGCGGATTCGAACCCATCGCCGCCCCGACGGCCTGGGCGGCCCCGGGCTGCCCCACCCGCCCGGCCAGGTCCCCGTACCCGACGACGGTGCCGTAGGGCACACCGGCTGCCAGCTCGCGGAGCACCTCGCGGTTGAAACCGGAGGTCAGCGACCAGTCCAGGTCCAGCGAGAACGCGCGCAGCCCGCCCGCGAAATACGCCGCGAGCTGGCGCTCGGGCTCGGCGAGCCGCGAGGAGCCGGGTGCCTGCACGGTTTCCGCGCCCAGCCGCGTCCGTATGTGCCCGAGTGCCTTGTCCCGGACGTCGGGGCGCGCGTGGAAGACCACGTTCACCAGGCCCGTGCCGGTCGCGGCGAGCAGGAGCGGCCCGATGTCGCTCTGCACGACGGACCACTCCACGCCCTGCTCGTTGCTGTCCATGCGCCCACCGTACGGCCGGCCACCGACAACGCCCGGCCACGGCCCCTCCGGATGTCTCAGCGGGTGGCGTCCCGCACGACGTCGGGGTTGTTGGTGATGATGCCGTCGACACCGAAGCCGGCCACCTTCGCCGCGTTCACCGCGTCGTTGACGGTCCAGGTGTTCACCTGGAGCGGCTTGCCGTGGGCGCCCTTCAGCTTCTGGACCGCGGCGACGTAGTCGGCGCCGATCGTGGAGTGCGAGGGATTGATCTGGTCGGTGAACGCCGCGTACGACGGCAGGTCGGCCACCGCGGGGGTGCCGAGGAAGCCGGTGACGACGTCGGGACGCTGAGCGTGGACAGTTTTCACACTCTCTGCACCGAAGCTCTGGACGATCAGCCGGTGCTTGACGTGACCGCGGTCCAGCCACCCCTCCTCGCGCAGGATCCGCAGGGTCTCCCTCTCGATTCCCGGGTAGGTCTCCGGGCTCTTGATCTCCAGGAGGAGCTTCTGGCGGTTGCGCTCGACCCGGTGCAGGTACTGCGTGAGCGTCGGCACCCGCGCCCCCGCGTACGCGGCGCCGAACCAGCTGCCCGCGTCCAGCCGCGCGATCTCGGCGGCGGTGAGGTCCTTGACCGCCCAAGGGGCGCGGCCGGGGAAGACCTGCTCGGCGTCGGTGGTCCGCCCGAGGGTGGTGTCGTGCACGACGACCAGCACACCGTCCTTGGTGAGCTGCACATCGTTCTCCACCCAGTCGATGCCCAGACGGTCGGCCGCGTCCACGGCCGCCAGGGTGTTCTCCGGGGCGTAGGCGGAAGCCCCGCGGTGGGCGAAGACGACCGGGCCGTCCTTCGGGCCCGCCGCCTGTGCCTGGGTGGCGGGCAGCAGGACACAGCCGCCGAGCAGAGCGGCGACGGCGGCGGAGGCGGTTGCGGTGCGTGCGGACACGTGTACTCCTCGCGTCGGGATGTGGACATGCCGAGACTCCCAGCCGATGTCCAACGGATGGCAGGAAGGCGGTGACGACAATGTGAACGGTTTGTTCGGTACCGAATCGTGGACCGGCTCGGAGGCGGATAAAATGCCCCTCTTATGTTTGCCTGTCGGGCCTCGCCCCTTAGGGTCACCCCCGAACCCGGGCTTCCGCGAAGGGCATACCAGCATGCAGGGCACAGTTGACGGTTTCAGTTACGGCCTCGTGACCCCGGTCGCGGCATTCCTCATGGCATGCCTCGGCGCGGCTCTCGGGCTGCGCTGCACCACGCGGTCGCTGCGCACCGAACGTTCCTTCAAAGCAGGCTGGTTGGCCCTGGGTGCGACCTCCATAGGCTCAGGCATCTGGACGATGCACTTCGTCGCGATGCTGGGCTTCTCCGTCGAGGAGACGCCGGTCAGCTACGACAGGCCGCTCACGTTCGCCAGCCTCGCCGTGGCGATCGTGATGGTCGGAATCGGCATCTTCATCGTCGGCTACCGGGGCGCCACGCGCATGGCACTGGTCACCGGCGGCACGATCACGGGCCTCGGCGTGGCCTCGATGCACTACCTGGGTATGGCCGGAATGCAGTTCGGGGGACAGTTCGCGTACGACACGGTCACCGTCTCGCTCTCCGTCGTCATCGCCGTGGTGGCCTCGACCGCCTCGTTGTGGGCCGCCGTCTCCATCCACGGTTTCCTGCCCAGCCTCGGCGCGAGCCTGGTCATGGGCGTCGCCGTGAGCGGAATGCACTACACGGGAATGGCCGCGCTCAGCGTGCACCTGCACCCGGCCGTGGCCCAGGGGACGGGGGCCGGCGACACGCCTGCCTCGCTGCTCATGCCGATGCTGATCGGGCCGGGCTGCTTCCTGCTCCTCGCCGGGGTGGTCGTGCTGTTCGATCCGCTGGTGGTGATGGGCGCCCCCGACGGGCCTGACCGCCGGCCCGGTGACCGCCCGCGCAGCAGCGGGCCGGTACCCGGCATCCCGGTCCAGCGGCACCACGCCTCGTACGGGACCGGGGCCCGCGGGGAGTACCGCCCGCCGCGGAATCGCTGATCCGGCGCCGTTGTCAGTGGCGGGTCGTACGGTGGTTGCATGCGGCCCGTTTCGAAGATCGAACGTTCGATGGCGCCTTTCGAGGTCATCAGTCCCTACCAGCCCAGCGGTGACCAGCCCGCGGCCATCGCCGAGCTGGAGCGGCGTGTCCGCGCCGCCGAGAAGGACGTCGTCCTGCTCGGCGCGACCGGCACCGGCAAGTCGGCGACGACCGCGTGGATGATCGAGAAGCTGCAGCGCCCGACGCTGGTGATGGCGCCCAACAAGACGCTCGCCGCCCAGCTGGCCAACGAGTTCCGCGAGCTCCTCCCGAACAACGCCGTCGAGTACTTCGTCTCGTACTACGACTACTACCAGCCCGAGGCGTACGTCCCGCAGTCGGACACCTACATCGAGAAGGACTCCTCGATCAACGAGGAGGTCGAGCGGCTGCGCCACTCCGCCACGAACTCACTGCTGACCCGGCGCGACGTCGTCGTGGTCGCCTCCGTCTCCTGCATCTACGGCCTCGGCACACCCCAGGAGTACGTGGACCGGATGGTCCAGCTCAAGGTCGGCGACGAGATCGACCGCGACCAGCTGCTGCGCCGCTTCGTCGAGATCCAGTACACCCGCAACGACCTGGCGTTCGCCCGCGGCACCTTCCGGGTGCGCGGCGACACCATCGAGATCTTCCCGGTGTACGAGGAGCTCGCCGTCCGGATCGAGATGTTCGGCGACGAGATCGAGGCGCTCTCCACCCTCCACCCGCTCACGGGCGAGGTCATCAGCGAGGACCGGTCGCTCCACGTCTTTCCCGCCAGCCACTACGTGGCGGGCCCCGAGCGCATGGAGAAGGCGGTCGGCGGCATCGAGGCCGAGCTCCAGCTGCGCCTCGCGGAGCTGGAGAAGCAGGGCAAGATGCTTGAGGCCCAGCGGCTGCGCATGCGCACGACGTACGACATCGAGATGCTCCGCCAGATCGGCACCTGCTCCGGCGTGGAGAACTACTCGATGCACTTCGACGGCCGTGATCCGGGCACTGCGCCCAACACCCTTCTCGACTACTTCCCCGAGGACTTCCTCCTCGTCCTGGACGAGTCGCACGTCACCGTGCCGCAGATCGGCGCGATGTACGAGGGCGACGCCTCCCGTAAGCGGACTCTCGTCGACCACGGCTTCCGGCTGCCCTCCGCCCTGGACAACCGCCCGCTGAAATGGGAGGAGTTCCTGGGCCGGATCAACCAGACCGTCTATCTGTCCGCCACCCCGGGGAAGTACGAGCTCTCCCGGGGCGACGGGTTCGTGGAGCAGATCATCCGGCCCACCGGGCTCGTCGACCCCGAGGTCGTCGTCAAGCCGACCGAGGGCCAGATCGACGACCTGGTGCACGAGATCCGCAAGCGGACCGAGAAGGACGAGCGGGTCCTGGTCACCACCCTCACCAAGAAGATGTCCGAGGACCTCACCGACTACTTCCTCGAGCTCGGCATCCAGGTCCGCTACCTCCACAGCGACGTCGACACCCTGCGCCGCATCGAGCTGCTGCGCGAACTGCGCTCTGGCGAGTACGACGTCCTGGTCGGGATCAACCTGCTGCGTGAGGGCCTCGACCTTCCCGAGGTGTCCCTCGTGGCCATCCTCGACGCGGACAAGCAGGGCTTCCTGCGGTCCGGCACCTCCCTGATCCAGACCATCGGCCGTGCCGCCCGAAACGTGTCCGGACAGGTCCACATGTACGCGGACAAGATCACTCCGGCGATGGCCCAGGCCATCGACGAGACCAACCGCCGCCGTGAGAAGCAGATCGCGTACAACACCGAGCGCGGGCTCGACCCGCAGCCGCTCCGCAAGAAGATCAACGACATCGTCGCGACCATCGCCCGCGAGGAGGTCGACACCGAGCAGCTCCTCGGCTCCGGCTACCGGCAGGGCAAGGGAGCCAAGGCCCCCGTGCCCGCGCTCGGCGGCAAGGCCTCGGCCGGCAAGGCGAAGGGGGGTGGCGCGGCGGTCACCGACCGGCCCGCCACGGAGCTCGCCGGGATCATCGAGGAGATGACGGACCGGATGCGGGCGGCCGCCGCAGACCTGCAGTTCGAAGTGGCCGCCCGACTGCGCGACGAGGTGGGCGAGTTGAAGAAGGAGCTGCGCCAGATGAGGGAGGCGGGACTGGCCTGACCGGCGTGCACCAGGTGTGTTGCAAGAACGACACAAAAACGCCCCTTACCTGCTTCCGCCCCGAGTGGACTGCGTAGGGTGCGGGGAAACCGCACACGGACGGTTGCGGGGCAAGCGGAGAGGGGACAGCGCGTGACGGTCAATATGACCAAGGGTCAGGCCATCAGCCTGCAGAAGAGCGACGGGGGGACCCTGACCGCGGTACGGATGGGGCTCGGCTGGCAGGCGGCTCCGCGCCGCGGTCTGTTCGGCTCGCGCACCCGGGAGATCGACCTGGACGCCTCGGCGGTGCTCTTCGCCGACAAGCAGCCTGTGGACGTCGTGTTCTTCCGTCACCTCGTCAGCGACGACGGCTCGGTCAAGCACACCGGCGACAACCTGGTCGGCGGCGCAGGCTCCGGCGGCGACGACGAGGCGATCCTCGTCGACCTGCAGCGGATCCCGGTCCACATCGACCAGATCGTCTTCACGGTGAACTCCTTCACCGGTCAGACGTTCCAGGAAGTGCAGAACGCCTTCTGCCGCATCGTCGACGAGACGAACGGCCAGGAGCTCGCCCGCTACACGCTCGACGGCGGCGGCCAGTACACGGCCCAGATCATGGCCAAGGTGCACCGTGCGGGCAACGGATGGCAGATGACCGCCCTCGGGAACCCGGCCAACGGCCGGACCTTCCAGGACCTGATGCCGTCCATCCTGCCGCACCTGTAGCAGGACCGGACCGCGGTCCGACGTCAGTACGAGCAGCTCCCGGAGGCTTCCGCCGCCGGGAGCTGCGCCCATGGCAGGGCACCACACCGAACGTCGAGGGGACAGGGCAATGACGGCCGAGCTGGTCCGGGGGCAGAATCACACGTTGCCTCACACCCGTCTGGAGATCAGGGTGTCGGCGGGCTCGCCCGTCGTGGCCGGTGCCACGCTCGGGGACGAGCAGGGCACGGTCCATGGCGTCGAGTGGATCGCCCACCCCGGATCCCCCCAGCTGCCCGGACTCGAGGTGTCCAGGCAGGCCGCGGCCGACCACCGGCTCGCAGTCGACCTGGAGGCGCTTCCCGACGCGGTGCACCGCGTCACCGTGCTCCTGGCCCTGCCCCTGGGCGCAGGCAGGCCCGTCCGGTTCGGCGCGGTCGCCGCGCCGTTCGTCGCCGTCACCGGGCTCGACGGCACCGAGATCGCCACCTTCACCCTCACGGGCCTGGACGCCGAGTCCGCCGTGGCGGCGCTGGAGCTCTACCGTCGGCAGGGGGTCTGGAAGGTCCGTGCTGTCGGCCAGGGATACGCCGCCGGGCTCGCCGAGATGCTCGCCGACCAGGGCGTGGTCCAGGCCGCGGAGCTGGCACGCTCGATACAGGAGGCGGTCGCCTCCGGCCTGGCCCGCTCCGTGACACCCCCGCCGCCCCGCACCGCGGACGGCGGGCGCGTACGTCACCCGGCCGGACCGGCCCCGGCCGCCGGCCCGGGCCGGCCCCACACCCGGGGTTCCGAGCCCGTCGGTGAACCGTCCTCGCCGGTGGCCGACCCCACGGCGGGCGGCCCGATCGACTACGCGCATCCGCGCCGCCAGACCACCGCCCCGCCCCCGCCGCCTCCGGTCGCCCCGCCCGCCGCACCGGGACAGCCCGCCCAGCCCGTCGCAGGTGACGCCACCGGCTGGTCCATGGACGAGCGCCTCTACAACCAGATCTGGGGCATGTTCGAGGACCTGGCCCGGGCCACCGCCGCCTATCGCAGCGCGGTCGACTTCGCCGAGTCCCGGATGGACCAGGAGCTCGACAGGGCCCTGTCCGACCCGCGCAGCCGCATCGGCGGCACCGGTGACCGGGCCCGTGAGGAAGCCCGGGCCAAGCGCGACGAGCTGACCGCGCGGGCGCGTGAGGCGCTGGACCGCGACCTCGCCCAGCTGGCCGCCGAGTCCGCCGTGGTGGAGCCCGCGCTCCCCGCCGCGTACGCGGGCTGGGGCAACCCCGTCTGGCACGCGTACCGGGTGCCGATGGAGATCCCGATGGCGCTGCGCATCGGTGACCTCCATCTGCCCGAGCGCACCGACCTGCACATCCCGCTGCTGGTGCGGCTGCCGCTGGAACGCGGGATCTGGGTCGACAGCGGCCGTACCGCGTCCGAGGCCTCCGCTCTGACGGACAGCGACCAGTTGCGCCGGCTGGGCATGGAAACCGCGGTCGCCCTGGCTGCCCGGATGCTCGCCGTCTACCCCGCGGACGAGTTCTCGGTGCATGTCATCGACCCCGCAGGCTCCGCGGCCGGTGCGCTGGCGCCCCTGACCGGTTCCGGGGCTCTCGCGGAGCCGCCGGCCGCCGGTCCCGGGGGAGTGGCCTCGGTGCTCGCCCGGCTGACGCGACGCGTCGACCTGGTGCAGATGGCCATCAGGGCCGGTGCCGCCGACTCGCTCCCGCCGGACCTGGACACGGGCGAGCAGTTGCTGATCGTCAACGACTTCCCGCACGGTTTCGACGACCGGGCGGTCACACAGTTGCGCTATCTGGCCGACGAGGGGCCCGCCGTGGGCGTGCACCTGCTGATGGTGGCCGACCGTGAGGACGCGCGTGCTTACGGTCCCGTGCTCGATCCGCTGTGGCGGTCGCTGCTGCGGATCACCCCGGTCGCCGACGACCACCTGGCCGACCCGTGGGTGGGCCACGCCTGGACGTACGAGCCGCTGAGGCCGCCGGAGGGCAGCCGCGTGCTGGAGCAGGTCCTCGCGCTGGTGGCCGCCGCTCGGCGTAACGGCTATCGCTGAGCCAGGGTGCCGCAGGACTCGAAACCGGCCTGACCAGCCATTTTGGCACCCCCTTGCCTGGGACTTTACCTTTTCTTGGGAGTTCCTGTACTGTTCTTTGGGCGGAGGGGAGTACTCCCGATCGCGACGTTCCCGTCAGTACGGACTGTGACCGGTCCCGGGGCGTCGGCCCTGTGCGCATCCCGCGCACCCTGGGTGGAAGAGACCTCCGGCAGCGACGACGCTGATCTATAGCCGTAGCGAACTGCCGGAGGCGCAGTGGACGTTTCATGGACCCTTTGGACGCTGACCATTCTCGGTCTCGTCGCCCTCATCGCCGTCGACTTCTTCATCGGGCGCAAGCCTCATGACGTGTCGACCAAGGAAGCCGGAATCTGGACCATCGTCTGGATCGTGCTGGCCGCGCTCTTCGGGCTCGGCCTGCTGCTCTTCGGCGAGACCCAGGCTTCGGGCGAATTCTTCGCCGGTTACATCACCGAGAAGTCGCTCAGCGTGGACAATCTCTTCGTCTTCGTCCTGATCATGGCGAAGTTCTCGGTGCCCTCACACCTCCAGCAGCGGGTGCTGCTCGTCGGTGTGCTGATCGCCCTGGTGCTCCGAGCGATCTTCATCGCCGCCGGCGCCGCGGTCATCGCCAACTTCTCGTGGATCTTCTACATCTTCGGCGCGTTCCTGATCTACACCGCCTGGAAGCTCATCCAGGAGGCGCGGGCCGGTGAGGAGGAGGACGAGTTCGAGGAGAACCGTCTCCTGAAGTCGATCGAGCACCGCTTCGGTGTCGCCGACAGGTACCACGGGACGAAGCTCTTCATCCGCAACAACGGCAAGCGCATCATGACCCCGCTCATGGTGGTCATGCTCGCCATCGGCACCACCGATGTGCTGTTCGCGCTGGACTCCATCCCGGCGATCTTCGGCCTGACCCAGGACCCGTACATCGTCTTCACCGCCAACGCGTTCGCTCTGATGGGCCTGCGTCAGCTGTACTTCCTCATCGGCGGTCTGCTGAAGAAGCTGGTCCACCTCAGCTACGGGCTCTCGGTGATCCTCGGCTTCATCGGCGTCAAGCTGGTGCTGCACGCACTCCACGAGTCCGGGGTGCACGTCCCCGAGATCTCCATCCCGTTCTCCCTCACCTTCATCTGCGGCGTCCTGGTGGTCACCACGATCACCAGCCTGATCGCCAACAAGAAGACGGCGGCGGCGGAGGCCGAGAAGGCGAAGGCGTCCGACGAGGAGAGCAAGAGCATCGGCGCCCAGAAGTAGTCCGTAAGCAGGACCGGCGGAAGCGGAGCCGGTAGAAGCAAGACCAGCGGACGAATCGGCGGCCGGGGCCTACGGGCACCCGGCCGCCGGTGTCACCAGCCGCGCTCGCGCCACTCCGGCAGCCGGGGCCGTTCGGCGCCGAGCGTGGTGTCGTGTCCGTGCCCCGGATAGACCCAGGTCTCGTCCGGCAGCGGGTCGAAGAGCTTGGTCTCCACATCGTGGAGCAGGCGCGCGAACGCCTCCGGGTCCTTGCGCGTATTGCCGACCCCGCCGGGGAAGAGGCAGTCCCCCGTGAACAGGTGGGGCGCCCCGTGCGGGTCGTCGTAGACCAGCGCGATGGAGCCCGGGGTGTGGCCGACCAGGTGGCGGGCGGTCAGCGCGACCCGGCCCACCCGGATCGTGTCCCCGTCCTCGACGAGCACATCGGTGGGCACCGGAATGCCCTCGGCGTCGTACCGTCCCGCGTACGTGCGCGCCCCGGTGGCCGCCACGACCTCGCCCAGGGCCTGCCAGTGGTCACCGTGCTGATGGGTGGTGACGACCGAGGTGATCGAGTCGTCACCGATCAGCTGCAGCAGGGTCCCGGCCTCGTTCGCCGCGTCGATCAGGAGCTGCTCGCCGGTGGCCCGGCAGCGCAGCAGATAGGCGTTGTTGTTCATCGGGCCGACAGCGACCTTGGAGATCATCAGGTCCGTCAGCTCGTGCACATTCGCAGGTCCGCCGACCTTGACCGCTCCGCTGTACGTCATACGTCTCAGCCTATAGCGGGGGCAGTACGGGAAGAGGTCCGCCTTCCGCGGTGAGCCCGGAGCCGTCGCGGCGCCCGCAGAGCCAGCCGAGGATGTCGGCCGCGCTGCCCCGGACCACGACCGGTCCGGCGTCCGCGCCGCCGCCGGTGGTCCAGAGGTTGCCGTCCGCGGTCACCGCCGTCGTGGGAGGCACATCAGGATGCCCGGCGAACCGCTCCGCCAGGAAGTCGTTCTCCCGGATCACGAACTCCTCCGGAAGGTCCTCCAGCTCGTAGCCGATATCCAGGTCGACATGGTGCAGCTCGACCTCGACCCAGCGGCGGAAGGGGAGCCGGGAGGCGGAATCCGTCACGCCGTTGCGCATCGTGATCGTGCGGGACCAGTCGGCGGGCGCCTCGGCCGCGGACAGGAAGGCGTCCCCGCTGCCGCGCAGGTCGGCGAGCTGCTCGGAGAGGGAGCGGGGCGCATCGCGGTCGATGTCGGCGTCCCGGGTTTCGCTGCTCGCGTACATGGGGCGGCCCTGGAGAACATTTACGAGGGCCTCGGCGTTACGTGACAGGTGGGCGAGGACATGTCCTCTGCTCCAGCCCGGCAGCCGTGACGGCTCGGCGACTGCGGCGTTGTCCAGTTTGCCCGTCGCGCTCAGGAGCCGTTCGGTCGCTTCACGTACGGCGTCCAGGTCGTGCACATGATCAATCATGAGGCCGAGCCTAGCCTCGCCACTCATTCGGGTGAAGGAGTCATCAGCCGTCCGTAAATCGAATGCGCGTGCTATACGCTCGGAGTCGAAACTTCCTACATCGCTGTGGCGCCCCCCATACCCTGGGTCAGGGGCTCAGTTCCCCCACTTCTCTCCAGAAAGGTGCGGACCGGCGTGGCCGACCGTCTCATCGTCCGTGGCGCGCGCGAGCACAACCTGAAGAACGTCTCGCTCGACCTCCCCCGTGACTCCCTCATCGTCTTCACCGGGCTCTCCGGGTCGGGCAAGTCCTCGCTCGCGTTCGACACGATCTTCGCCGAGGGGCAGCGGCGCTACGTGGAGTCGCTCTCCTCGTACGCCCGGCAGTTCCTGGGCCAGATGGACAAGCCGGACGTCGACTTCATCGAAGGTCTGTCGCCCGCCGTCTCCATCGACCAGAAGTCGACCTCGCGCAACCCGCGCTCGACGGTCGGCACCATCACCGAGGTCTACGACTACCTCCGGCTGCTCTTCGCCAGGATCGGCAAGCCGCACTGCCCCGAGTGCGCCAGGCCCATCTCCCGCCAGTCGCCCCAGGCCATCGTCGACAAGGTCCTCGGCCTGCCCGAGGGCAGCCGCTTCCAGGTGCTCTCGCCACTGGTGCGCGAGCGCAAGGGCGAGTTCGTCGACCTCTTCGCCGATCTGCAGACCAAGGGCTACAGCAGGGCGCGGGTCGACGGCGCGACGATCCAGCTCTCCGAGCCGCCCACGCTGAAGAAGCAGGAGAAGCACACCATCGAGGTGGTCATCGACCGCCTCACGGTGAAGGACAGCGCGAAGCGCCGGCTGACCGACTCGGTCGAGACCGCGCTCGGCCTCTCCGGAGGCATGGTCGTACTCGACTTCGTCGACCTCCCGGAGGACGACCCCGAGCGCGAGCGGATGTTCTCCGAGCACCTCTACTGCCCGTACGACGACCTGTCCTTCGAAGAGCTCGAGCCCCGCTCCTTCTCCTTCAACTCCCCCTTCGGCGCCTGCCCGGACTGCACGGGCATCGGTACGCGCATGGAGGTCGACCCGGAGCTGATCGTCCCGGACGAGGACAAGTCGCTCGACGAGGGCGCGATCCACCCCTGGTCGCACGGCCACACCAAGGAGTACTTCGGGCGCCAGATCAACGCACTCGCCGAAGCGCTCGGATTCCGTACGGACATCCCCTGGGCAGGGCTGCCGCAGCGCGCCAAGAAGGCCCTGCTGCACGGCCACAAGATCCAGACCGAGGTGCGCTACCGCAACCGCTACGGGCGTGAGCGCGCCTACACCACCCCCGCCTTCGAGGGTGCGGTGCAGTTCGTCAAGCGGCGGCACTCCGAGGCCGAGAGCGACTCCAGCCGGGAGCGCTTCGAGGGCTACATGCGTGAGGTGCCCTGCCCGACCTGTGAGGGCACCCGGCTCAAGCCGATCGTGCTCGCGGTGACGGTGATGGACAGGTCCATCGCCCAGGTCGCCGCCATGTCGATCAGCGAGTGCGCCGAGTTCCTCGGCCGCCTCAAGCTGAACGCCCGCGACAAGAAGATCGCCGAGCGGGTGCTCAAGGAGGTCAACGAGCGGCTGAAGTTCCTCGTCGACGTCGGCCTCGACTACCTCTCGCTGAACCGTGCCGCGGGCACGCTGTCCGGTGGCGAGGCCCAGCGCATCCGGCTCGCCACCCAGATCGGCTCCGGACTCGTCGGCGTGCTGTACGTGCTGGACGAGCCGTCCATCGGCCTGCACCAGCGCGACAACCACCGGCTGATCGAGACCCTGGTCCGGCTGCGCGACATGGGCAACACGCTCATCGTCGTCGAGCACGACGAGGACACCATCAAGGTGGCCGACTGGGTCGTCGACATCGGCCCCGGAGCCGGTGAGCACGGCGGCAAGGTCGTCCACTCCGGCTCGCTCAAGGACCTGCTGGCCAACAAGGCCTCGGTCACCGGGCAGTACCTGTCCGGCAAGAAGTCCATCGCGATGCCCGACATCCGGCGCCCCGTCGACCCGACGCGCCTGCTCACGGTGCACGGCGCCCGGGAGAACAACCTCCAGGACATCGACGTGTCCTTCCCGCTGGGTGTCCTCACCGCGGTCACCGGCGTCTCCGGTTCCGGGAAGTCGACCCTGGTCAACGACATCCTCTACACCCACCTGGCCCGCGAGCTCAACGGGGCCAAGTCGGTCCCCGGGCGGCACACCCGCGTCGAGGGCGACGACCTCGTCGACAAGGTGGTGCACGTCGACCAGTCGCCGATCGGCCGGACGCCCCGGTCCAACCCGGCCACGTACACCGGAGTCTTCGACCACGTCCGCAGGCTGTTCGCCGAGACGATGGAGGCGAAGGTGCGCGGCTATCTGCCGGGCCGCTTCTCCTTCAACGTCAAGGGCGGCCGCTGCGAGAACTGCTCCGGCGACGGCACGATCAAGATCGAGATGAACTTCCTGCCCGACGTGTACGTCCCGTGCGAGGTCTGCCACGGAGCGCGGTACAACCGGGAGACGCTGGAGGTCCACTACAAGGGCAAGTCCATCGCCGAGGTGCTGGACATGCCGATCGAGGAGGGCCTGGAGTTCTTCGAGGCCGTCCCGACGATCGCCCGCCACCTCCGCACGCTCAACGAGGTCGGCCTCGGATACGTCAGGCTCGGCCAGTCCGCGCCGACGCTCTCCGGCGGTGAGGCGCAGCGCGTGAAGCTGGCGAGCGAGTTGCAGAAGCGCTCCACCGGCCGCACGGTCTACGTCCTGGACGAGCCGACGACCGGTCTGCACTTCGAGGACATCAGCAAGCTCATCGCGGTGCTCTCCGGGCTGGTCGACAAGGGCAACACGGTGGTCGTCATCGAGCACAACCTCGATGTCATCAAGACCGCCGACTGGGTCATCGACATGGGCCCCGAGGGTGGCAAGGGCGGCGGCCTGGTCATCGCCGAAGGCTCCCCGGAGCATGTCGCCTCCGTGCCGGCCAGCCACACCGGCAAGTTCCTCCAGACCGTCCTGGGCGCGGACCGGATCAGTGAGGCCACAGTGCCTGCCGCCCGCAAGCCGGTCCGCAGGACGGCCGCCAAGAAGGCGGTCGCCGCGAAGGCGGCCCCGGCCCGCAGGACGGCCACGGCCAGGACGGCCAAGAAGGCCGCGGCCGAGGAGCCCGCACCGAAGAAGAAGGCCACCCGCACGCGGAAGGCCTGACACCGCCCGGACGAGGCGGCCCCCGGCACCCCGGGGGCCGCCTCGGTGCTGTTCCCGGCCATCGGGCCGGCTTCGACCAAACCCGGCCCCAGGCCCCCGGCCTTCGCCGGTCGGCGTCCGCTCGGCGGCCGCTCGGCGTCCGGGCGGGGCCGGTCGAAGGGGCGCCGTTCTCCGCCGGTATCGTCGGGTCTGTCGCCGATGCCTTCGGGCGGCCTGTGCCCGACGTCCGTGGGCACCCGGTGCCCCGGGGCGGGAACGGCGGCTCTCTGTCCCCCCGACCAGTGGAGACCGCATGTCCGGCCTGCCCGCCGCCCGCCGTACCGTTCTGAAGGGCGCCGCTCTCGCCGGTGCCGCCGGGCTGGGAGTGGCCGCCTGCTCGACCGACTCGAAGCTCGGCCACGCCCAGACACCGACGCCCACCGCGCCCGTCGAGCTCGGTGCCGCCGACGAGGTCCCGGTCGGCGGGGCGAAGCTCTACCGGGAGCAGCGGCTCGTCGTGAGCTGCCCGGCGAAGGGCCAGTACAAGGCGTTCAGCGCACAGTGCACCCACGCGGGCTGTCTCCTGGACAAGGTCGAGGGCAACGAGGGCAACTGCCCGTGCCACGGCAGCCGGTTCGACATGACGACCGGCAAGGCACTCCAGGGCCCGGCCACCGTGCCGCTGCCCGCCGTCCCGGTGAAGGTCGAGGGCGGAAAGCTGGTCGCGGGCCCCGAGGCCTGACCGCAAGTGGCGGACCGCTCCCGGACCACCGCCGGGCGCACCCCGGGCCGCCCCCTCCCCGCGCTCGCGGGAGGGTGGATCCCCTGCGAGAATGCCGCGCTGTCACCGCCCGCAAGTAGGGTGTGAGACATGGCAGACCCCTCCAGCTACCGCCCCAAGCCGGGACAGATCCCCGACTCCCCGGGGGTCTACAAATTCCGCGACGAGCACCGCCGGGTGATCTACGTCGGGAAGGCCAAGAACCTGCGCCAGCGCCTGGCGAACTACTTCCAGGACCTGGCCGGCCTCCACCCCCGCACGCGCACGATGGTCACGACTGCCGCCTCCGTCGAATGGACCGTCGTCTCCACCGAGGTCGAGGCGCTCCAGCTGGAGTACTCCTGGATCAAGGAGTTCGACCCCCGGTTCAACGTCAAGTACCGCGACGACAAGAGCTATCCCTACCTCGCGGTCACGTTCAACGAGGAGTTCCCGCGCGTCCAGGTCATGCGCGGAGCCAAGAAGAAGGGCGTGCGCTACTTCGGTCCGTACGGGCACGCCTGGGCGATCCGCGAGACGGTCGACCTCATGCTCCGGGTCTTCCCCGTGCGCACCTGCTCCGCGGGGGTGTTCAAGAACGCTGCCAGGACCGGCCGCCCCTGCCTCCTCGGCTACATCGGCAAGTGCTCGGCACCGTGCGTCGGCAGGGTCACCCCCGACGAACACCGCGAACTGGCCGAGGACTTCTGCGACTTCATGGCGGGACGGACAGGTACGTACATCCGCCGCTTGGAGAAGGACATGATGCAGGCGGCCGAGGAGATGGAGTACGAGAGGGCGGCCCGGCTGCGCGACGACGCCGGGGCGCTCAAGCGGGCCATGGAGAAGAGCGCCGTCGTCCTCGCCGACGCCACCGACGCCGACCTGATCGCGGTGGCCGAGGACGAGCTCGAGGCCGCCGTCCAGATCTTCCACGTCCGCGGCGGAAGGGTGCGCGGCCAGCGCGGCTGGGTCACCGACAAGGTCGAGGCCGTCGACACGGCGGGCCTGGTCGAGCACGCGCTCCAGCAGCTGTACGGGGAGGAGACGGGCGACTCCGTCCCCAAGGAGGTCCTCGTCCCGGCGCTCCCCGAGGACCCGGAAGCCGTCTCCCAGTGGCTCGCGGACCGCCGCGGCTCCCAGGTCAGCCTGCGCATCCCGCAGCGGGGCGACAAGAAGGACCTGATGGTCACGGTCCAGCGCAACGCCCAGCAGGCCCTGGGGCTGCACAAGACCAAACGCGCCTCCGACCTCACGACCCGCTCCCGGGCCCTGGAGGAGATCGCCGAGGCGCTCGGCCTGGACACGGCACCGCTGCGGGTCGAGTGCTTCGACATCTCCCATCTGCAGGGTGACGACGTGGTCGCCTCCATGGTGGTCTTCGAGGACGGACTCGCGCGCAAGAGCGAGTACCGCCGCTTCCAGATCAAGGGCTTCGAGGGGCAGGACGACGTCCGGTCGATGCACGAGGTCATCGGCCGCCGCTTCAAGCGCTACCTCCAGGAGAAGGAGCGGACGGGGGAGTGGGAGGAGACTCCGGCCGCCACCGGCCCCGTACCGGCGCCCGCGTCCGCCGCGCCCGCGGAGCCCGCGCCCGGGTCACCCGCGCCCGCGGAGCCCGCACAGTCCGCGGAGCCCGCACCCGCGGAGCCCGCACCCGCAGGCGTCAGCGGGGCGGCACCCACCGCCCCGGCCGACGCCCCCGCCGGGCCCGGTGAAGAGCCCAGCGAAGGACCCCGTGAGGAGCCCAGCGAAGGGCCTCGCGAGGAGCCCCGTGAGGACGACGGCCGGCCCAAGCGGTTCGCCTACCCGCCGCAGCTCGTCGTCGTAGACGGCGGGCAGCCGCAGGTCGCCGCGGCCAAGCGCGCCCTGGACGAGCTGGGAATCGACGACATCGCCGTCTGCGGCCTCGCCAAGCGCCTCGAAGAGGTCTGGCTGCCCGACGACGACGACCCGGTGGTCCTGCCGCGGTCCAGCGAAGGCCTCTACCTCCTCCAGCGCATCCGCGACGAGGCCCACCGCTTCGCGATCACCTATCAGCGGGCCAAGCGGGCCAAGCGCATCCGCAGCAGCCCGCTGGACGATGTCGCCGGTCTCGGAGAGACCCGCAAGCAGGCGCTGATCAAGCATTTCGGCTCCGTGAAGAAGCTGCGGCAGGCGACAATCGACGAGATCTGCGAGGTTCCGGGGATAGGCCGCAGGACGGCGGAATCGGTGGCCGCGGCCCTCGCCACGGCCGCCCCGGCCGCGCCCGCCGTGAACACGGCCACAGGAGAGATCATTGAAGAGGACGACGGGGGCAGCACGTCATGACCGAGCACGCGCATGAACGCCAGGACGACCGAGCAGACGGAGCAGCAGACGTGAGTACGGGAAGCACCCAGGAGAAGGCCGAGGCCGCCGTGCCGGCCATCCCCGAGCTGGTGATCATCTCGGGTATGTCGGGCGCCGGGCGCAGCACCGCCGCCAAGTGTCTGGAGGACCTCGGCTGGTTCGTCGTCGACAACCTCCCGCCCGAGCTGATCCCTACGATGGTGGAGCTCGGCGCCCGGTCCCAGGGCAACGTCGCCCGCATCGCCGTCGTCGTCGACGTACGGGGCCGCCGCTTCTTCGACAACCTCCGGCAGTCCCTCGCGGACCTGGAGGCCAAGCACGTCACCCGGCGCATCGTCTTCCTCGAGTCCTCCGACGACGCGCTCGTCCGCCGGTTCGAGTCGGTCCGCCGTCCGCACCCGCTCCAGGGCGACGGCCGGATCGTCGACGGCATCGCGGCCGAGCGCGATCTGCTGCGCGAGCTGCGGGGCGACGCCGACCTGGTGATCGACACCTCCAGCCTCAACGTGCACGAGCTGCGGGCCAAGATGGACGCCCAGTTCGCCGGCGACGAGGAGCCGGAGCTGCGGGCCACGGTGATGTCGTTCGGCTTCAAGTACGGCCTGCCCGTCGACGCCGACCTCGTCGTCGACTGCCGCTTCCTGCCGAACCCGCACTGGGTCCCCGAGCTGCGTCCCTTCACCGGGCTCAACGAGGAGGTGTCCGACTACGTCTTCGACCAGCCCGGCGCCAAGGAGTTCCTCAACCAGTACACGGAGCTGCTCCAGCTGATCGCCGCGGGTTACCGCCGCGAGGGCAAGCGCTATGTGACCATCGCGGTCGGCTGTACGGGCGGCAAGCACCGTTCCGTCGCGATGTCGGAGAAGCTGGCCGCCCGGCTGGCCACTGAAGGGATCGAGACCGTGCTCGTACACCGGGACATGGGGCGCGAGTGACCAGTCGCAATCTGCGCCTGCGCAGGCTGAGCAGAGCCACTTCCGCGCTCTCCGGCCGCAAGCGGGGCGCGCAGCCCAAGGTCGTCGCCCTCGGCGGCGGCATGGGCCTGTCGGCGTCGCTCACGGCGCTGCGCCGGATCACCGGTGATCTGACGGCCGTCGTCACCGTCGCCGACGACGGGGGATCCAGCGGCCGCCTCCGCGAGGAGCTGGGGGTCCTGCCGCCCGGCGACCTGCGGAAGGCGCTGGCCGCGCTGTGCGGGGACGACGAATGGGGCCAGACCTGGGCCCAGGTCATCCAGCACCGCTTCGAGTCCAAGGGTGATCTGCACGAGCACGCGGTGGGCAACCTGCTGATCGTCGCCCTCTGGGAACAGCTGGGCGACCACGTGCTGGCGCTCGACCTGGTCGGCAAGCTGTTGGGCGCGCACGGCAGGGTGCTGCCGATGTCCGCCGTACCCCTGGAGCTCCAGGCGCTCGTACGGGGTCACGACCCGGAGCGCCCCGAGGACATAGTGACCGTGCGGGGGCAGGCCACCGTGGCGCTCACCCCCGGTGAGGTGCAGTCCGTGCACGTGGTGCCCGCCGACCCGCCGGCCGTCCCGGAAGCGGTCGCGGCCGTCCTCGACGCCGACTGGGTGGTCCTCGGCCCGGGGTCCTGGTTCTCCTCCGTCATTCCGCACCTGCTGGTGCCCGAACTGCTCGACGCACTGGTGTCCACGAAGGCCCGAAAGGTCCTCTCGCTGAACCTCGCGCCGCAACCCGGTGAAACAGAAGGCTTCTCACCGCAGCGTCATTTGGAGGTTTTGGGACGACACGCCCCTAAACTCGCCTTGGACGTGGTGCTGGCCGACGAGGCTGCCGTGCCCGACCGTGAGTCCCTCGCCGACGCCGCCAAGCGGCTCGGAGCCGCGGTCGAGCTGGCCCCGGTGGCCTCGCCCGACGGTGTTCCGATTCACGATCCGGAGCTGTTGGCTGCCGCGTACGACCGTATTTTTCGGATGCATGGAAGGATCGGCCCATGGCGATGACGCCAGCGGTGAAGGACGAAATCTCTCGGCTTCCCGTGACCCGGACCTGCTGCAGAAAAGCAGAGGTCTCGGCGATTCTTCGGTTTGCGGGCGGGCTGCACCTGGTGAGCGGCCGGATTGTGATCGAGGCGGAACTCGACACGGCGATGGCGGCGCGCCGGCTGAAGCGGGACATCCTGGAGATCTTCGGGCACAGCTCGGAGCTGATCGTGATGGCTCCCGGCGGACTGCGCCGCGGCTCCCGCTATGTCGTACGCGTGGTGGCGGGCGGCGATCAGCTCGCTCGCCAGACCGGGCTGGTGGACGGCCGCGGCCGGCCGATCCGCGGACTGCCCCCGCAGGTGGTCTCGGGGGCCACCTGCGACGCCGAGGCCGCCTGGCGCGGGGCTTTCCTGGCCCACGGTTCGCTCACCGAGCCCGGCCGCTCCTCCTCGCTGGAGGTGACCTGCCCCGGCCCGGAGGCCGCCCTCGCCCTGGTCGGCGCCGCCCGCAGGCTCTCGATCGCGGCCAAGGCCCGCGAGGTGCGCGGGGTGGACCGCGTCGTCGTCCGGGACGGCGACGCCATCGGAGCGCTGCTGACCCGTCTCGGCGCCCATGAATCGGTGCTGGCCTGGGAGGAGCGCCGGATGCGGCGCGAGGTCCGCGCCACCGCCAACCGGCTCGCCAACTTCGACGACGCCAACCTCCGGCGCTCCGCCCGGGCCGCGGTGGCCGCAGGCGCCCGTGTGGGACGCGCGCTGGAGATCCTGGGCGAGGAGGTCCCGGAGCACCTCGCGGCGGCCGGACGGCTGCGCATGGAGCACAAGCAGGCCTCCCTGGAGGAGCTGGGTGCCCTCGCCGACCCGCCGCTGACCAAGGACGCGGTCGCGGGCCGGATCCGGCGGCTGCTGGCCATGGCCGACAAGCGGGCCCAGGACCTCGGTATCCCGGGCACGGAATCCACCCTCAGCGAGGAGCTGGCCGACGGTCTCGTCGGCTGAGCGGTCGCACACCACCGTCCGCCGCCGGCGCACCTCCTGAGGGCGCCGGCGGCGGCATTGCCGGGGCGGTCCTCCGGGCAGCCCGCATATATGCCCGGTACACGCTTTTTGTGCCGCAACGAGGCCCTATTGACATGGCCATGGACCATCACGAACCTGTCCTCTGTCCGCCGACCGGGCGGACGGAAGTGACAGTCAACTGCATGGGGGGCTCATGAGACGCAGAGCGCGAGCGATCCTCGCCGCGGCTTCATTACTGATGGCCGGACTGGCGGTACCCGTTGCCCAGGCGGACCAGGGGAGGGGCGGCGGCGCGGACGGCCTGGGTGTCTGGCACGCGGAGGTCTCCGCGGCCCAGCTGCCGCTGCTGGCCGATGCGGGCACGGACAGCCACGAGCTGAGCGAGCAGGTGCCCGACCGGGGGTCGGCCACGGTCGAGCTCTACCTCACCGACCGGCAGGCCGGAGAGCTGCGCGGCAAGGGCGTCGAGATCACCGAGCACACCCTCTCGGCCAAGGCCTCCAAGAGGGTCGCAGCAGCCGGCGGGGGCGTCTTCCGCCCGTACAGCGGCGAGAACGGCCTGCAGAAGGAGATCCTCGCGACCGCACAGGCCAACCCCGGCCTCACCAAGGTCGTCAGCATCGGCAGGACCGTCCGTGGCCAGGACATCCTGGCTCTGAAGCTCACCAAGGGCGCCAAGAAGGCCAAGGACGGCTCCAAACCCGCCACGCTGTACATGTCCAACCAGCACGCCCGGGAGTGGATCACGCCGGAGATGACCCGCCGGCTGATGCACCACTACCTCGACGGGTACGGCAAGGATCCGCGGATCACGAGGATCGTCGACACCACCGAACTGTGGTTCGTGCTCTCCGCCAACCCCGACGGCTACGACTTCACGTTCACCGGCGAGCGGGACTGGCGAAAGAACCTCCGCGACAACAACGGCGACGGCAGCATCACCCCCGGCGACGGCGTCGACCTCAACCGCAACTTCCGTTACAAGTGGGGCTACGACAACGAGGGTTCGTCGCCGGACCCGGGTGACGAGACCTTCCGCGGTACCGCGCCCTCCTCCGAGCCGGAGACCAGGGCGCTGGACGCCTTCCAGAAGCGCATCGGCTTCCAGTACGGGATCAACTACCACTCCGCCGCACAGCTGTTGCTGTACGGAGTGGGCTGGCAGGTCGCCACGGACACACCCGACGACATCGTCTACAAGGCACTCGCGGGAACGCCCGAGAAGCCCGCCATCCCGGGATACCGCTCACAGGTCTCCTCCGAGCTGTACGTCACCAACGGCGAGGCCGACGGACACGCGGCCAACGTCAACAGGATGATGATGTTCACGCCGGAGATGTCGACGTGCGCAAGCGCCTCCCGGGTCGACCCCGACGACGCGTGGGAACCGGCCGACTGCGGCTCGATCTTCCGCTTCCCGGACGACGAGAAGCTGATCCAGCAGGAGTTCGCCAAGAACGTCCCGTTCGCACTCGCGGTCGCCGAGTCCGCCGCGCACCCCGACCGGCCGGTCTCCCCGGTCGGCATCGACGCGCCCGACTTCACCCCTGACGCCTTCACCACCTCCTACGCCCGCGGCGGCGACCAGGAAGTGGCGGTCACCGCCCGCAAGTCCGTTCACGACAAGCGCCTCAACTACCGCATCGACGGCGGCCGTACGCACACCGAGCGGCTGAAGGCCTGGAAGGGGGGCGAGACCTTCGGCGGTGAGGACAACCTCCACTTCGACCAGTACCGCGCCGAGGTCGAGGACGCCGACGGGGGCGACACCGTCACCGTGTGGTTCACCGGCCGCACGGCGGCGGGCAAGCGCACCTCGAGTACGCCCTTCACGTACACCGTCGCCGACCGGCCGCGCGGCGACACCCTGGTGATCGCCGACGAGGGCGCCCCCGCCCGGCACACCGCCGCGTACACCGGGGCGCTCGCGGCCAACGGACACGGAGCGGCCGTCTGGGACGTCGCAGCCGACGGCGCCCCGCACGCACTCGGGGTGCTCAGCCACTTCCGCACCGTCCTCTGGTACACCGGCGCCGCGCGCCCGGCCGCCGCGACCATGCTGGCGGTCCGCTCCTACGTCAACGAGGGCGGCAAGCTGATCAACGCCGGCGAGCAGGCGGGCGGGACCGTCACCGGCGCCGGAGGCACCGACGACTTCTCGCAGTACTACCTCGGTGCGTACAACAGGGTCGGACTGAAGTCCCCGCCCTCCTTCGCCGGCTCCGGACGGTTGTCCGGAGCGACGGGAACGCTCGGCGACGCCCCGGACAACGCCCTGGAGGCGGCGGGCGCGTACACCGTCACCTCCGACACGCTGGACCCGAAGGAGTTCCCGCAGTTCCGCAGCGCCGCGGCGGGTGACTACCCGGGGGTCCGCACACCCTTCGAGCCGTACGAGGGCTCCTGGTTCGCCGCCGCCACCCATCAGGACGCCTCCTACAAGAGGCTCTCGCGCACCGTCGACCTGACGGGCACCACCGCGGCGGACGACCCGGACCTGCGGTTCCAGCTCAGCTACGACACCGAGGAGGGGTACGACAATGTCGTCATCGAGGCCCGTACCGCGGGCCAGGACGACTGGACGACCCTGCCCGACGCCAACGGCGGCACCGACACCGGCCTGCCCACGGACTGCGAGGAGGGCTACTACGCCCAGCTCCACCCCTTCCTCACCCACTACCTGACCGTGGGCGGAGACGCCTGCACCGGTACCGGGACCACCGGCAGCTGGAACCGGTTCACGGGCAGCTCCAACGGCTGGCAGCAGGTCTCCGTGGACCTCGGTGCGTACGCGGGCAAGCAGGTCGAGCTCTCGGTCTCCTACGTCACCGACCCGGGCTCCGGCGGCCTCGGGGTCTTCGTGGACGACACCGAGCTCGTCGTCGGCGGGACGCCCCGGGACACCGAGGGCTTCGAGACCGCCCTCGGCCCCTGGAGCACCCCCGGGGCACCGGCCGGCAGTCCGCAGAACACGGCCGACTGGACCCGTTCCGGACCGCTGTTCCATTCTCAGGCCGCCATCACGACCCGTGACACCGTGCTGCTCGGCTTCGGCCTCGAACACGTGGCCGGTGCCGTCGAACGGAAGCAGTTGATCGGAAAGGCGTTGAGAAGTCTGGGGCGTTGACGCTCCGTAACCGTCGCACGGGTGGGGCCGACGCCCCGCCCGTGCGATTGCGCCAGTACCGGAGGTCCGTATTCCTACTCGGGAGTACGGACCTCGCCGTCCGTTCCGCCCCTACTCGATGTCACTACCGGGCCCTCGGAGAGGTAGGGTCGGAGGCGGTCGGGGACATCCCATACAACTCGCCGGCGTCGAAAACCGGCGTACCTAACGAGGAGATCGGTTCGTGACGATCCGCGTAGGCATCAACGGCTTTGGCCGCATCGGTCGTAACTACTTCCGCGCGCTGCTGGAGCAGGGTGCGGACATCGAGATCGTGGCTGTCAACGACCTGGGTGACACTGCGACCACGGCCCACCTGCTGAAGTACGACACCATTCTGGGTCGTCTCAAGGCAGAGGTGAGCCACACCGCCGACACCATCACCGTCGACGGCCACACCATCAAGGTGCTCTCCGAGCGCAACCCGGCCGACATCCCCTGGGGTCAGCTGGGCGTCGACATCGTCATCGAGTCGACCGGCATCTTCACCAAGAAGGCCGACGCGGCGAAGCACATCGCGGGTGGCGCCAAGAAGGTCCTCATCTCGGCTCCGGCCAAGGACGAGGACATCACCATCGTGATGGGCGTCAACCAGGACAAGTACGACGCGGCCAACCACCACGTCATCTCCAACGCCTCCTGCACCACCAACTGTGTGGCGCCGATGGCCAAGGTTCTGGACGAGAACTTCGGCATCGTCAAGGGCCTGATGACGACGGTCCACGCGTACACCAATGACCAGCGGATCCTGGACTTCCCGCACTCGGACCTGCGTCGCGCCCGCGCCGCGGCCGAGAACATCATTCCGACCACGACGGGTGCCGCCAAGGCGACCGCTCTGGTCCTGCCGCAGCTCAAGGGCAAGCTCGACGGCATCGCGATGCGCGTCCCGGTCCCGACCGGTTCCGCTACCGACCTCGTCGTGACGCTGCAGCGCGAGGTCACCAAGGACGAGGTCAACGCCGCGTTCAAGAAGGCCTCCGACGACGGCGACCTCAAGGGTTTCCTGACCTACACCGAGGACCCGATCGTGTCCTCGGACATCGTCGGCGACCCGTCGTCCTGCACCTTCGACTCCTCCCTGACCATGGTCCAGGAGGGTACGTCGGTGAAGATCCTCGGCTGGTACGACAACGAGTGGGGTTACTCCAACCGCCTCGTCGACCTGACGGTCTTCGTCGGCGAGCAGCTCTGATCCTCGGATCGGCAGGCATCTCGATGTGAGCAAGGGGCTCGGGCGGCGCAACGTGGCGCCGTCCGAGCCCCTTGCGTGCTCATCCGTCCTTCCAAGGAGTACCGCAAACAAGATGAAGACGATCGACGAACTTCTCGCCGAAGGGGTCGCCGGAAAGCGGGTATTCGTCCGCGCCGACCTCAACGTGCCGCTCGACGGCACCACGATCACCGACGACGGCCGCATCCGCGCCGTCCAGCCGACGGTCGCCAGGCTCGCCGAAGCCGGCGCGCGGGTCGTCGTCGCCTCGCACCTCGGCCGTCCCAAGGGCGCCCCGGACCCTGCGTTCTCGCTGGCCCCCGCCGCCGCGCGCCTCGGTGAGCTGCTCGGTGCCGAGGTCGCCTTCGCGACCGACACCGTCGGCGAGTCCGCCCGCGCCACGGTCGCCGCCCTCACCGACGGCCGGGTCGCCGTCATCGAGAACCTCCGCTTCAACGCCGGTGAGACGTCGAAGGACGACGCCGAGCGCGGCGCCTTCGCCGATCAGCTCGCCGAGCTCGCCGACGTGTACGTGGGCGACGGCTTCGGTGCCGTCCACCGCAAGCACGCCTCGGTCTTCGACCTCCCGGCCCGGCTGCCGCACGCGGCCGGCGGCCTGATCGCCACCGAGGTCGGCGTTCTCAAGAAGCTCACCGAGGACGTCACGCGCCCCTACGCCGTGGTCCTCGGCGGCTCCAAGGTCTCCGACAAGCTCGGCGTCATCGACCACCTGCTGGAGAAGGCCGACCGCATCCTCATCGGCGGCGGCATGGCGTACACCTTCCTCAAGGCCCAGGGCCACGAGGTCGGCAGCTCCCTCCTCCAGGAGGACCAGATCCCGGCGGTGCTCGGCTACCTCGAGCGCGCCGAGGAGAAGGGCGTGGAGTTCGTGCTCCCCGTCGACGTCGTCGTCGCGGCGCAGTTCCCGGACCTCAAGGCCAAGACCCCGGGCAATCCCACCACCGTCGCCGCCGACGCCATTCCGGCCGGCGTGATGGGCCTGGACAACGGCCCGGAGACCAACAAGCTCTACGCCTCGAAGCTCGCCGACGCGGCCACCGTCTTCTGGAACGGCCCGATGGGCGTCTTCGAGCACCCCGACTACGCCGAGGGCACCAAGGCGGTCGCCCAGGCACTCGTCGACTCCTCGGCCTTCAGCGTCGTCGGCGGCGGGGACTCCGCAGCCGCCGTCCGCATCCTGGGCTTCGACGAGAACGCATTCGGCCACATCTCGACCGGTGGCGGCGCCAGCCTCGAGTACCTCGAGGGCAAGACGCTTCCCGGCCTTGCCGCACTGGAGGACTGACCCTTAATGAGCACCCGTACCCCGCTGATGGCGGGCAACTGGAAGATGAACCTCAACCACCTCGAGGCCATCGCCCACACCCAGAAGCTCGCCTTCGCGCTGGCCGACAAGGACTACGACGCCGTAGAGGTCGCCGTCCTGCCGCCCTTCACCGACCTGCGCTCCGTGCAGACCCTGATCGACGGCGACAAGCTGAAGATCAAGTACGGCGCCCAGGACATCTCGGCGCAGGACTCCGGCGCGTACACCGGTGAGATCTCCGGCCCCATGCTCGCCAAGCTGAAGTGCACGTACGTGGCCGTCGGCCACAGCGAGCGCCGCCAGTACCACGGCGAGAACGACGAGATCTGCAACGCCAAGGTGAAGGCCGCGTACAAGCACGGTCTGACGCCGATCCTCTGCGTCGGTGAGGGCCTGGACATCCGCAAGGCGGGTGAGCAGGTCTCCTACACCCTCGCGCAGCTCGACGGCGCCCTGAAGGACGTCCCGGCCGAGCAGGCCGAGTCCATCGTGATCGCGTACGAGCCGGTCTGGGCCATCGGGACCGGCGAGGTCGCCACCCCCGAGGACGCCCAGGAGGTCTGCGGTGCGATCCGCCGCCGGCTCGCCGAGCTGTACTCGCAGGAGCTGGCCGACGCCGTCCGTATCCAGTACGGCGGCTCGGTGAAGTCCGGCAACGTCGCGGCCATCATGGCGCAGCCCGATGTGGACGGTGCGCTCATCGGCGGCGCCGCCCTGGACGCCGACGAGTTCGTCAAGATCGTCCGCTTCCGCGACCAGTGAGTATGCGGTAGCGCCGATCCGTCGTACCCTTGCGGGGGCCGAGAGGGGTACCCCCCTCAGGCCCCCGCTGTTCGTACATGCAGTCCTAGAGATTCCGGAAAGTAGGGACCAGCCGTGATTTTGGCGTTCGAGATCGCCCTGATCGTCTTCAGCCTGCTGCTGATGCTGCTGGTGCTGATGCACAAGGGAAAGGGCGGCGGCCTCTCCGACATGTTCGGTGGCGGAATGCAGTCGTCCGTGGGCGGCTCGTCGGTCGCCGAGCGTAACCTCGACCGCATCACCGTCGTGGTTGGTCTGGCCTGGTTCGCGTGCATTGTCGTCCTTGGTCTGCTCATCAAGCTGGACAGCTGACCCGTCGTTCGCGATTCCCGGTGAGGGTGTAACTCCTTCCACTGGACGCGCGTTGGGCCTTACGTAGACTGGGGCATCTTCGAGCACCATCACGCAGGGAGTTACGACCGTGGCAAGTGGCAACGCGATCCGGGGAAGCCGGGTCGGAGCGGGGCCGATGGGGGAGGCCGAGCGCGGCGAGTCCGCGCCGCGCCTCCGCATCTCCTTCTGGTGCTCGAACGAGCACGAGACGCAGCCGAGCTTCGCCCATGACGCGCAGGTACCGGAGACCTGGGACTGCCCGCGGTGCGGTTTCCCGGCCGGCCATGACCGGGACAATCCGCCGGCACCACCGCGCACCGAGCCGTACAAGACGCACCTGGCGTACGTGCGTGAGCGGCGCAGCGACGCGGACGGCGAAGCGATCCTCGCCGAAGCCCTGGCGAAACTCCGCGGCGAGATCTAGACGTTGTCCACCGGCCGGTCACCCCACGGGTGCCCGGCCGGAATCCGTATGTCGTCCCGCAGCCCGCTGCTGCCCCGTCGCGCCCCTCAGATCAATTAGGTTGGTGGGGCAGCGGGGATGTTGCAGGTACGAGAAGAAGTGGGCGATTTCCCGGATGAACGCACAAAGCCGAACGAAGCTCAATCAGACGCCCGAGTGGACGGCTCTCGGCAAGCACCGTGAGGAGCTCGGCGGCACCCATCTGCGTCAGCTGTTCGCGGACGCGCCGGACCGCGGGAGCGCGTACACCCTCCGGGTCGGCGACCTCCACATCGACTACTCCAAGAACCTGGTCACCGACGAGACGCTGGGCCTGCTGCGCGAGCTCGCCGCCGCCACGGACGTCGCCGGGCTGCGGGACGCGATGTTCCGCGGCGAGAAGATCAACACCACCGAGGACCGCGCCGTCCTGCACACCGCGCTCCGCGCCCCGCGCGACGCCGTGATCGAGGTCGACGGCGAGAACGTGGTGCCGGCCGTGCACGCCGTCCTCGACAGGATGGCCGCCTTCTCCGACCGGGTCAGGGCGGGCGAGTGGACCGGTCACACCGGCAAGCCCATCAAGAACGTCGTGAACATCGGCATCGGCGGCTCCGACCTCGGCCCCGCCATGGCGTACGAGGTACTGCGCTCCTTCACGGACCGCTCGCTCACCGTCCGCTTCGTGTCCAACGTCGACGGTGCCGACCTGCACGAGGCCGTACAGGGCCTCGACCCGGCGGAGACGCTGTTCATCGTCGCGTCCAAGACCTTCACGACGATCGAGACGATCACCAACGCCACCTCCGCCCGCGACTGGCTGCTCACCGAGCTGAGGGCCGGTCAGGACGCCGTAGCCAAGCACTTCGTGGCGCTGTCGACCAACGCGGAGAAGGTCACGGACTTCGGCATCGACACGGCGAACATGTTCGAGTTCTGGGACTGGGTCGGCGGCCGCTACTCCTTCGACTCGGCGATCGGTCTCTCGCTGATGATCGCCGTCGGTCCGGACCGGTTCCGTGAGATGCTCGACGGCTTCCACCTCGTCGACGAGCACTTCCGCACCGCGCCCGCCGAGGAGAACGCCCCGCTCCTGCTGGGTCTGCTGGGTGTCTGGTACGGCGCGTTCTTCGACGCCCAGTCCCACGCCGTGCTGCCGTACAGCCACTACCTGTCCAAGTTCACCGCGTACTTGCAGCAGCTGGACATGGAGTCCAACGGCAAGTCCGTGGACCGGGACGGCAATCCGGTCGACTGGCAGACCGGCCCGGTCGTCTGGGGCACCCCCGGCACCAACGGCCAGCACGCCTACTACCAGCTGATCCACCAGGGCACGAAGGTCATCCCGGCGGACTTCATCGGCTTCGCAGCGCCCGTCGGTGACCTGCTGCCCGGCCTGATCGCCCAGCACGACCTGCTGATGGCCAACTTCTTCGCCCAGACCCAGGCCCTCGCCTTCGGCAAGACGCCCGACGAGGTCCGTGCGGAGGGCGTCGCCGAGGAGCTCGTTCCGCACAAGACGTTCCGCGGCAACCACCCGACGACCACGATCCTCGCCGACCGGCTCACCCCGTCGGTGCTCGGCCAGCTGATCGCGCTGTACGAGCACAAGGTCTTCGTCCAGGGCGCCGTCTGGAACATCGACTCCTTCGACCAGTGGGGCGTCGAGCTCGGCAAGGTCCTCGCCAGGAAGATCGAGCCGGTCCTGACCGACGGCACCGGCGAGGAGGAACTCGACAGCTCCACCGCCGCCCTCGTCTCCGCGTACCGCACACTGCGGGGTCGCTGAGCCGATGGGCAGGGGGGCGGGGACGGTAGCACTCAGGCCGCCGCGGAACGCACCGGCTCCGCGGGCCGTCGGATGGTGGCGGGCCCAGTGGCTGCTGCTGACGGCCGCTCCGGTGGCCGTCATGGGCCTGCTGGGGGCCTTCATCGCTCCGGCCAGGTTCTGGCTGCTGGTGCCCGCGGCGGCACTGGCGGTCATCGGCCTGCTGTGCGCCGTCCTCTTCCCCCTCTGGTGGTTCCGCACCCATCGGTGGGAGGTCACCGACGACGCGGTCTACGTACGGACCGGTGTCTTCCTGCAGGAGTGGAGGATCGCGCCGATGTCCCGCATCCAGACCGTGGACACCGTGCGCGGTCCGCTGGAGCAGCTCTTCGGACTGGCCACGGTCACGGTCACCACCGCGTCCTCCAAGGGAGCCGTGCGGATCGAGGGCCTCGGTCACGAGGTCGCGGCCGAGCTCGTCGAACGGCTGGCCAGGGTCACCCAGGCCACCCCCGGGGACGCGACGTGAGCACCGCCGCGGCCGAGGACCCCGGGTGGCGGCGGATCCACCCGCGCACGGTGCTGGTCACCGCGCTCGTCACGGCGGGAGTCGCGGCCGGCGCGGCCGTGCCGGCCGTCCTCGGCCTGTCCGACCGGTTCGGATACGCACGAGCCATCGGCTGGGCGCTGGCCGGGGCCGCCCTCCTGATCGGTTGCGCCACGGCCGGTGACTACGTGCGGTGGCGGCGCACCCGCTACCGCGTCGGCACCGTACGCGTCGACCTGCACACCGGACTCCTGCTGGTCAAACGGCGCTCACTGGACCGGACACGGATCCGCAGCGTCGACCTCACCGCCCCCGTGCACCTGCGGGTCCTCGGCCTGGTCACGGTGCGCATCGGCACCGGCGAACAGACGGGCGGCGAATCGACCCTGGAACTGGACCCCGTCTCCCGGGCCGAGGGGGAGCGGCTGCGCCACGAACTCCTCGACCGCGCCGCTGAGTCGGGGTCCGGGACGCACCGCGAGGGCGAACTGGCCACGCTCGACCCGCGCTGGATCCGCTTCGCACCGGTCTCCTTCGTCGCTCCCGCACTGGGCGGCGCCGCGGTCGGCGGGCTGCTGCAGATCAGCGAGTGGGCCGGGGTGCAGGGAGAGGTGATCGCCTGGGTCGCCGACCGGTTCCTCGACACCCCGCTGGCCCGGGCGATCGTGATCATGGCGGGGGCGGCCCTGGCCGCCGGTGTCGTCGGGGCACTCGGCCTCTGGGTCGAGATGTGGTGGAACTACCGACTGGAGCGCGAACCCGGCGGCACCCTGCGGGTGCGGCGGGGACTGCTGACCTCCCGCTCCCTCTCCGTCGAGGAACAGCGGCTGCGCGGTGTGGACCTGGTGGAACCGCTCGGCGTACGGCTGTTCGGTGCCGCGCGGGTGGACGCGATCACCACGGGGCTGGCCAAGGACGAGGAATCGCAGGGCGCCGACCACAACACCCTGCTCCCGGCCGTGCCCCGCCCGCTGGCCGACATGATCGCGGCCGAGGTCCTGCGCGAGACGAGGACCCCGACCGGTGCCACGCTGACCGCCCACCCCCGCGCAGCCCGGAGCAGGCGGCTGCGCCGCGCGCTGGGGGCCGTTCTGGTCCCCGTACTGACCCTGGCAGTTCTCGGCGCCGTGCTGACGCCCGTACTGCTGTGGATCGCGCTGGCCTGCACGGTGGTGTTCCTCCCCCTCGCCGTGCTGCTGGCCCTCGACGCCTACCGGGCCCTGGGGCACACCGTCAGCGGCGACTACCTCGTGACCCGGTCCGGTACCGTCCGGCGCTCCACGGCGGCCCTGCAGCGGACCGGGGTGATCGGCTGGACGGTCAGGCAGTCCTGTTTCCAGCGCCGGGCCGGGCTGCTGAGTGTCACCGCCACGACGGCAGCCGGGGCCGGTGCGTACACCGCGCACGACACCGACGCCTCCGAAGGCCTCACGTTCGCAGCGGAGGCCGTGCCCGGCCTGCTGGAGCCGTTCCTGGAGCGCGGCTGAGGCGCCCGGGTCAGCCGTGCGTCGTGTCGATGACGCAGAAGCGGTTGCCCTCGGTGTCCGCGAGAACCACGAAGTCCGGATCCGGCGGATAGAGCTCCCACGCCACCGGCTGCGCCCCCAGCCCCGTCAGCCGCGCCACCTCGGCGTCCTGCTCATCGGTGTACAGGTCGAGGTGGACGCGCGGCACCTCCTGCACGGGCGACTCGCTCCGCCCCAGGGCCAGTCCGGCGCCGTGCCCCTCGGCCGGGACCAGCACCACCCAGTCGTCCTCGAGCGGCTCACGCTCCACGTAGCCGAGCGCCGCCATCCAGAAGTCCGCCGCGCGACGTACGTCCGACGCGCCCATCACCACAGTCCCGATTCTCACCATGGCGCCACCCTGGCACGACGGAGGCCCGGCCCGCTCCTGGGAGCGGAACCGGGCCTCCGTCGACCTGTGCCTACGCAGAGGCGGGCGGGTACAGCGCACGCGGCAGCCGCGAGGCCGCCGCCGCGTCCATCAGCCACAGCGTGCGGCTGCGGCCGTACGCGCCCGCAGCCGGGGCCTGGATCTCCCCGGCACCGGACAGCGCGATCTCCGCCGCCTCGGCCTTGTCCTCACCCGCCGCCAGGAGCCACACCTCGCGCGCGGCCCGGATGGCGGGCAGCGTGAGCGAGACACGGGTGGGCGGCGGCTTGGGAGCGCCGTGCACACCGACGACGGTGCGCTCGGTCTCCCGTACCGCCGGCAGCTCCGGGAAGAGCGACGCGACATGCGTGTCCGGGCCGACGCCCAGCATCAGCACGTCGAACGTCGGTACCGGCCCGTGGTCCTCCGGGCCCGCCGCGGCAGCCAGTTCCGCCGCGTACCCCGCGGCGGCGGCATCCGCGTCGCCGCCGTAGGGACCGTCCGAAGCAGGCATCGCGTGCACCCGGGACGGGTCCAGGGCCACCGCGTCCAGCAGGGCCTCACGGGCCTGCGTGACGTTGCGCTCCGGGTCGCCCTCGGGCAGGAACCGCTCGTCGCCCCACCACAGGTCGAGCCGCGACCAGTCGATCGCGTCCCGCGCGGGCGAACCGCCGAGCGCGGCCAGCAGGCCGTTGCCGTTGCGCCCGCCGGTGAGGACCACGGAGGCCGATCCGCGCGCGGCCTGGGCGTCCACGATCTTCGTGATCAGCCGGGCCGCCGCGGCCTGGGCCATCAGCTCCTTGTCGCGGTGCACGACGAGCTGCGGAGCACTCACTTCGAGGCCGCCTTCTTGGCCGCGGCCTTCTTCGCGGCCGGGGCCGCGGCACCGGCCGGGGACGACGGCTTGTGCCCGGCACCGACCGACGACGCCTCGGCGGGACCCCCGAGACGCTCCACGCCGAACTTCACCGTGGCCTCGTAGATGTTGTCCGGGTCCAGCCGCCGCAGCTCCTCCGCGAGGAGCTCGGCGGTCTCCCGCCGCTTCAGCGCCACCGCGCGGTCCGGCTGGCCCACCATGGAGAGCGTGGCCAGCGAGCCGTCGGCCCGGTCCAGAACGATGACACCGCTCTTGGTCTCCAGCCGCACGGCCGTCAGACCGGGACCGGCGGACAGGGTGCGCTCCACCGGGACACCGAGCCGGTCCGCGAGCCACATGGCCAGCAGTTCGCAGCTCGGATTGTCCGACTCGCCCTCGACCGTCGCCGAGACGACCTGGGCGGGCTGCTGGTCGAGCGCGGCCGCCAGCATCGAGCGCCACGGTGTGATGCGGGTCCACGCCAGGTCGGTGTCACCCGGCTGGTACGTCGCCGCACGCACCGCGAGCTCGTCGAGCGGGTGCTCGGCCGAGTACGTGTCGGTGATACGGCGCTGGGCCAGCGCACCCAGCGGGTCCTTCGCCGGGTCCGCCGGGGCGTCCTCGGGCCACCACACCACGACCGGGGCGTCCGGCAGCAGCAGCGGCAGAACGACCGACTGGGCGTGATTGGCCAGTTCGCCGTGCAGGCGCAGGACGACGGTCTCGCCGGAGCCCGAGTCGGAACCGACCCGCACCTCGGCGTCGAGGCGGGCGTCACGCCGGCTGCGCGGCGAACGGCTGATCCGCTTGATCACCGCGATGATCCGCGAGGGGTGCTCGCGGGAGGAGTCGGCCGCCGCCCGGAGGGCGTCGTAGGCGTTCTCCTCGTCGGTGACGACGACGAGGGTGAGCACCATTCCGATGGCCGGGGTGCCGATGGAACGGCGGGCCGACACCAGGGCCTGGTTGATCTTGCTGGACGTGGTTTCCGTGAGATCGATCTTCATGGCCGGCGCCAGCTCCGTCCGTCGCGTGCGAGCATCTCGTCGGCCTCGGCCGGACCCCAGGTGCCGGCCGCGTACTGGGCGGGCTTCCCGTGCTTGTCCCAGTACTGCTCGATCGGGTCGAGGATGTTCCAGGAGAGCTCGACCTCCTGGTGGCGCGGGAAGAGGTTGGCGTCGCCGAGCAGGACATCCAGGAGAAGCCGCTCGTACGCCTCCGGGCTGGACTCCGTGAAGGACTCGCCGTACGCGAAGTCCATCGTGACGTCCCGTACCTCCATGGAGGTACCGGGCACCTTGGAGCCGAACCGGACCGTGACGCCCTCGTCCGGCTGCACCCGGATGACCAGGGCGTTGCCGCCCAGCTCCTCCGTCGCACCGGACTCGAAGGGCAGGTACGGGGCGCGCTTGAAGACGACCGCGATCTCCGTGACCCGGCGGCCGAGCCGCTTTCCGGTACGGAGGTAGAACGGCACGCCCGCCCAGCGGCGGTTGTTGATCGTCAGCTTGATCGCGGCGAAAGTGTCGGTCTTCGACTTGGGGTCGATGCCGTCCTCCTCCAGGTAGCCGGGGACTTCCTCGCCGCCCTGCCACGCGTGCGCGTACTGGCCGCGCACGGTGTGCTTGCCCAGGTCCTCCGGCAGCTCCACCGCCGTGAGCACCTTGAGCTTCTCGGCGACCAGGGCCTTCGGGTGGAAGGAGCCGGGCTCCTCCATCGCGGTCAGCGCCAGCAGCTGGAGCAGGTGGTTCTGGATGACGTCACGGGCCGCGCCGATGCCGTCGTAGTAGCCGGCCCGGCCGCCGATGCCGATGTCCTCGGCCATCGTGATCTGGATGTGGTCGACGTACGACCTGTTCCAGATCGGCTCGAACATCGTGTTGGCGAAGCGCAGCGCCAGGATGTTCTGGACCGTCTCCTTGCCGAGGTAGTGGTCGATACGGAAGACCTCGTTCGGCGGGAACACGTCGTGCACGAGCTGGTTGAGCTCCTGCGCGCTGGTGAGGTCGTGTCCGAACGGCTTCTCGATGACGGCACGCCGCCAGGAGCCCTCCTTCTGGTCCGCGAGCCCGTGCTTCTTGAGCTGCTGGACGACCTTGGGGAAGAACTTCGGCGGTACGGACAGGTAGAAGGCGAAGTTGCCCCCCGTGCCCTGTGCCTTGTCGAGCTCCTGGATCGTGGACTTCAGGGTCTCGAAGGCGTCGTCGTCGTCGAAGTTGCCCTGGACGAAGCGCATCCCCTGGATGAGCTGCTGCCAGACCTCTTCACGGAACGGCGTACGCGCGTGCTGCTTGACGGCGTCGTGGACCTCCTGGGCGAAGTCCTCGTCCTGCCACTCGCGGCGTGCGAAACCGATGAGCGAGAAGCCCGGCGGTAGCAGGCCGCGGTTGGCCAGGTCGTAGACGGCGGGCATCAGCTTTTTACGGGACAAATCGCCCGTGACGCCAAAGATCACCAGGCCCGACGGCCCCGCGATACGCGGGAGCCGTCGGTCCTGGGCGTCACGGAGCGGGTTGGCTCCGGGAACACCAGACAAGGTGGTCAGCCCTCCGAAGGAGCGAGGCGCTTGAGCTCGGCCTCGGTGGAGTTGAGCAGGTCGATCCAGGCGGCTTCGAACTTCTCGACGCCCTCGTCCTCGAGGAGCTGGACGACGTCGTCGTAGCTGACCCCGAGCTTCCCGACGGCGTCGAGCTCGGCACGTGCCTGCTCGTAGGTGCCGGCGATGGTGTTGCCCGTGATCTGTCCGTGGTCCGCCGTGGCGTTCAGGGTTCCCTCGGGCATGGTGTTCACCGTGCCGGGGGCGACCAGGTCGTCCACGTACAGGGTGTCCTTGTACGCGGGGTCCTTCACGCCCGTGGAGGCCCACAGCGGACGCTGCTTGTTGGCGCGCCCCTTGTCCAGGGCCGCCCAGCGGTCGGAGGAGAAGACCTCCTCGTACGCCTCGTAGGCGAGGCGGGCGTTGGCGAGAGCGGCCTTGCCCTTCAGCGCCTTCGCCTCGTCGGTGCCCACGGCGTCCAGGCGCTTGTCGATCTCGCTGTCCACGCGGGACACGAAGAACGAGGCCACCGAGTGGATCTTGGAGAGGTCCAGGCCCGCGGCCTTCGCCTTCTCCAGGCCCGCCAGGTAGGCGTCCATGACCTCGCGGTAGCGCTCCAGCGAGAAGATCAGCGTCACGTTGACGCTGATGCCCTTGCCGATGACCTCGGTGATCGCCGGCAGGCCGGCCTTCGTCGCCGGGATCTTGATGAGCGTGTTCGGCCGGTCCACCAGCCAGGCCAGCTGCTTGGCCTCGGCGACGGTGGCCGCCGTGTGATGGGCCAGGCGCGGGTCGACCTCGATGGAGACCCGGCCGTCCTGGCCGTCGGTGGCGTCGAAGACCGGGCGCAGGATGTCGGCGGCGTCGCGGACGTCGGCCGTCGTGATCATGCGGATGGCCTCGTCGACCGTGACCTTGCGGGTGGCGAGGTCGGTGAGCTGCTGGTCGTAACCGTGGCCCTCGGAGATCGCCTTCTGGAAGATCGACGGGTTGGTCGTGACACCCACGACGTGGCTCTGGTCGATCAGCTCGGCCAGGTTGCCGGAGGTGATCCGTGTACGGGACAGGTCATCCAGCCAGATCGCCACGCCCTCGTCGGAGAGGCGCTTGAGTGCGTCTGTCATGAGAATTGCATCTCCTACTTGTCGTATATCCGGGTCAGCGCGCGGTGGCGGCGAGAGATTCCCGGGCGGCGGCGGCCACGTGGCCGGCGGTGAAGCCGAACTCGCGGAAGAGGACCTTGGCGTCGGCCGAGGCACCGAAGTGCTCCAGCGAGACGATCCGGCCCGCGTCGCCCACGTACCGGTGCCAGGTCAGACCGATGCCGGCCTCGACCGCGACACGGGCCTTGACGGACGGCGGCAGCACGCTGTCCTTGTACTCCTGGTCCTGCTCCTCAAACCACTCGACACACGGCATCGAGACCACACGGGTCGGCACGCCGGCTGCCTGGAGCTCGTCCCGCGCCTCGACGGCCAGCTGGACCTCGGAGCCCGTGGCGATCAGAACGGCCTGCGGCTCGCCGCCCTCGGCCTCGAACAGGACGTAGCCGCCCTTGGCCGCGTCGTCGTTCGCCGCGTACGTCGGCACGCCCTGGCGGGTCAGCGCCAGACCGTGCGGGGCACCCTTGCCGAACACCTTGGTGTAGCGGCGCAGGATCTCGCGCCAGGCGATCGTGGTCTCGTTGGCGTCGGCCGGGCGGACGACGTTGAGACCCGGGATGGCGCGCAGCGAGGCGATGTGCTCGACCGGCTGGTGGGTCGGACCGTCCTCGCCGAGGCCGACCGAGTCGTGCGTCCACACGTACGTCACCGGGAGGTGCATCAGCGCGGACAGGCGCACGGCGTTGCGCATGTAGTCGGAGAACACCAGGAAAGTGCCGCCGTAGATACGGGTGTTGCCGTGCAGCGCGATGCCGTTCATGGCCGCGGCCATCGCGTGCTCGCGGATGCCGAAGTGGATCGTCCGGCCGTACGGGTCCGCCTCGGGCAGCGGGTTGCCGGCCGGGAGGAACGACGAGGTCTTGTCGATCGTGGTGTTGTTCGAGCCCGCCAGGTCGGCCGAGCCGCCCCACAGCTCGGGGATGACTCCGCCGAGCGCCTGCAGGACCTTGCCGGAGGCCGCACGGGTGGCGACACCGTGGCCCGCCTCGAAGACGGGGAGCTTGTCCTCCCAGCCCTCGGGCAGCTCGCCTGCGGCGATACGGTCGAACTCGGCGGCGCGCTCCGGGCTGGCGGTGCGCCACGCGGCGAAGGACTTCTCCCACTCGGCCTTGGCCTCACGGCCGCGGTCCAGTGCCTCACGGGTGTGCGAGATGACCGCGTCGGAGACCTCGAAGGTCTTCTCGGGGTCGAAGCCGAGGACCCGCTTGGTGGCCGCGATCTCCTCGTCACCGAGAGCCGAGCCGTGCGCGGCCTCGGTGTTCTGGGCGTTCGGGGCGGGCCAGGCGATGATCGAGCGGGCCGCGATGAACGACGGGCGCTCAGTCTCGGCCTTGGCGGCCAGCAGTGCCCGGTAGAGGCCCTCGGGGTCCAGGTCGCCGTCGGGCGACTGGTCGACGCGCTGGACGTGCCAGCCGTAGGACTCGTACCGCTTGAGGGTGTCCTCGGAGACCGCGGTCTCCGTGTCGCCCTCGATCGAGATGTGGTTGTCGTCCCACAGGAGCACCAGGTTGCCGAGCTTCTGGTGGCCCGCCAGCGAGGACGCCTCGGCGGAGATGCCCTCCTGGAGGCAGCCGTCACCGGCGATGACCCAGACGGTGTGGTCGAACGGGGAGGTGCCGGGGGCCGCCTCCGGGTCGAACAGGCCGCGCTCGTAGCGGGAGGCCATCGCCATGCCCACGGCGTTGGCGACACCCTGGCCGAGGGGGCCGGTCGTCGTCTCGACACCGGTGGTGTGGCCGTACTCCGGGTGGCCGGGGGTCTTGGAGCCCCAGGTGCGGAACGCCTTGAGGTCGTCCAGCTCCAGGCCGTAACCGGCCAGGTAGAGCTGGATGTAGAGCGTCAGGCTGGAGTGGCCCGCGGAAAGGACGAAGCGGTCACGGCCGGTCCAGTCGGCGTCCGCCGGGTCGTGGCGCATCACCTTCTGGAAGAGGGTGTACGCGGCAGGGGCCAGGCTCATCGCCGTACCCGGGTGGCCGTTTCCGACCTTCTGTACGGCGTCCGCGGCGAGGACGCGGACAGTGTCCACGGCCCGCTGGTCCAATTCGGTCCACTGGAGGTCTGTGGTGGTCGGCTTGGTGCTCACCCTGAGTCAGGGCTCCTCTCCACTGTTCGTAAACCGGTGGCTGGTTACCGCACCGGGCATTGCCGAGCCTACCCCCGGAACTAGGCCTCACTTCTGCCCTTTCCACAGTGCGGGCGACCTGCGGAGTTCGCCTCCCGTATGAGCGCCACCGTTCACTTCTGCGCCACCCCAACACGACCCCACCCCCGCGAAGAGCGGCGTATCCGCAACGTCTACAGTGGTCTGGTTCGCGCAAGTCTTTACCGGGCCTTCCTGCCCGGAGCTTGCTGGGATTTCTCTGTCAGGGGTGTGCGTGACGGCCGTCGAGTCCCGACCCGCAGGGGTCGCCTTGACTCCGAGCCCAGTGGGCCATCGCCCGTTCGGGGCCCGCATCAAGGCATTCGTGGCACTTACCAAGCCGCGCATCATCGAGTTGCTGCTGATCACCACAGTTCCGGTGATGTTTCTTGCCGCTCAAGGCGTGCCCGACGTCTGGCTCGTAGTCACCACCACCATCGGCGGATATCTTTCCGCGGGCGGTGCCAATGCGCTCAACATGTATATCGACCGTGACATCGACGCGCTGATGGACCGTACGTCCCAGAGGCCGCTGGTCACAGGCATGGTGAGCCCGCGCGAGTGCCTGGCCTTCGGAATCGCCCTCGGAGTGATTTCCACGGTCTGGTTCGGCCTGCTCGTCAACTGGCTCTCGGCCGCGCTCTCGCTCGGCGCACTTCTGTTCTACGTCGTCGTCTACACGATGCTGCTGAAGCGCCGGACCTCGCAGAACATCGTCTGGGGCGGAATCGCCGGCTGCATGCCCGTACTCATCGGCTGGTCCGCCGTGACCAATTCGATGTCCTGGGCCGCGGTCATTCTTTTCGCCGTCATCTTCTTCTGGACGCCGCCGCACTACTGGCCGCTGTCGATGAAGGTGAAGGAGGACTACGCCCGGGTAGGCGTCCCGATGCTCCCGGTCGTCGCCTCCAATCTGGTGGTGGCCCGCCAGATCGTCATCTACAGCTGGGTGATGGTCGGGGTCTCGCTGCTGCTGACCCCGCTCGGCTACACCGGCTGGTTCTACACGGCGGTGGCCCTGCTGGCCGGCGGCTTCTGGCTCTGGGAGGCGCACGGCCTGCAGAGCCGGGCCAGGGCCGGGGTGACCGGCAGCAAGCTCAAGGAGATGCGACTGTTCCACTGGTCCATCACCTATGTCTCCCTCGTCTTCGTCGCCATCGCGGTGGACCCCTTCCTGCGGTAGTCCCACAGGTACGAAGCTCCGCCGACGGGCGGGGACGTGGCCTATGCCACGTCCCCGCCCGTCGCCGGTCGATCTACCCCTCGGTAGCATCATTTTCATGGCAGAGACGGCAGAGCCCCAGACCCAGCAGACGGACGACAGCAAGCACGCGGCCCGCGCGGAGCGCAGGGCCGCGAAGCTCGCCAAGCAGATCGGCGCTTTCGCCGAGGCTCACGGCGGCGCCGAGGGGCAGCTCGCCTACATCGGCCAGATGGGCACCCGCATCGTCCTCGTGGGTGAGGACGGCGGCTGGGGCGACCTGGTCGCCCCCTCCTACGCCGTCGCCGAGAGCGCCGCCCGGAAGTCCGGGATCACGATGCACGAGAGCTTCGACGGCGAATTCGCCGCCAAGGTGCGCACGGGCCCGTACGAGTGGTCCCGGATGGCCGGAATCCAGCTCGGCGGCCCGTCGAACGGCTGAACCCGCACACGCGAAAGCCTCTGCCGTCGTACCCGACCGGGTACGACGGCAGAGGCTTTCGCGCGGATCAGGCTACGGGCGCGTGCTCCGGCTCCCGGCCGGACGCCGGGGCGGGAACGGTGGCCCCCGCCACCGGGCGCTCGCGCAGCGACAGCAGCAACCGCAGGACGGCGATCCACATCAGGCCCGAGCCGAGCATGTGGAGGCCGACCAGGATCTCGGGGACGTCGCTGAAGTACTGCACGTATCCGATGGCGCCCTGCGCCACCAGGACGATCAGCAGGTCCCGGGAGCGCGCCCGGGTGTCGGCGGGGGCGTCCACGATCCGCAGGGCCAGCCACATCGCGATCGCCAGGGCGCAGACCACCCAGGCGGCGACGGCGTGCACATGGGCCGCGGCGGACCAGTCCCACGGCATGCGCGGTACGTCGCTGCTGTCCCCGGCGTGCTTGCCCGAACCGGTCACCGTGGTGCCGAGCGCGATCAGGACCACCGAGGCCGCCACGATCGCCCAGGACAGGTTGCGCACCGGCTTCGGGGCGCGCGGGCGGCGCGGGCCGTCGCCCTCGCCGATCCGCACCCAGGTGAGGACGGCCACGGTGAGCAGACAGTTGGCGAGCAGGAAGTGCCCGGCCACCGACCACGGGTTGAGGCCCGCCCAGACCGTGATACCGCCGATGACGGCGTTCCCCATCACGAGCCAGAACTGCGACCAGGCGAGCCGGGTCAGACCGCGCCGGCGGGGCTTCAGGGAGCGCGCCGCGATGATCGCCCAGCCGACCGCGGCCGACAGGACGTACGTGAGCATGCGGTTGCCGAATTCGATGGCGCCGTGCAGACCCTGCTCCGGCGTGGCGAAGAGGCTGTCGTCCGTGCACTTGGGCCAGGTGTCGCAGCCCAGACCGGAACCGGTCAGCCGGACGGCACCGCCGGTGACGATGATGAACACCGTCATGACGACTGCGGACAGTGCGGCACGCCGGGCCGTCGTCACGGACGGCGTCCAGCGCTTGGCGATGTAGGAGAGGGGGGTTTCCACGCGCACCATCGTAGGCAACGGCTTGTGCACGTTTTCACGAGGGGTGGTGGTCAATCCCGGATGTCTCGTGACATCAGCGGTATGTCACCGCATGCTCACTCCCAGCGGAAGAACTTCGCCGCCGCGCCGAGCCCGAGCACCGCCCACACGGCAAGGATCCCCAGGTTGCCCCACGGCATCGGGGCGCCGTGCTGGAGGACGTCCCTGAGGCCGTCCGAGAGCGCCGAGATCGGCAGCAGCCCGAGGACCGACTGCGCCGCGTCGGGGAACCTGTCCAGCGGCACGATGACCCCGCCGCCGACCAGCAGCAGCAGGAAGACCAGGTTGGCCGCCGCGAGGGTGGCCTCGGCCTTCAGCGTCCCCGCCATCAGCAGCCCGAGGCCGGAGAAGGCCACGGTGCCCAGCACCAGGAGCAGCAGGACGGCGAACGGGCTGCCCTCGGGGGACCAGCCCAGCGCGAAGGCGATCACCGTGAGCAGGACGATCTGCAGCACCTCGGTGACCAGCACCGCGAGGGTCTTCGCCGCCATCAGGCCCCAGCGCGGCAGCGGTGAGGCGCCCAGTCGCTTGAGTACCCCGTAACGCCGTTCGAACCCCGTTGCGATGGCCTGGCCGGTGAAGGCCGTGGACATCACCGCGAGCGCGAGAATGCCGGGCGCCAGGAAGTCGACCGGCTCGCCCGCGCCCGTGTCCACGATGTCGACCGCGCTGAACAGCACCAGCAGCAGCGTCGGAATGACCACCGTCAGCAGCAGCTGCTCGCCGTTGCGCAGCAGCATCCGCGTCTCCAGTGCGGCCTGTGCGGCGATCATGCGCGGCAGCGGGGCGGCGCCGGGGCGGGGGGTGTACGTACCGGCGCTCATGCGCGCAGCTCCTTGCCGGTCAGTTCGAGGAAGACGTCCTCGAGGGTGTGCCGCTCCACCGCGATGCCGTCCGGCATCACGCCGTGCTGGGCGCACCAGGAGGTGACGGTGGCCAGCAGCTCCGGGTCGATCTTCCCGGTGATGCGGTACGCGCCGGTGGTGAGCTCGGCCGCCTCGGTGCCGTCGGGCAGAGCCTTCAGGAGCGAGGCGAGATCGAGCCCGGGCCGACCGGTGAAGCGCAGGGTGTTCTCGGCGCCGCCGCGGCACAGCTGCTCCGGGCTGCCCTGGGCGACAACCCGGCCCGCGTCGATGACGGCGATGTCATCGGCGAGTTCCTCGGCCTCGTCCATGAAGTGGGTGGTGAGGACGACCGACACGCCGTCGGTGCGCAGCTCCCGGACCAGGTCCCAGGTGGAGCGACGGGCCTGCGGGTCGAGGCCCGCGGTCGGTTCGTCCAGGAAGACCAGCTCGGGGCGGCCGACGACGGCCATCGCCAGGGCGAGGCGCTGCTGCTGGCCACCGGAGAGCCGGCGGTAGGTGGTGCGGCCGCAGCTGCCGAGCCCGAGACGTTCGATGAGCATGCCGACGTCCAGCGGGTGGGCGTGCAGTTTCGCGATGTGCTTGAGCATCTCGTCGGCGCGCGCACCGGAGTAGACGCCGCCGGACTGCAGCATCACGCCGATACGGGGACGGAGTTCGGCCGCGTCGGCGACCGGGTCCAGGCCCAGGACCCGCACGCTCCCGTCGTCGGGCCTGCGGTAGCCCTCGCAGGTTTCGACGGTGGTGGTCTTGCCGGCGCCGTTGGGACCGAGGACCGCGGTCACCGTGCCCGCCCGGACCTCCAGGTCGAGGCCGTCCACCGCGGTCTTGGTGCCGTAGCGCTTTACCAGGGCCTTGACCTGTACGACGGGCTCGCTGCTCATGGCGGGCAAGTCTAGGCGGGGTGGTCCGGGACATTGCGCGGAGGGTTCCCCGGGGGTGCCTCGCGGAGAACCGGGGGTGCGGTGCAGGGGCCGGGTGGTGCGGTGCGGGGATCCGGCCATTTTCTCGAGGGGAACGACGTGACGGGAACATTTCCCCTTCATGTCATGTCCCTGTCGCGTGGATGCCGTACCGGCCGCGCAGTGGATCCGGCGCCCCAGGGGGCCCATGAACGTATCCGGCCACATGGGTGCGCTCCCGCCCCCGCGCCGTCTTCCGTTTCCTTTGTTGGAGCTTCAACATCTCACGCGGCCCGGTTCGCTGCCGATCAGGCGGCGGACCGGGCCGAGCACCCGCGCTACCTCCACTCCACAGAGAAGGAGAACAGCCCGTGGCCCGAAGACTCACCCGCACAAGACCCCTCGCCGTACTCACTGCGGCTCTGACGGCACTGCCGCTGGCCCTCTCGGCGGCCCCCGCGCACGCCCGGCCGGATCCCGGCGGTCCGACCCTCTACCAGCAGAAGACCCAGTCCTCGGTCGTCGACGCGCTGGCGGAGAAGGGCAGGGCGACACTCTGGATCAATCTGGATTCCGAGGCCGACACCGGAGCGGCCCGTGCGGCCGGCGGGAAGGACGACCGGGCGCGGAAGCTGTACGCGGCCAAGACCGCGCACGCCAAGCAGTCGCAGGCGGGTCTGCGTGACCTGCTGACCGGCGCCGGTGTCTCCTACAAGACGTTCTGGATCAGCAACACGATCAAGGCCACCGGCGTCAGTGAGGCGCTCGCGGAGAAGATCGCCGCCCGTGACGACGTCGAGTCGATCGAGGCCGACGACCCGATCGAGATCCCCGACCCGCTGCCCGGCGAGGACGAGACGGGCATCGACGCCGTCGAGTGGAACATCGACCGGATCAACGCGCCCAAGGTGTGGAGCAGCTTCGGCGTCAAGGGCGAGGGCATCGTCATCGCCAACATCGACTCCGGCGTCCAGTACGACCACCCCGCGCTCCAGGCCGCCTACCGCGGCACCAAGGCCGACGGCACGTACAGCCACGACTACAACTGGTTCGACCCGGCCTCCGTCTGCGCCACGGCCGCACCGTGCGACAACAACGGCCACGGCACGCACACCATGGGAACCATGGTGGGCGCCGACGGCATCGGCGTCGCGCCGGGTGCCAAGTGGATCGCCGCGAAGGGCTGCGCGACCAGCTCCTGCGCACGGGACACCCTGCTCGCCTCCGGCCAGTGGGTCGTCGCCCCCACCGACTCCGCCGGCGCCGACCCGCGCCCGGAGCTGGCACCCGACGTGGTGAACAACTCCTGGGGCGCCAACGTCTACGACGCCTGGTACCGGGACACCGTCCAGTCCTGGAGGGACGCCGGCATCTTCCCGGCCTTCTCCAACGGCAACAACGGCCCCGGCTGCAACACCGCGGGCAGCCCCGGCTCGTACACCAACTCCTACTCCTCGGGCGCGTTCGACATCGACAACGCCATCGCCTCCTTCTCCTCCCGCGGCACCGGCGAGAACGCCGAGATCAAGCCCGACCTCGCGGCACCGGGAGTCAACATCCGCTCCTCCTGGGCGGGCGGCGGCTACAACACGATCTCCGGTACGTCGATGGCCTCCCCGCACACCGCGGCGACCGTCGCCCTGATGTGGGCGGCCTCGCCCGCCGTCGCCGGTGACGTCACGGCCACCGAGGCGCTGCTCGACTCCACCGCCGTCGACACCCCGGCCGACCAGTGCGGTGGCACGGCCGCCCGCAACAACGTCTTCGGCGAGGGCAGGCTCGATGCCTTCGAGGCCGTGAACGCCACCCCGCGCGGAGCGCTCGGAGCCGTCAGCGGCACCGTCACGTCCGGGGGCGCCGCTGTCACCGACGCCGTCGTCACCTTCGAGGGGCCGATGCGCGCGACCGCGACGACCGCGACGGACGGCGGATACGCCCTGCCGAAGCTGATGGTCGGCGACTACGAGGTCTCCGTCACCAAGTTCGGGTACCTCACCGCGAAGGGTGCGGTGACCGTCGTCGAGAACGGTGCGGCGGTCAAGGACTTCCCGCTGGCGACGGCGCCCGCGGCCACACTGTCGGGCAAGGTCACCAGTTCCGCGGGCGCCGAGGCGGGTGCCGTCGTCGCGGCCCAGGGAACCCCGGTCACCACGACGGCCGAGGCCGACGGCTCGTACAGCCTCACGCTCCCGCAGGGCTCGTACACCCTGGCCGTCACCCCGGCGGGTGCCTGCGCCACCGCGACCTCGCTCACGGTCGACATCGCCGCCGACCTCACCCAGGACATCGCCCTGGACGACCGGACCGATACCTTCGGCTACTCCTGCAGCACCGAGAGCGCCGCCGAGTTCCCGGCCGGCACCGAGAAGCTGACCTACACCTCCACCACCTCGGGTGCGGCCTCCTTCAGCCTGCCGTTCACCTTCGCGCTGTACGGCAAGGGCTACACGACGGCGACGGCGACCCTGGAGGGTGTGCTGGCGTTCGGCACCTCGTCCACCAGCAGCACCAATGCGACGCTGCCCAGCACCGGGACCCCCAACGGGGCGCTCTACCCGCTGTGGGACAACATGACGGTCGACGCCTCGGGAGGCGTGTACTGGGCGGTCACCGGCACCGCGCCGCACCGCAGGGCCGTCGTCGAGTGGCGGGACGCCCTGGTCGTGACCGGCAGCACGCGCGCCACGTTCTCCGCCGTGATCGGCGAGGACGGCTCGATCTCGTACCACTACAAGAGCGTGCCGGGCAACGGGGCCACCGCGACCGTGGGCCTGGAGAACGCCACCGGCACGGACGCGCTCCTCTACTCCTTCAACGCCCCGGTCATCACGGACGGCACCACCCTGTCCTTCGGTGCCAAGGCCCGCGGGGTCGTGGCCGGCAAGGTCGTCGACGCCAACGACGACGAGCCGCTGGCCGGTGCCACGGTCACGGTCGCCGGGGAGAGCGTGACCACGGCGGGGAACGGTACGTACGCGCTGCAGCCGGCCGCGGGGGAGTACACCGTGGAGGTGTCCGCCGACCGCTACGCGACCGTCTCCGCACCGGTCGACGCGAAGGCGGGCGACGTCGCGTACACGACGACGGCGCTCGGCACACCGCTGGTGCGCTCCGCACAGGACGCCGTGAAACTGGTCGTTCCGGCCGGGCAGTCCCGTACCCGGACGCTGGACCTGGCGAACGCCGGTACGGAGTCGGCCTACACCGTGACCGAGAAGCAGGACGCGGGCTGGCTCGGGCTGTCAGCCGCCGAGGGCACGCTCGCCCGAGGCGCGGAGGCGTCCGTTCCGCTCGCCTTCGACACGAGCGGCGCCACGCCCGGCACGGTTCTCACCGCGACCCTGGTGCTCACCAGCGGCAGCGGCCGTGCGCCGGTGGTCGAGATCCCGGTGAGCGTCGTCGTCCCTGCGTACCAGACGGCGCTGGACACCGGCGCCAAAAAGTCGGCTGTCGACGCGCTCGGTGACACCTGGACGGTCGACCCGGCCTACACCGCGGGCGCCTACGGGTACCTCGGGAGCACCTCGCGGGTCACGACGTCGAGGGCCATCTCGGCGACCGACGACCCCGCCCGCTACTCGACGGCGCGGCAGGGCATGTACGAGTACCGCTTCGACGGGCTGCCGTCGGGCACCTACCGGATCGAGCTGGGCTTCGCCGAGCTCGCCTCCAACGATCCGACCGACCGGGTCTTCGACGTGATGGCCGAGGGGGCGCAGGTCGTGCCCAACCTCGACCTGGCGCTGGAGGCCGGGCGGTACACAGCGCACGACCGTGCGTTCACCATTACGGTCACCGACGGCCGGCTGAACCTCCGGTTCGTGGCCAATGAGGGCAGGACGCTGGTCAACTCGATCAGAGTGACCGAGCGGTCCGACCTCGCGGCGGGCTGACCGGCCCGCAGTCACCCGGTCGGCCCCCGGCGGACCTTCGTCCGCCGGGGGCCGGTCCGGCGTTTTCGCAGGCCCAGCGGCTGCGTGTGGTCTAGACCTCCTACCCGCGAAGGCGTGCCGGAGATCATCATTTCCGCAGGTCAACTTAGGTTCGCCTAAGTGATGAAGCGCACCGCGCCGGGTCGGGGGGTGGGTTGTCAGGCCCGGACGAATTACGCAACAATGGCGTTGTGAAATACGTTGGCGAGGCTCCTCAGGAGGAACTCGCGACCGGTGAGCGCTCGACGCGCAACCGGGTCGCGCGCTCCATCCTGGACCACGGCCCGTCCACCGCCGCCGATCTGGCGAAGCGCGTCGGCCTGACCCAGGCCGCCGTACGCCGTCATCTCGACGCCCTCGTCTCCGACGACGTCGTCGAGGCCCGCGAACAGCGGGTGTACGGAGCGCGCACCCGTGGCCGTCCGGCCAAGGTGTTCGCCCTGACGGACTGCGGCCGCGACGCCTTCGACCAGTCCTACGACGAGCTCGCCGCCGACGCCCTGCGCTGGATCGCCGAAACGGGCGGGGACGAGGCGCTCGTCGCCTTCGCCCGCGCGCGCATGGCCTCCCAGTGGGAGACGTACCGCGCCGCGGTCGACGCCGTGACCCCCGAGGCACGCACCGAGGCGCTGGCCAAGGCCTTGTCGGCCGACGGGTACGCTGCAACGGCGCGCAGCGCGCCGGGCCCCCAGCAGGGCGAGCAGCTGTGCCAGCACCACTGCCCGGTGGCGCACGTCGCCGAGCAGTTCCCGCAGCTGTGCGAGGCGGAGACGGAATTCTTCTCCAGCCTGCTCGGGACGCACGTACAGCGTCTGGCCACCCTCGCCCACGGCGACGGGGTGTGCACGACGTTCGTTCCGCGCAGCAGCCCCGCAGCACCACAGACCACCACATCACCATCTGCAAGTACGGCCGGGAGGAACCCCGCATGACGCTCCCCACGGAGACTGCCCACCCTGAGCTCGATGGCCTGGGCACGTACGAATTCGGCTGGGCCGACTCCGACGCGGCAGGCGCGGCGGCGAAGCGCGGCCTGTCCGAAGCTGTCGTCCGCGACATCTCGGAGAAGAAGAACGAGCCGGAGTGGATGCTGAAGCTCCGTCTCAAGGGCCTGAAGCTGTTCGGCAAGAAGCCCATGCCGAACTGGGGCTCGGACCTGTCGGGCATCGACTTCGACAACATCAAGTACTTCGTGCGGTCCACGGAGAAGCAGGCGGAGTCCTGGGAGGACCTGCCCGAGGACATCAAGAACACGTACGACAAGCTCGGCATCCCCGAGGCGGAGAAGCAGCGCCTGGTCGCCGGTGTCGCCGCGCAGTACGAGTCCGAAGTGGTCTACCACCAGATCAACGAGGAGCTCGAGGCGCAGGGTGTCATCTTCATGGACACCGACACCGCGCTGAAGGAGCACCCGGAGCTCTTCCAGGAGTACTTCGGCACCGTCATCCCCGTCGGTGACAACAAGTTCGCCTCGCTGAACTCGGCCGTGTGGTCCGGCGGCTCCTTCATCTACGTGCCGAAGGGCGTGCACGTGGAGATCCCGCTCCAGGCCTACTTCCGTATCAACACGGAGAACATGGGCCAGTTCGAGCGGACGCTGATCATCGTCGACGAGGACGCCTACGTCCACTACGTCGAGGGCTGCACCGCGCCGATCTACTCCTCGGACTCCCTGCACTCCGCGGTCGTCGAGATCATCGTGAAGAAGGGCGGCCGCTGCCGCTACACGACCATCCAGAACTGGTCGAACAACGTCTACAACCTCGTCACCAAGCGCGCCGTGGCGTACGAGGGCGCGACGATGGAGTGGGTCGACGGGAACATCGGCTCCAAGGTCACCATGAAGTACCCGGCCATCTACCTGATGGGCGAGCACGCCAAGGGCGAGACCCTGTCCATCGCCTTCGCGGGCGAGGGCCAGCACCAGGATGCCGGCGCCAAGATGGTGCACATGGCACCGAACACCTCCTCCAACATCGTCTCCAAGTCGGTGGCACGAGGCGGCGGCCGCACCTCCTACCGCGGTCTGATCGAGATCGGTGAGGGCGCCCCCGGCGCCAAGTCGAACGTGCTGTGCGACGCACTGCTCGTCGACACCATCTCGCGCTCCGACACCTACCCGTACGTCGACGTCCGCGAGGACGACGTGTCGATGGGTCACGAGGCGACCGTCTCCAAGGTCTCCGAGGACCAGCTCTTCTACCTGATGAGCCGCGGCATGACCGAGTTCGAGGCCATGGCGATGATCGTGCGCGGATTCGTCGAGCCGATCGCCAAGGAGCTGCCCATGGAGTACGCCCTGGAGCTCAACCGGCTGATCGAGCTGCAGATGGAGGGCTCGGTCGGCTAGCAGGCCCGCCGACCGGATCCCCCTGACATTTGACTGAGAAAGCGAGCACTACGACAGCCATGGCTGAGGCTCAGAACATTCCGGCGGGCTCCACCACCGCCGGGTCCATCGCGGTGGCGGCCGAGTCCACCGTCGCCACGCGCATGAGCGCCCCCCCGTCCTTCGACGTCGCGGACTTCCCGGTCCCGCACGGCCGCGAGGAGGAGTGGCGGTTCACGCCGCTGGAGCGGCTGCGCGGACTGCACGACGGCACCGCCGTCGCCACCGGTGACGGGGTCAAGGTCGTGATCGAGGCGCCCTCCGGCGTCACGGTCGAGACCGTCGGCCGCGACGACGCGCGGCTCGGCCGGGCCGGCACTCCCGTGGACCGGGTCGCCGCCCAGGCGTTCTCGTCCTTCCAGCAGGCCTCGGTCGTCACGGTCGCCAAGGAGGCCGTGCTCACCGAGCCGATCCGGATCGCCGTGCACGGCCAGGGTGGTGTGGCCTACGGCCACCAGGTCATCGAGCTGGGCGCCTTCGCCGAGGCGGTCGTCGTCATCGACCACACCGGCGACGCGGTGCTCGCCGCCAACGTCGACTACGTCCTGGGCGACGGCGCCAAGCTCACCGTCGTCTCCGTCCAGGACTGGGACGAGAACGCCGTCCACCTCGGTCAGCACAACGCGCTGATCGGCCGGGACGCCTCGTTCAAGTCCATCGTCGTCACCTTCGGCGGCGACGTGGTCCGCATCCACCCCCGGGTCGCCTACGCGTCCACCGGCGGCGAGGCGGAGCTCTTCGGTCTGTACTTCACCGACAAGGGCCAGCACCAGGAGCACCGCCTCCTGGTCGACCACAACGCCCCGCACTGCAAGTCCAACGTGGCCTACAAGGGCGCGCTCCAGGGCGACGGTGCGCACGCCGTGTGGATCGGTGACGTCCTCATCCAGGCCGCCGCCGAGGGCACCGACACGTACGAGATGAACCGCAACCTGGTTCTCACCGACGGTGCCCGGGTCGACTCCGTACCGAACCTCGAGATCGAGACCGGCGAGATCGTCGGCGCCGGACACGCCTCGGCGACCGGCCGCTTCGACGACGAGCAGCTGTTCTACCTGCAGTCCCGGGGTATCCCGGCCGAGGAGGCCCGCCGGCTCGTCGTGCGCGGCTTCTTCGCCGAGCTCGTCCAGCAGATCGGCCTGCCCGACGTCGAAGCCCGTCTCCTCGACAAGATCGAGACCGAGCTGAAGGCGTCGGTCTGATGGCCTTCGTCAAAGCCTGTGCGCTGAGCGAGCTGGAGGACGACACCCCGAAGCGGGTGGAGCTCGACGGCACGCCGGTGTCCGTCGTCCGCACCGAGGGCGAGGTGTTCGCGATCAACGACATCTGCTCGCACGCGAACGTCTCGCTGTCGGAGGGCGAGGTCGAGGACTGCTCGATCGAGTGCTGGCTGCACGGATCGAGTTTCGACCTCCGCACCGGCAAGCCGTCCGGTCTTCCCGCGACGCGCCCCGTCCCCGTATACCCCGTAAAGATCCAAGGGGACGATGTGCTCGTCTCCGTCACCCAGGAGTCCTGAGTCACCCATGGCAACGCTTGAAATCCGCGACCTGCACGTCTCCGTCGAGGCCGACAACGCCACGAAGGAGATCCTCAAGGGCGTCGACCTGACCGTGAAGCAGGGCGAGACCCACGCCATCATGGGCCCCAACGGGTCCGGCAAGTCGACCCTCGCCTACTCGCTCGCGGGTCACCCCAAGTACACGATCACGAGCGGCACGGTGACCCTGGACGGCGAGGACGTCCTGGAGATGTCCGTCGACGAGCGCGCCCGCGCGGGCCTGTTCCTCGCCATGCAGTACCCGGTCGAGATCCCCGGTGTCTCGGTCTCCAACTTCCTGCGCACCTCCGCCACCGCCGTCCGCGGCGAGGCACCCAAGCTGCGTACGTGGGTGAAGGAGGTCAAGGAGACGATGGCCGGGCTCCAGATGGACCCCGCCTTCGCCGAGCGCAACGTCAACGAGGGCTTCTCCGGCGGTGAGAAGAAGCGCCACGAGATCCTCCAGCTGGAGCTCCTCAAGCCGAAGATCGCGATCCTCGACGAGACCGACTCCGGCCTGGACGTCGACGCGCTGAAGACCGTCTCCGAGGGCGTCAACCGGGTCCGCGAGACCGGTGAGGTCGGCACCCTGCTGATCACGCACTACACACGCATCCTCAAGTACATCAAGCCCGACTACGTGCATGTCTTCGCCAACGGCCGGATCGCCGCCTCCGGTGGCGCCGAGCTCGCAGACACGCTGGAGAACGAGGGCTACGAGGCCTACACGAAGGGTGGCGCTTCCGCGTGACTGACGCCCGACAGGGGCTCTCCGGCCTCCTCGACACCGAGGCGATCCGCAAGGACTTCCCGATCCTGGACCGTACGGTCCACGACGGCAAGAAGATCGTTTACCTGGACAGTGCGGCGACCTCGCAGAAGCCGCGCCAGGTCCTCGACGCGCTCAACGAGTACTACGAGCGGCACAACGCCAACGTCCACCGCGGTGTGTACACGATCGCGGAGGAGGCCACCGCGCTGTACGAAGGCGCTCGCGACAAGGTCGCGGCCTTCATCAACGCACCCAGCCGCAACGAGGTGATCTTCACCAAGAACGCCTCGGAGTCGCTGAACCTCGTCGCCAACATGCTCGGCTGGGCGGACGAGCCCTACCGGGTCGACAGCGACACGGAGATCGTCACCACGGAGATGGAGCACCACTCCAACATCGTGCCGTGGCAGCTGCTCTCGCAGCGCACGGGCGCGAAGCTGAAGTGGTTCGGCATCACGGACGACGGACGGCTGGACCTGTCCAACATCGACGAGATCATCACGGAGAAGACGAAGATCGTCTCCTTCACGCTGGTCTCGAACATCATGGGCACGATCAACCCGGTCGAGAAGATCATCCGCCGCGCGCAGCAGGTCGGCGCGCTGGTCTGCATCGACGCCTCGCAGGCCGCCCCGCACATGGTGCTCGACGTGCAGGCGCTGCAGGCCGACTTCGTGGCCTTCACCGGCCACAAGATGGTCGGCCCGACCGGCATCGGCGTCCTTTGGGGACGGCAGGAGCTCCTGGAGGACCTGCCGCCGTTCCTCGGTGGCGGCGAGATGATCGAGACCGTGTCGATGCACTCGTCGACGTACGCTCCGGCGCCGCACAAGTTCGAGGCCGGTACGCCCCCGATCGCCCAGGCCGTCGGCCTCGGCGCGGCCGTGGACTACCTCTCGGCCATCGGCATGGAGAACATCCACCGCCATGAACAGGCGATCACGGAGTACGCGGTGAAGCGGCTCCTGGAGGTCCCCGACCTCCGGATCATCGGTCCGGCGACGGCCGAGGACCGCGGCGCGACGATCTCCTTCACGCTCGGCGACATCCACCCGCACGACGTGGGCCAGGTACTCGACGAGCAGGGCATCGCGGTCCGGGTCGGACACCACTGCGCGCGGCCGGTGTGCCTGCGGTACGGAATTCCTGCGACGACGCGAGCGTCGTTCTATCTGTACTCCACGCCCGCCGAGGTCGACGCCCTGGTGGACGGCCTGGAGCACGTGCGGAACTTTTTCGGTTAATGGCGAGGGTTGACTGGTGAAGCTTGACTCCATGTACCAGGAAGTGATCCTGGACCACTACAAGCACCCCCACGGGCGTGGCCTGCGGGAGGGCGACGCCGAGGTGCACCACGTCAACCCGACGTGCGGCGACGAGATCACGCTCCGCGTGAAGTACGACGGCGAGACCATTGCCGACGTCAGTTATGAGGGCCAGGGCTGCTCCATCAGCCAGGCCAGCGCCTCCGTTCTCAACGAGCTGCTGGTCGGCAAGCAGCTCGGCGAGGCGCAGAAGATCCAGGAGACCTTCCTGGAACTGATGCAGTCGAAGGGCCAGCTGGAGCCGGACGACGCGATGGAGGAGGTGCTGGAGGACGCGGTCGCGTTCGCCGGTGTCTCCAAGTACCCGGCCCGGGTCAAGTGCGCGCTGCTGAGCTGGATGGCGTGGAAGGACGCGACGGCGCAGGCGCTGTCCGAAGGGAAGACGGCATGAGCGAGAACGAGACTCTTACCACCAAGCCGGCCTCCGAGGAGGAGGTCCGCGAGGCGCTGTACGACGTGGTCGACCCCGAGCTGGGGATCGACGTCGTCAACCTCGGCCTGATCTACGGCATCCACGTCGACGACGCCAACATCGCCACCCTCGACATGACTCTGACGTCCGCGGCCTGCCCGCTGACCGATGTCATCGAGGACCAGGCGAAGTCCGCGACGGACGGCATCGTCAACGAGCTGCGGATCAACTGGGTCTGGATGCCGCCGTGGGGCCCGGACAAGATCACCGACGACGGCCGCGAGCAGCTTCGCGCACTGGGCTTCAACGTCTGATCCCGGACGTCGCCCCGTTTCGGTACGACGAACGGCCATGCCCGCCAGGCAGACTGGCGGGCATGGCCGTTCGCTTTTACCACCTCGCCGTCGACGCCCACGACCTGCCGTCACTGGCGCGCTTCTGGTGCCGCGTCATGGACTGGCAGGTGCTGTTCGAGGACGAGGACGAGGTCGTCATCGGTGCCGACGAGTTCGCGATGCCGGGCATGTGCTTCCTCCCCGTACCGGAGGGGAAGACGGTCAAGAACCGGCTGCACATCGATCTGGCGCCCGACGACCAGGCCGCCGAGGTCGAGCGGATCATCGCGCTCGGTGCCCGGCGGCTGGACGTGGGGCAGGGCGAGGACGTGACCTGGGTGGTGCTGGCCGACCCCGAGGGCAACGAGTTCTGCGTACTGCGCCCGAAGAACTCCCTGGTGGACTGAGCTCGTCCGCTACTGCGGGGGACCGTGAGGGGCTTCGCCCTGCTGCCCTCCGTAGGGGGGCGGGCCGGGCTGCGCACCGTACGGGGCCCCGCCCTGCTGCGGTACGCCGGCCGCCTCGGCCAGCACCGGGCCCAGGTCCTCCGTCCGTATCCGCCGGTCCACGTACAGCAGACCGGTCACCAGTTGCGGGAACGTGGTCGAGATGATCTGGCTGACCATCTGCCCCAGCATCGTCGCGATGAAGTAGCCGCTCATCGCGACCACGATCGCCGTGGGGCTCGGGTCGTCGTCCAGCGAGGACGTGCTGATGATGCCGGGGAACATACCGAGGATCGAGAACGGCATCTGGATGAAGTAGCCGGCCGTGGCGGCCATGATGTAGACGAGCAGGGTGATGCCGAAGATCCGCCACCAGTCGCCGCGCACCAGCTGGGCGGAGCGCCGCAGGGCGGCCACCGGGCGCTGGCCCTCGAAGACCACGATCGCCGGTGCCAGGCAGAACTTGACCCAGAGCCAGGCGGCCAGCGGCCCGGTCGCCAGGGCGCCGAGGATGCCGACCGTCATGGCCGTGGCCGCGCCGGAGCCGCTCTCCAGGGTGACCGCCGCGATGATCACCCCGACGAAGGCCGTCATGACCAGCGCCACGGGTACGACCACGATCAGCGCCGTGAGGATCAACGTGCCGAGCACCGGCGCGAGATGGGACCACGCCCGGCGCCACACCGTGGAGACGTCGATGGGCCTGCCCAGCACCGCCTCCTGCAGCACCGCGGGGACCGCCGCGTACATCAGGCCCGAGACGATCATCATCGTGATGATCCCCACCACCGCGAGGGCGCCCACCGCGGTGATGAGCGAGATGACGTCCGACGAGGCCGCCTCCTCCTCGTAGTCGAGCGAGACCACCCGTTCCAGCGGATCTGCGACCGCGGAGTAGGCGATGGCCACCGCCGCCGCCATCAGCAGGGCCGCGCCGCCGTACAGGGCGGCGCCGAGGCCGAACAGCTGCTTCCAGTACCTGCCCATCGTCGAGAACGCGCCGTTGAGCACATCCCCGAGCCTGAGAGGTGCCAGGGGTATCACCCCTGGCTTCGACGGCGGAACCCAGCCGCCCCATCCCGGCGGCCCCGGAGGTCCCCCGTACGGAAATCCGCCGTACGGTGCGCCCCCGTGCGCGCCGCCGCCCCACCCTGCGTCCTGCGCCACTGCTACTCCGTTGTGTTGTTGTCGTGCATTCATCATCCGGTACGACCGGTCGGGACACCGTAGCGTCCCGTGACGGCGGCTCATCGGGGCAGGACACTCCAGGTCGTTGCGTACGGTCGTACGCAACGATGTGTACACTCGTACACATGGGATACGGACTGCTGGCCGTCGCCATCGCGGCCGAGGTGGCCGGGACGACGGCCATGAAGTACAGCGAGGGCTTCACGCGACTGTGGCCCTCGCTCATCACGGTCGTGGGCTATGTGCTGGCGTTCGCGCTGCTCGCCCAGACCCTCAAGACGCTCTCCGTCGGCACGGCCTACGCCATCTGGGCGGGCGCGGGCACGGCGGCCGTCGCCGCCATCGGGATCCTGTGGATGGGGGAGTCCACGGCGCCGGCCAAGCTGGCCGGCATCGCGCTCATCATCGCGGGGGTCGTGGTGCTCAACCTCGGCGGTGCCCACTGATGGTGCGCCGTTACGACCCCGAGCGGCGCGACCGCATCATCGACGCGGCGATCCGTGTCGTCGCGGACCGGGGCATCGCAGGCCTCAGTCACCGCTCCGTGGCCGCCGAGGCGGACGTGCCGCTCGGCTCGACGACGTACCACTTCGCCTCGCTCGACGAACTGCTGATCGCGGCGCTGCGCCGGTGCAACGACAACTTCGCCCGGGTCGCGCGGGAGAGCGCGTACCTCGCGGACCCGGACGCCGATCTCGCCGACGAGCTGACACGGTTGCTGACGGAGTGCTTCGAGGGCGGGCGCGGCCCGCTGGAGCTGGAGTACGAGCTGTATCTGGCCGCTCTGCGACGGCCCGCCCTGCGGGCCGTCGCCGCGGAGTGGACCGACGGTGTGAGCAGCCTGCTGACCGACCGCACCGACCCGGCCACGGCGCGGGCCGTGGCCGCCCTGCTGGACGGGATCAGTCTGCAAGTGCTGCTCACCGGGGACGACTTCGACGCGGAGTACGCGAGGGAGATGCTGTCCAGGATCGTGGACGGTGCCGCGCGCTGATCACCGTCGTGGACGGCGCCATGCGCTGATCACCGCCCCCGGACGACCGCCAGTGCGGCCCGCACGCTCGCCTCGATGTCGGTGATCGGATACAGCACCTCGACGACCGTCCGCTCCCTGTCCACCACCAGGGTCAGCCGCTTCAGCCTGCTGACGCCGGACGCGCGGAAGGTCGGCAGCCGCAGGGCGGCCGTCAGGGCCAGTGCGGCATCGGAGAGCAGCGGGAAGCGCAGCCCTTCCTTGTCGGCGAATGCCCGTTGCTCGTCGGGGCGTTGGGTGGACACCCCGTGCACGGTCGCGCCGGCTGCGGTGAACTCGGCCAGCTGGTCCCGGTAGGTGCACGATTCGAGGGTGCAGCCGCTCGCGCCCGGGATCCCGGACCAGCCCGGTGGGTAGGCGTCCTTCCGGGCGTACGCGCTGGGGAAGCAGTACAGGACGGTGTACGGGGTGTCGGCGACAGGGTCGCGCAACTCGCCGTTGCAGTCGAGCAGTTCCAGCTCGGGGAGCCGGGTGCCCACCAGTGACCGCACCCGGGCCGCCTCCTTCGAGCTCTCCTCGGTCGTGGCCATCGTCTCCCCTTCCCCCAGTACCCACGCGTCGCCCCAGTCCTGGAGCGCGATCAGTACGGGCAGCAGTGCCCGCCCGCGTGGGGTGAGCCGGTACTCGTGGCGGACCGGCCGGTCCTGGTACGGCTCCCGGGCCAGCACCCCGGCGTCCACCAGCAGGTGCAGCCGCTCGGTGAGCACCTTGCGGGACATGCCCAGCTCCTGCTGCAGCGCGTCGAAGCGGTGCACCCCGCGTGCCGTGTCGCGAACGATCAGCAGGGTCCACCAGTCGCCCACGACGTCGAGCGCCTGGGCGATCGCGCAGTCGGCGTCGGCCAGGCTGGTGCGCTGGGGCATGACGGCCCGCCTTCCTACTCGGTTGACCCGCGCACATCATGCTGCCATAGTCCGTTCCCAAAAGGAACTCACTCGGGGGGGACGGGATGGGCATGCTGCGCGGCGTACCGAGGACGGTACGGCTCCTGGCGTTCGGCGCTTTCCTCAACGCCGTCGTCAGCTTCACCTTCGTGTACCTCTTCCTCTACCTCACCGGACCGCGCGGCCTGTCCGTCGCACAGGCCGGGGTGATCAGCGGCATCGGCGGAATCGGCCTGGTCGCCGGGAACTTCACCGGTGGCTGGTTCGGGGACCGGTACGGCCATCGCCGGATGCTCCTGGCCGGGGCCTGCGCGAGCGGCGCCGCGCTCGTCACCCTGCCCGTGCTGCCCGTCGCCGCCCTGTACGCGGTGCTGCCGCTCGCCCAGTACGCGTCGGGCGTCGTGCGCGCTGCCAACGCCGCACTCGTCGCCGTCTCGGTACCCGAGGGCGGGCGGCGCCAGAGCTTCGCCCTCACCCGCTTCGCGTCCAACGGCGGCTTCACCGTGGGCCCGCCGCTCGGAGCGCTGATCGCCGCCCAGTACTCGTACGGTTGGCTGTTCCTCGCCGACGGTCTGGGCACTCTGCTCTTCGCCGCCTACGCGGCCGCCATCCTGCCTGCGCGCGGCACCGCGCACACCGCGCCCGCGCACGGCTCCGGTGCGGCACCGGGCCTGTGGCAGGAACTGCGCGCCAGGCCGGCGGTGATCGTCCTGCTCGCCGCGATCGTCTGCGTCGACCTCGTGTACCGGCAGCAGTACTCCACGCTGCCGGTCTTCCTCGCCGACCACGGCTACGACGCCCAGTTCTACGGCTGGCTGATAGCCGTCAACGGCGGCGTCATCCTCTGCCTCGAACTGCCCGCGGCACACGTACTGCGCAGCCGGGCGCCGCTGAGCATCGTGGGTGCCGGTCTGCTGCTGGTCGGGCTCGGCTACGCGGTGCTGATCCCCGGGGCCGGGGTGCTCTTCGCCGTGTCGATGATGCTGTCACTGACCGCAGGCGAGATCCTGTACAAGACCACGGCCACGGCCTACGTGGCCGACCAGGCACCGGCACACGCGCAGGGCCGCTTCCAGAGCCTGTACGCGGGTGCGTCCATCAGTGGCCAGGTCCTGGCGCCGCCTCTCGGCGGCGCGCTCTACGTGGCCTCGCCCGCCCTGCTCTGGCCGGTCTGCGCAGCCGTGGCGTGCGGCGCGGGGGTGGCCGTACTGGCGGCACGGCGGATGGACCCCGAAAGCCGCGCCTCGACGGCGGCGGGCCCCTGGCGGCCTCCCGGCCTGCCGGGGGCGGCGACGCCGTCGGCCGAGTGTGCGCCGCGCCCGGCCGGGAGCCCTCCCCGTCCTGAGACCGGTTCGCCCGCGCACCGCCCGGGCGGTTAGGTTCTGTTCATGACCGACACGACTTCCCAGGGCTCCGCCCGCACCACCGGCGCCGTCGCCGCCGGCCTCGCCACCATCGCCGGTGACGGCACCGTCCTCGACACCTGGTTCCCCGCCCCCGAGCTCGTCGCCGACCCCGGGCCGGCCGGCACGCAGCGCCTCGGCACCGACGAGGCGGTGAACCGGCTCGGCGAGGGCGCGGCCAGGGCCATCGGCGTGGACGCCCGTCGAGGGGTGGAGGTCGTCGCCGTCTCCACGGTCATCTCCTCGCTCGACGACAAGCCGCTCGACGCGCACGACACCTACCTGCGGCTGCACCTGCTCTCGCACCGACTCGTCCAGCCCCACGGGCAGAACCTCGACGGCATCTTCGGCTTCCTCGCCAACGTCGCCTGGACCTCGCTCGGCCCGGTGGCCGTCGACGACCTGGAGAAGGTCCGGCTCAACGCCCGCGCGGAGGGCCTGCACCTCCAGGTCACCTCGGTGGACAAGTTCCCCCGGATGACGGACTACGTCGCACCCAAGGGTGTACGGATCGCCGACGCCGACCGGGTCCGGCTCGGGGCGCACCTGGCCGCCGGCACGACCGTGATGCACGAGGGTTTCGTCAACTTCAACGCGGGCACGCTCGGCACCTCCATGGTCGAGGGCCGCATCTCCGCGGGTGTCGTCGTCGGTGACGGCTCCGACATCGGCGGCGGCGCGTCCACCATGGGCACCCTGTCCGGCGGCGGCAAGGAGCGCATCGTCATCGGACAGCGCTGCCTCGTCGGCGCCGAGGCCGGTGTCGGGATCGCGCTCGGCGACGAGTGCGTCGTCGAGGCCGGGCTGTACGTCACGGCCGGCACGCGCGTCACGCTGCCGGACGGACAGGTCGTCAAGGCCCGGGAGCTCTCCGGCGCCTCGAACATCCTCTTCCGCCGCAACTCGGTCTCCGGCGCCGTCGAGGCCCGCCCGAACAACGCGGTCTGGGGCGGTCTCAACGAGGTGCTGCACAGCCACAACTAACCGGCGGCGGCGAGGAGTTCCTCGTACACCCTGCGCAGCCCGTCAGTCGCCCCGCGGCCGGCGGGCTGCAGCGGTTCCCGGACCGGGCCCGCGTCCAGCAGAGCCTTCGCCGTGACCGCGCCCGGTAGGCCGGCGGACATCATGGCCTCGACCAGGCCGATGGTGAGCCCGTTCAGGCGGGCCGCCTCCGCGGTGTCGCCGGCGTCGAACGCGTCCAGCACGGCCCGCATCCGGCGCGGCGCCACATTGGCGACCGTGCTCACGTAACCGGCGCCGCCCACCGCGTACAGCGGAAGGTTCATCTCCTCGCAGCCCGAGTAGTAGGCCAGCCGGGTGCGCGCCATCACCTTCGTCGCCCCGAGCAGGTCGTACGCGCAGTCCTTGACCGCCACGATGCGGGGGTGCTCCGCCAGCCGCAGCAGGGTCTGCGGTTCGATCCTCGTGCCGGTGCGGCCCGGGATGTCGTACAGCATCAGGGGAATGCCCGTGGCCTCCGCGACCCTGACGAAGTGTGCCTCCACGGCGGCCTGCGGGGGACGGCTGTAGTACGGGGTGACCACCAGCAGCCCGTCCGCGCCGGCCGCCTCCGCCTCCTGGGCCAGGCGGACCGTGTGCCGGGTGTCGGAGCTCCCGACACCTGCGAGGAGCGGGATGCCGTCGCCGACCGCTTCACGGACCGCCCGCAGCAGGGCCGTCTTCTCCTCGTCGGTGGTGGTCGGGGACTCGCCCGTGGTGCCGCTCAGCACCAGTCCGTCGCAGCCTTCCGCGATCAGGCCGAGGGCGTGCTCGCGGGCGGCTGCCAGATCCAGGTCACCGGTGGCGGTGAACGGAGTGATCATGGCGCAGAGGGCGCGGCCGAACGGCCCGGCCGGGGTGGTTGTCATGCCGGAAGTCTCCGCGCGGCGGTCCGTGCAGGTCCACTTAGTTCTGCTTGGGGTGATGGTGAAGAGACGCTGAACTCACCGTCTGGCATGATCGAACAGAGAGACGACAGACCGTTCCAGGGGTGGGGTACACGGGCATGCGGGTACGGAAGAGGATGACGGCGGCCGTGATCACGGCCGGTGCGCTGGCCCTCTCGGGCTGTTCCGGCTTCCTCGTCCCCGCGGGCGAGGGGGAGCCCGGCCCGACGCCCGGCGCGGCGAGCACCGGACGTGCGCAGACCGGCGGGGTCCGTGCCGAGCCGTTTCCCGCACCTTCCGACCCGGCGGACGCGCCGGCGCAGGGCGCGCCGAGCCCTGCCGGGTCGACGGCCGACTGCCCCGCCTCCGGCGCCCGTGTCGATGTGGGCCCGGTGGAGACCGCGATGTTCCACCGCGCCGTCGTGCTCACGCTCGTGAACTGCGGTACGAAGCCCTACCGCGTGAACGGCTATCCGTCCGTCCGGGCGCTGGGCGAGGACGGCGAGCGGATCCCCGTTCCCGTGAACGCGGGCGGCTCGATGTTCGGCAGCGACCAGGGACCGAAGGGCGTCACGCTGAAGCCGGGCAAGACCGTCAGGTCGATCCTGGCCTGGGTCTCCACCGAGGAGGGCGGCGACCTCATCGAGGGGGACGCCCTGGAGATCGCGCCCGCCCCCGACACGGGCGCCCTCGTCCACCCGCTGGAGGGCCACGACCTGCGCCTGATGGACGAGTTGAACACGACGGCGTGGCGCACCGAACTGCCGGAATGAGCCGGGGGACAGCCGGAGTCGGAGAGAAGGCCTCAGTCGGAGGGACGGCTTCAGTCAGAGGGACAGCCGGAGTCAGAGGGGCAGCTTGAAGCCCTCGTGGCTGCGCGCGAAGCCCAGCGACTCGTAGAACCTGTGGGCGTCCGTCCGCCGCCTGCTGCTGGTCAGCTGCACGAGTGCGCAGCCCCGCAGCCGGGCCCGCTCCACGGCCCGCCGCATGAGGTCGCGCCCCAGACCGCCGCCCCGCAGGTCGGCCCTGATCCGCACCGCCTCGACCAGCGCACGCTCGGCTCCGTGCTTCCCGAGACCGGGGATGTACGTCAACTGCAGGCACCCCAGCACGCCGTCGGCGTCCGCCAGGACCAGCATCTCGTTCCGCGGATCGCTGTCGATGGCCGCGAAGGCCGCCTCGTAGGCAGCGTCGACGACGACCGATGCCGGGTCCATCACCCGGTCCTCGTCCGCGAGAAGTGCGAGAACGGCAGGGAGATCGTGGCGCGTCGCCGGTCGGAGGATCACAGGTGGGGAGTCTGGCACGAGCACCGGGCGGAGGATCCGTCGGGTGCTTGACCTCAAGCATGCTTCAGGTGTGAGGGTGATGATCGGCGGCGCACCGCAGGAGTGCGCCCGGAGAGGACCCCGTCATGCCGCCCGTACAGTTCAACTCCCGGCCCGATGTCGCGTGTTCCGACTCAGGCGTCGTCAAGGTCAGTACCTGGGACGCCGGTTCCCCGGAGCGGCAGCGGCAGGTGGTCGAGGCCGTGCGCGGGGCATGGCGCAGCCGTGACTGGCCGCACCCCGGGCTGCTCTCGTACACCGTGCACACCGGGGAGGACGGCAGGACACTGCTCCACTACGCGCAGTGGACCGGCGAGGACGCGTACCAGGACTTCGTGCGCGGCGGCCGCGACGCGCGCGATACCGAGATCGACGCGGCCGTCCCCGGCATCGAGCGGATCGGACCACACACGTTCGAGCTGTACCGGTCGGGGCTCCGGGAGGGCGAACCCCGTGAGCCCGGCTGCATCGTGATTGTCGACGTCGAGTTCGACGGACCGGACCCCGCGCGCCAACGGGACTGGGTGGACGCGGTGTTCGAGGCATTGGGCAGCGATCCGGCCCCGGCGCCCGGCGGCATCTCGGCGCACTTCCACGTCGGTACCGAGGGCGACCGCGTACTCAACTACGCGGAGTGGGAGACGGCGCAGGCCCACGTCGACGCCCTCGCCTCGGCCGGTGAGGGCGTCGGATCCCCGACACCGCAGTGGCAGCGGGTCCAGAACTACCCGGGTGTGAGCGGCGGGGGCGTGCACCGCTACACCCCGGCGCTCAGCCTCGGAGCGGGCCTGTAGCAGAACCGGGCGGCTCGGGACGAAATGCGTCTACGCTGGGGCTGCGGCGCCTGGCCCGTACACAGGGGCCCGCGCCGTGCGCATCGGGAACCGCCCGTACGCACGGGGGCCCGGCGCAACGGGATCCGCCCGTACGCACGGGGGCCCGGCGCAACGGCTCAGGGCCCGCGCAACGGCTCCACCCCGCACCTGTCCCGAGCACGCCCGAGGAGAACCCCCAGATGTCCGCAGAGCGCCCCTCCCTGCCGCCGGTGCGGCTGCACACCGAGGCCGAGCTGGCACGGGACGCGTTGGCCGCTCCGCTGCTCGCCCGCGCCGCCCGGCTGGCCCGCTGGGCCGGACCCGCGACCCGGGTCGGCGCCGGTGGCGAACTCGTCGAAGCGCAACTGCCCGCGGCGGCGGAGCACCTCGGTCTGACCGACGACGAGGACGGGGCCGCGTCCGCCAGCGAGGCGTGGCGCCTCGCTGTCGACACCGGGCTCGTGGACGTGGAGGACCCGCAGGACGAGGACGGCGAGCCGGACGACGGAGCGGAGGGCACCGTCACCGCCGGAGAGAACCTGACACTGTTGACCGCCGGATCCCCGCAGGACGTCCTCGCGATCTGGCTCGACGGTCTGGATGCCGTGCACGCGGACGCCACCGCGCCGGCGTTCGACGACTTCGCCGATCTCATCCGTGAGGACGGCACCGTCGACTTCGAGGCCCTGGACTGGGACCCGGACGTCGAGGCCGAATTCCTCGACGGGGTGCTCGGCAACCTTTACGTGCTGAGCCTCTCCGACGGTGGACCGGGCGAAGGCCCCGTGCCGCTGCCCGCCCTCGCCGCTTCGATGGTCGTGCCCGACGACATGGGCGAGCCCACCGACGACGTCCTGGAACAGGTGTCGGAGGTGATGATGCGCCTGGACGATCAGTTCCGCCTGCTCGAGCCCATCGGCATCGTCGCATACCGGCCGGTGGACGAGGCGTTGCTGGCCGAGGAGGGCGAGGAGGCGGAGCCGCCCGCCGACGACGAGGACGTCACCCGGTACGGGCTGGTGAAGCTGACGCCGCTCGGCTTCTACGGCATCCGGGAGCGGATGCTGGAGGCCGGAGTGGACGCACCCGCGGTCGGTGACCTCGCGGACAAGGGCGCCGACGTGCTCCTCGACGGCATCGCGTACTACCCCGAGGACGCCTCCCGGGCCGAGGTCGGGCTGTGGCTGGGGCGGCACGGAGCGGACGGAGCGGTGGCCGCCGCGGCCGAGCTGCTGGTGGCGGCGCGCGGTGTGGACCAGGGAGCCCCGCTGCGCAGGCTCCACTGCCAGCAGGCCCTCGCCCTGGTCGGCCCGGAGGCCGAACCCGCGGTGCGTGCGGTGCTCGGCGACCCGGAGCTCGGCGGGCTGGCCCGGGTCTGGCTCGCAGAACGTGGCGCGGCCGACGTGCCCGCCCCGCCGGAGTCGATGGTCTTCTGGCTCGCCGTCGACACGATCGCCGCGCAACTGGACGCCGACGGAGACATGGACGAGCTCCAGGAACTGGTCGAGGGGCTCTCCGGTCAGCACAGCGGTTTCTTCGACGAGGCGTGGCGGGTGGAACACCCGGCGACGGCCGATGTGCTCGAGGCGATCGGACGGCTGCACCGCGACAGGAAGACGGCGAAGGCAGCCCGCAAAGCCGCCTTCAAGGCACGGTCGCGCAGCAGGAGCTGAGCGGGGCCCGAGCCTTTTCGGCCAGGGGGGAGCGGCCGGGATGCGGCCGGAGGCCGGGTTTGTCCTCAAATGCCGGAGGGGTTTGGTGTCCGGGCCCGCTCGAAGTCGTGCGGCGTTCAACTGGTGTTGGTGCGGGGGAGGGAACGTGATCGCGCCAACCACCCGGCCACGTCGCACCAGGAGTCCGTGATGTCGTTCACTCGCAGGGAATTCACCAGACAGTCCGCCCTCACCGGTGCCGGTATCGCTCTCACCGGCACCGTCGGCGCGCTCGCCACCGCACCCGGCGCCCTGGCCGCCGAGGACGCACGGCACGGCCACGGGAACGACCACGACGATCACGACGACCACGGACACGGACACGGCAAGGAGCTGGGCTACGGCCCGCTGCTCCCCGACCCGAAGGGCATCCTCGCGCTGCCCGCCGGATTCTCGTACCGCATCGTCACGCACAGCGGTGTCACCAAGCTGGAGACCGGCGAATCCACCCCCTCCAACCACGACGGCACCGCCGCCTTCGAGGGCCCCCGCGGTGTCACCCTCCTCGTCAACAACCATGAGCTGAGCGGTACCAGGGCAGGCTGGGAGCACCCCGTCCCGCTCATCGAGGGCCTCGTCTACGACCCGGTCGCGGCCGGTGGCTGCACCGTCGTGGAGACCCGCCGCGACGGACGTACCGCCGAGTGGGTCGGCATCGCCGGTACGTCGACCAACTGCGCCGGCGGCAGTACCCCCTGGGGCACCTGGCTCACCTGTGAGGAGACCGAGGACAAGGCCGGTAAGAACGGTCTGCTCAAGGACCACGGCTACGTCTTCGAGGTAGACCCCTACGACAGGCGCGCCAACCGCGACCCGCGCCCGGTCAAGGCGTTCGGCCGGTACGCCCACGAGGCCGTCGTCATCGACCCCAAGCGCGGCCACGCCTATCTGACGGAGGACGCGTCGGGCCCCAACGGCCTGCTCTACCGCTGGGTCCCGCCGCACGGCTTCAAGCACGGCCGCGGCAAGCTGCGCACCCTCGCCGACGACGCGGGTGTCCTGCAGGCCACCAAGTGCTTCGACAAGAACGGCGTGTTCGTCGACGACCTGGCCCGGGCGTCGAAGATCGGTACCGTCTACGGCGTGGACTGGGTCGACGTACCCGACCGTGACGCCAGGACCGTCTCCGTGCGCAAGCAGTTCGACGACACCCAGGTCACCCGCGCCCGCAAGCTCGAAGGCATGTGGTGGGGAGACGGCGGCGCCTACCTCGTCTCCTCGTTCGCCCGGAGCGAGAGCCCCGCGCAGCACGACGGCCAGGTCTGGTTCTACGACCCCAAGCGCCGCACGCTCACCCTGAAGGTGCTCCTCGGCGTGAACCCCGACCCGTCCGTGGACGGCGCCCTCGACGGCCCGGACAACATCACCGTGTCCCCGTACGGCGGTCTGGTCATCTCCGAGGACGGCGAAGGCATCCAGCACCTCTTCGGTGCCACGGACAGCGGCCGCACGTACCCGATCGCGCGCAACGACCTGAACGCGGGCACCGACGACGACCCCTCGTACAGCGAATTCACCGGCGTCACCTTCTCGCCGGACGGTAAGACGCTGTTCGCCAATATCCAGACACCCGGAATCATGCTCGCCATCACGGGCCCGTGGAAGCGTCAGCCGAACCGGCACTGACATCTGCCCGGTGCGCGGCACGTAGGGGAAATTCCCTCGCGTGCCGCGCAGTTGTTCTCCTAGAGTCAGGGCCATGCACCTCCCGGTGCGAAGGCAGCGGCTACTTCCTTCCACGAAATCACGCCGCAGCCGTCCTGACCTCGGGAGGCACAAGCGTCGGGGTGCCCGGTGCGCAGGCAACGGATACTTCCGGGATCCGAAGGTTGCGGGTTCGAATCCCGCCCGGCCAGAGCCGGTAGCTCAATCGGATAGAGCATCGGACATGAGCCCGTCGCCGACTCCTGATCTCGGGCACCCCATTCGCTGTGCCTTCTCCCATGAATTCGGGGGAATTCATATGGCACGCTTCAATACCCGTTTCACCAGGCCCCGCCTCACCTCGCCCGTGAAGTCCACCGGGCGCACCGCGCGCAACCATCAGGGCGCCGTCGGACACCTCAGGGACGCCCGCTCCGAGCTCTTCCTCCTCGCGGTCGCGAACTTCGTGTCGCAGCAGACCTTCCACGAGGGCGGCGACGAACGCGACAACCGGTTCGCGGCCCTGGTGCGGCAGCTCGCCGTCGAGGACCCGCAGTGGACCGCGGGGCTGCTGCACTGGCTGCGCCGCGAGGGCGGGATGCGTACGGCGTCGATCGTCGGCGCCGCCGAATACGTGAAGGCCCGGCTCGACGCGGGTGCCGTGGACGGCCCGTCCAACCGGCAGGTCGTGGACTCGGTGCTGCTGCGGGCGGACGAGCCCGGTGAGCTGCTCGGCTACTGGACCTCGCAGTACGGCCGTGCCGTGCCCAAGCCCGTCAAGCGGGGGATCGCCGACGCCGTACGCCGGCTCTACAGCGGCAAGGCGCTGCTGAAGTACGACACCGCGTCCAAGGGGTACCGCTTCGGCGACATCCTCAACCTGGTGCACGCCGCGCCCGACCCGGCCAAGGCCTGGCAGGGCGAGCTGTTCCGGTACGCGCTGGACCGCAGGCACCACCCCGAGGACGCCGTGCCGCCCGTCTCGAACCGCACCCTGACCGCCCACCGGGCGCTGATGGACCTGCCGGTCGCCGAGCGTCGCGCCGTCGTCACAGGACCCGGTGGAGCGGACCGGCTCGCCGCCGCCGGCATGACCTGGGAGGCACTCGCGGGCTGGCTGCAGGGTCCGATGGACGCCGCGGTCTGGGAAGCGGTGATTCCCTCCATGGGGGCGATGGCGCTCGTACGCAACCTGCGGAACTTCGACGAGGCCGGGGTCTCCGACGCGGTCGCCGCCGAGGTGGCGGCGAGGATCTGTGACCCGGCGGCGGTCGAGGCGTCCCGGCAGTTCCCCTTCCGCTACCTCGCGGCCTACCAGCACGCGCCCTCGCTGCGCTGGGCCTACCCGCTGGAGCAGGCGCTCGGGCACTCGCTGGCGAACATCCCGGCACTGCCCGGCCGCACCCTGATCCTCGTCGACCGTTCCGGTTCCATGTGGTCGCCGCTCTCGGACCGCTCGCAGCTGAACCGGGCCGACGCCGCGGCCGTCTTCGGTACGGCGCTCGCGCTGCGGGCCGCCGATGCCGACCTGGTGGAGTTCGGCACGGGCAGCGCGCCGGTGCCCCACCGCAGGGGCGAGTCGGTGCTGAAGATCCTGGAGCGCTTCCACAGCCTGGGCGGAACCAACACGGTGGAGGCGGTGCGCACGCACTACAGGAAGCATGACCGGGTGCTGATCGTCACGGATGAGCAGGCCTCGTTCACGTACCACGGGGACGTCGCCGAGGGGATCCCGCCGACCGTTCCGGTCTACACCTGGAACCTCGCCGGGTACCGGATCGGGCACGGCCCGTCGGGGAGCGATAACCGCCACACCTTCGGGGGTCTTTCCGACGCGGCATTCCGGATGGTTCCCCTGCTGGAAGCGGGCAGGAGCGCCGACTGGCCGTGGAACGGCTGATTACGAATCCGGCACTACTGCGGCCCTGGGAGTGGTCGGGCATGGCGTCGGGCGCTCCCAAGGCGCATACTCAACGTAATGAAACAGTCAGCCGGATCCCGGCGTCACCTGCCTTCCAGTCCCTTCAACCGCCCGGCCCAGGCGGCCCCACCGGTCGAATGCTTCGATGTGGGCGACAGGGTGTCGCACGACCAGTTCGGACTCGGCCGAGTCCTTGCTGTCGAGGGCGACAACGACGCAGTGCTTATCGACTTCTCGGGGCGACAGGGGAGGATCCTGAGCCCGTACTCCAAGCTGACCAAGCTCTGAGAAGGAGGACGAGCACCTACAGCGTCCGACCGGAGACTCTCCGGATCCGGGGCACCTGAGGAGACATCCATCGGGTGCCCCGGAAGCCGTTCCAGGGGCAGGCGGGCGGCTGCGTCCTACAGCGCCTTCGCGGCGGGCTTCACCATGCCGCGAACGGTCCGCGACTTCACGAACTCACCCATGCCGGTCATCTCCCACTCGCCGGTGAACTGCTTGATCAGCTTGGCCATCATCACGCCGGTCTGCGGCTCCGCGTTCGTCAGGTCGAAGCGGACCAGCTCCTCGCCCGTCGCCGCGTCGATCAGCCGGCAGTAGGCCTTGGCGACCTCGGTGAACTTCTGGCCGGTGAACGAGTTGACCGTGAAGACCAGACCGGTCGCGTCGGCGGGGATCCGGCCGAGGTCCACGACGATCACCTCGTCGTCACCCGCGCCCTCACCCGTGAGGTTGTCGCCGGAGTGCTGGATCGCACCGTTGAGAATGGAGAGCTTGCCGAAGTAGCAGCTCTCCAGGTGATTGCGGTTGGGGCCGAAAGCGATCACCGAGGCGTCGAGGTCGATGTCCTTGCCGCGGAACGCGGGCTCCCAGCCGAGGCCCATCTTGACCTGGGAGAGCAGCGGCTTGCCGCCCTTGACCAGGGACACCGTCTGGTTCTTCTGGAGGTTGACCCGGCCCTTGTCGAGGTTGATCTTGCCGGAGGCGGCGGGAGCGGGTGCCGCCGCCGGAGCAGGCGGAGCGGGCGGAGCGATCCGCGGGTCCACGGGGGCGGCCACCGGGGGGACGGCCGGGGCGACGGGTGCGGGCGGTGCGACCGGGGCGGGCGCGGTGGCCGCTGCCGGCTCCTCGACCGATACGCCGAAGTCCGTGGCGATGCCGGCCAGGCCGTTCGCATAGCCCTGGCCGACGGCGCGGGCCTTCCAGGCGCCGTTGCGCAGATAGATTTCGATGACCACCAGTGCCGTCTCCGCACCCAGCTGGGGCGGGGTGAATGTGGCGAGCGCGCTGCCGTCGTCCGCGTTGCGCACCGTCGCGGTCGGCTCGACCCCCTGGAAGGTCTGGCCCGCGGCGTCGGGGCTCGCGGTGACGACGATCTTCTCGATGCCCGGCGGGACCGCGGAGGTGTCCACCACGATCGCGTCGGGCGCGGAGCCGCCACCCGAGCGGTACGTCACGCCGGGGCCGGAGGGCTGGTTGTAGAAGATGAAGTCGTCGTCGGAGCGCACCTTGCCGTCGGCGGTGAGCAGCAGGCCCGAGACGTCGAGCCGCACCGGGGCGGCGACGTCCACCGCCACGCGGACGGCGGAGAGAGGGATGTTCGAGCCGGGGGTCATTGCGGTCATGCACGGGCTAACGAATGACCCGGCTTTGCCGTTCCCTTACCTTCGGGTACGTGCTCCGTACGGCTCAGCGCCCGCCCACGGGCCGGTTCCGGGGGTGGTTGCGCGCCGCGCGTTCGTTGCCGTGCTTGTACGCGCCCGTCCAGCGCGCCATGACCAGCTGGGCGTCGCCGGACGTCACCTCGGCGAGGAACTTCTCCGCACGGCCGCCGCGCAGGGTGCCCGCAGGGCGGCCGTGATGGGTGATCGTGACGCTCGCGTCGGCATGCTGCTCGTACAGGAATCCGGAAGGTTTCGGCATGCGCCCCATGGTGCCCGCGCCCCGAGTGCGCCGTCGCGCGATTTTCGGGCCCCCGCCGACGGAGCCGGGCCCGGACTAGTACGGCCACATCGGCGGGTCCGTGACGAAATGGCCACCGATGTGGGCGTGGTCCGGGTTCTGCGGGTCCAGCTCCCCGTGCTCGGCGACGAGCTTGTCCGCGTACTGCTCGGAGTCGTCCTGCGGCTCGTACCCGAGGGACCTGGCCGTCGACAGGTCCCACCACAGGCGGGTGTTGTCGGAGGAGCCGTAGATCACCGTGTGGCGCACGTCCTCGGCGGTGAGCGCGGCGTGGAAGAGGCGCGCCCCGTCGCCGGGGCTCATCCAGACCGACAGCATCCGGACCGATGTCGGCTCCATGAAGCAGGAGCCGATGCGCACCGAGACGGTCTCGACGCCGTACTTGTCCCAGAAGAGCTGCGCGAGATCCTCGCCGAAGGACTTCGACAGACCGTAGAAGGTGTCGGGGCGGCGTGCGGTGTCGATCGGGATCAGCGGATCGCCGGGCAGGGGGCGCGGGGTGTAGCCGACGGCGTGGTTGGAGGAGGCGAACACGATGCGCCCGACACCCTCCTCGCGTGCGGCCTCGTAGAGGTTGTAGGTGCCCTCGATGTTGGAGCGCAGAATCTTGTCGAACGACGCTTCCAGGGAGATGCCCGCGAGATGGATGATCGCGTCGACGCCCCGTACGGCTTCCCTCAGGGCCTCCTTGTCACCGAGGTCGGCGGTGATCGCGTCGGGTTCGCCCTCGATGGGGACGACGTCGAAGAGGCGCAGCTCGTAGCCGTACGCGGGCAGCAGTCCCCGCATCAGGGTGCCGAGGCCGCCGGCGGCGCCGGTGAGCAGGACGGTGCGGGGAGCGGGCATACGGAGATCTCCTCGGTGCGGGCACAGGACGGGGTGCGGCGTACGCGGACGTGCCGTGCGTTGCGGTGGTGCGTACGGACAGCAAGGTACGCGCGGCACGCAGGCATGACACATCGGCGCGATGCGTCAAATCCATGGACGACATTCACATGCATGGACAAGCTAAGAAGTCCTGGCGGATCACGTCAAGTGTGGCCCCGGGTGAGCTGCTCCGTCTCCAGGTTGGGCGTTCTTGTCTTGACCTGCACAGCGCGGCTGCCTTAGCGTGGCGGCGTTCAGAAATATGGACACCGATCAGAATTGTGCACGCCTGAATCTGCTCAGGGAGCGCCCGTGACCTCAGCCCCCCTTGCCGCCCGACTCACCGATGTCGCCGGGCCGCTCTTCTTCCCCGTCACCGCCTACGGGCCGGACGGCACCGTGGACCTCGACGCCTTCCGTGCGCATGTGCGCGCCGGCATCGATGCCGGCGCCGCAGCGGTCTTCGCCTGCTGCGGCACCGGCGAGTTCCACGCGCTGACACCGGAGGAGTTCCGGAACGTCGTCGCCGCGGCCGTCGAGGAGACCGCCGGACAGGTACCCGTCGTCGCGGGCGCCGGCTACGGCACGGCGCTCGCGATCCAGTACGCGAAGCTCGCCGAGGACGCGGGGGCGGACGGACTCCTCGCCATGCCCCCGTACCTCGTCGTCGCCGGCCAGGAAGGCCTGCTGGGCCACTACGCCGCGCTCGCCGGGGCCACCGGCCTGGAGACGATCGTCTACCAGCGCGACAACGCCGTCTTCACCCCGGAGACCGTCCTCGCCCTCGCGCAGACGCCCGGGATCATCGGCCTCAAGGACGGCGTGGGCGATCTCGACCTGATGCAGCGCATCGTCAGCGCCGTACGCACCGGCCTCCCCGGCCAGGACTTCCTGTACTTCAACGGCCTGCCCACCGCCGAGCTCACAGGGCTCGCCTACCGCGGCATCGGCGTCACCCTCTACTCCTCCGCGGTGTTCGCCTTCGCGCCCGACATCGCCCTCGCCTTCTACCGGGCGATGGAGTCCGGCGACGACGACCTGGTGAACGCGCTGCTCGACCACTTCTACCGGCCGCTCGTCGAACTGCGCGCCAAGGGGCGCGGATACGCGGTGTCGCTGGTGAAGGCGGGCGTCCGGCTCGAGGGCCTGGAGGTCGGCGAGGTGCGCACCCCGCTCACCGAACCGCCCGCCGAGCACGTAGAGGAACTCGCCGTGATCATCGCGAACGGCCGGGCCCTGCTGGAGAAGCACGGGGCCGGGCAGGAGGAGCGCGGGTGAAGACCTCCGCCTTCCTCTACCCCTGGGACGTCGTCGGGGACCCGGACGCCGCCACGCGCGTCGCGGACCTCGGTGTCCAGCAGGTGACGCTCGCCTCCGCGTACCACTCGACCCGGGCCCTGACCCCGCGCCACCCGGACCGCCGGATCGTCACGGCCGAGCACGCCGCCGTCCTCTACCCGGCGGACCCGGCGCGCTGGGCGGGACGCGAGCTGCGGCCCCACGGGCAGACCTGGGTGGCGGGCGAGGACCCGTACGCCGAGGCGGCCGAGGCCCTGACCGGCGCCGGGCTCCAGGTGCACTCCTGGGTCGTCCTCGCGCACAACTCCCGGCTGGGCGCCGAGCATCCGGACACCTCCGTGGTCAACGCCTACGGCGACCGCTACCCGTGGGCGCCGTGCATCGCTCAGCCCGCCGTCCACACCTACCTGGTGGACATGGCGGCGGAGGCGGCCGTACGGCCCGGGGCACACGGCACCGAGCTGGAGTCCTGCGGCTGGTACGGCTTCGCCCATCTGCACGCCCACGACAAGACCGCGGGTGTGGGCCTCGGGGACGCGGCGCAGTACCTGATGTCGCTCTGCTTCTGCGCCGCGTGCCGGGCCGGGTACGGCGGGCAGGGGCTGGACGCGGAGGAGCTGGGTGCGGCGGTGCGCCGGGCCCTGGAGCCGGTCTGGGCCGGATCCGGGTCCGGAGACACCGGCTGGTCCGGCGTCGAGAAGCTGCTGGGGGCCGGCCTCGCCGATGCCACCCTGCGGTGGCGCGGCCAGGTGGCCCGGACGCTCCAGGAGTCGGCCGTCGCCGCGGTGCGGCAGGCGGCGGAGGGCCGGGACTTCCAGGTCCTGCTGCACGCCGACCCCGCCCCGTACCGCACCGGCGCCAACGTAGGAGTCGAGGCAGCGCACATCCTGTCCACCGCGGACGGCGTGGTGCTGCCCTGTACCGGCGACGACGCGGCGCGCGAGGCGGTCCTCAACCCGTTCGCCGGGCTGTCCGGAGTGCGGGCCGCCAACTTCGGTGTGGTCACCGGCATGGGCGGCAGTCCCGGAACGCTGGAGCGGGACGCGGCGCACGCGCTCTCGCTCGGCGCCACCGAACTGCGCCTGTACCACGCCGGACTGGCCTCCGGGCCGGATCTCGAGGCCGTCACCGACGCGCTCTCACGCGTCGGTCGATGAAGGAGGCGGACCGGTGGGGGCGCCTGTCAGCCCGCCTGTCAGCCGCCCCCTAGCCCGCCACTTCGTCCGAGCAGGGGAGACCCCGTTCGCCGGCCCGTGCCCAGCCATGCCGCGGTGGCCAGTCCGGCCACCGCGGTCAGCGGCAGCAGCACGGTGACGTCCACCGACGCGACCAGCCCCGCCCCGAGGGCCAGGGCCACCGCGTTCGGCACCATCATCAGCGAGTTGGCCGCCGCGGCCGTGCGGCCCAGCACCGCGTCCGGGGTCTCCCGCTGCACGGCCGTCATCGCGGCGATCAGCACACACGGCAGACCCAGGCCGATCGCCGCGCTCGCCGCCAGGGCGACCGGCTCGCAGGGCAGTGCCCGCGCACCCACGGCCACCGCGAACACGGCGGTCCCCGCCGCCGCGAAGACCCGCTCAGGCATGCGCCGGAGCAGCGGCCCGGCCAGCAGCCCGGCGGTCACCGAACCGGCGCCCTGGACCGCGTACAGCACCCCTGTGCAGGCGGGGGAGCGGCCGAGCACGTCGTCGACGACGGCGTACACCGCAGCGCCGTTGAGCCCGGCCGGCAGCATCGTCAGGGCCCCGGCGCACACCAGCGGCCGCAGCACCTGCGAGCCGCGCAGCAGCCGTACGCCCGCCGACGTGCCACCCCGCCGCGACACCCGCCCAGCCCCGTCGGGCCTCCGCCCCCGCAGTTGCGCGAACACCAGCGCGGCCAGGGCGAACGTCACCGCGTCCAGGAGTGCCACCGTCCCGCCGCCGTACCGCGCGAAGAGCCCCGCGCCCGCCAGCGGCGCGAGCAGTTTCATGCCCTCGTTCGCCATGGTCCGCGGCAGGTTGAAGTCACCCAGCAGCCGCGCGTCGACCGTCCGGGCGACCAGTGCCGTCTCGGCCGCGTCCAGCAGGACGCCACTCACCCCGTAGACGAACAGAACGGTGAAGAGCACCCAGACCCGTCCGGCCGAATCGACCACGAGCAGCGAGGTCATCAGCCCCGCCATGCCCAGATTCACCCAGATCAACAGCTGTTCGCGGGGCAGCAGATCGGCGAGCGCGCCGAGGGCGGGGCCGGCGAGCACCGGGGCCCACATCGCGAACACGGTCAGGGCCGCGAGGCTGTCCGAACCGGTGAGCGACTTGGCCCAGATCCCGGCGGTCAACCACATCGCGGACGTACCGAATCCGGAGACGAGCACCCCCGTCAGAACGAGCAGTGCCGTCCGATCGCATACCACTTTGCCCACGGCGCCGCCCGCCCTCGCACCACCGTGACCTGCGCACTCGCTTCCGGGCCACGCCAACGGAGCCATGCCGGCGACTAAGGGCACCTGGTGACATCGGGCAGAAGCCCTGGAGATGCGTCGAAACATCTTCTGTCAGAAGCGTTGACGAAACATTCGCGACCGCTCTAACTTCATCGCGTCGTACTTCGTACGTCATATATGAGACGCGATACGCGAGATGCGAGAGCCCTTCACCCATGACCTTTGCGCCCACCCCGATCCCCTCCCGGACCCAGTACGTGCTGGAGGCGATCAAGCACGCCATCCTCACCGCACAGCTGAGACCGGGGCAGGCGCTCGTCGAGACGGAGCTCGCCGCGCAGTTCGGGGTGTCGAAGACTCCCGTACGTGAGGCGCTGAAGACGCTCGCCGGTACGGGACTCGTCGTCATGAGCCAGTACAAGGGCGCCACCGTGCGACTCGTCGACGCGACCATGGCGCGGGAGGTGTACGACGTGCGCCTGCTCCTGGAGCCCGAGGCGCTGCGCCGCTCCATCACCCGCAAGGCCTCGCTCGACGCGGCGCAGGAAGCGCTGGAGCGCTCCGACTCGGCGGTCGACAAGGCCGACAGGTCGCTCGCGAACCGGGACTTCCACCGCGCGCTCTACCTGCCCTGCGGCAACCCGCTGCTCGCCCGGATGCTGGACGAGATCCGCGACCAGGCCGCCCTCGTGTCGACCGTGGCCTGGTCGGCCATCCCCTCGTGGGAACGCGAGGCGGCCGAGCACCGGGAGATCCTGCGGCTCGCGCTCGCGGACGACGCGACGGCGGCAGCCGGGGCTCTGCACGACCACATCGCGTCGTTCGTGCGCCGCGCCTTCCCCGACGACGAAGACGGGGGTGAGGCGGCGTGAACAACCAGCTGGAGCTCAACCACCAGCACCTCGACGAAAGGCCAGTCCGCATGGACCTCTCCCCGCTGAAGGCGGCCCTCGCAGACGTTGTGGCGATCCCGGTGACCCCGTTCGCCGAGGACGGGAGCATCGACACGACGGCGCACCGCGCCCTGCTGAGACGGCTGCTCGACGGTGGAGTCCGCATCGTCACCCCGAACGGCAACACCGGGGAGTTCTACGCGCTGACCCCTGATGAGCGGCGCACCGTCACCGAACTCACCATCGACGAGGCGGGCGGCCGTGCCACCGTCCTCGTGGGCGTCGGCCATGACGTACCGACCGCCGTGGCCGCCGCCGAGCACGCCAGGGACACCGGCGCCGAGATGGTGATGGTGCACCAGCCCGTGCACCCCTACATCTCGCAGGAGGGCTGGATCGACTACCACCGGGCCATCGCCCAGGCGGTTCCGGAGCTCGGTGTCGTCCCGTACATCCGCAACCCGCTCCTCGCCGGCGAGCGCCTCGCCGAACTCGCGGACACCTGCCCCAACGTCATCGGCGTGAAGTACGCCGTCCCGGACGCCGCCCGCTTCGGCGCCTTCGCCCGGGACGCCGGCCTGGAACGCTTCGTCTGGGTCGCGGGACTCGCCGAGCTGTACGCACCGTCCTACTTCGCCACCGGCGCCACCGGATTCACCTCCGGCCTCGTCAACGTCGCCCCCGGTGTCTCGCTGGCCATGCTGGAGGCGCTGCGGGCCGGCGACTACGCGGCGGCGATGAAGGTCTGGGAGCAGATCCGCCGCTTCGAGGACCTGCGCGCCGACCGGCAGTCCGCCAACAACGTGACCGTCGTCAAGGAGGCCCTGTCCGCACTCGGGCTCTGCAGCCGCGACGTCCGCGCACCGAGCAGGGTCCTGCCCGAGGCGCAGCGCGCCGAGGTCGCCGACCTGGTCGCAGGGTGGTCCATATGACGGGTACCGAAGGCACGCGCATCACTCCCGAGGAGCTGCGCAGCCACCAGTGGTACGGAACGGACGGGCTCCGCTCGTTCAGCCACCGCGCCCGCACCCGCCAGCTCGGCTACCTCCCCGAGGAGCACCTGGGCAAGCCGGTCATCGCGATCCTCAACACCTGGTCCGACATCAACCCCTGCCACGTCCATCTGCGCGACCGCGCGCAGGCGGTCAAGCGGGGCGTCTGGCAGGCGGGCGGCTTCCCGCTCGAATTCCCGGTCTCCACACTCTCGGAGACCTTCCAGAAGCCGACCCCGATGCTCTACCGCAACATGCTGGCGATGGAGACGGAGGAGCTGCTGCGCTCCTACCCCGTCGACGGCGCCGTGCTGCTGGGCGGCTGCGACAAGTCGACGCCCGCGCTCCTCATGGGCGCCGCCTCCGTCGACCTGCCGACCGTGTTCGTGCCCGCCGGGCCGATGCTGCCGGGGCACTGGCGCAACGAAGTGCTGGGCTCCGGCACGGACATGTGGAAGTACTGGGACGACAAGCGGGCCGGGCTCATCGGCGACTGCGAGATGGCCGAGCTGGAGAACGGGCTCGCGCGCTCGCCCGGCCACTGCATGACGATGGGCACCGCGTCGACCCTGACGGCCGCCGCCGAGGCGCTCGGCGTCACGGTGCCGGGCGCCTCGTCCATCCCGGCCGTCGACTCCGGTCACGACCGGATGGCGGCGCAGTCCGGGCTCCGGATCGTCGAACTGGTGTGGCAGCAGCTCACGTTGTCGAAGATCCTCACCGCCGACGCGTACGAGGACGCCGTCGCCACCGTTCTCGCGCTCGGCGGCTCCACCAACGCCGTCATCCACCTGACCGCGATGGCGGGCCGGTCCGGGGTGAAGCTCACCCTGGACGACTTCGACCGCATCGCCCGCACCGTCCCGGTCCTCGCCAACCTCCGCCCCGGCGGCAAGTACCTCATGGAGGACTTCCACTTCGCCGGCGGACTGCCCGGATTCCTGGCGCAGCTCACCGACGTTCTGCACCTGGACCGCCCCACCGTTGCGCACACCACGCTGCGCGAACAGCTCGACGGGGCGCTGGTGCACAACACCGACGTCATCCGGGAGCGGGACAACCCCCTGGCCGAGGAGGGCGGCGTGGCGGTGCTGCGCGGCAACCTCTGCCCCGACGGCGCGGTCATCAAGCACATCGCCGCCGAGCCACACCTGCTGCGCCACACCGGTCCCGCGGTCGTCTTCGACGACTACAAGGAGATGCAGCGCACCATCAACGACCCGGCCCTGGCCCTCACCCCGGACCACGTCCTGGTGCTGCGCAACGCAGGGCCCAAGGGCGGTCCCGGCATGCCCGAGTACGGCATGCTGCCGATCCCCGACTACCTGCTGAAGCAGGGCGTACGGGACATGGTGCGGATCTCCGACGCCCGGATGAGCGGCACCAGTTACGGGGCGTGCGTGCTGCACATCGCGCCCGAGTCGTTCGTCGGCGGGCCGCTCGCCCTGGTGCGCACCGGTGACCTGATCACCCTGGACGTCGAGGCGCGCCGGCTCCACCTCGATGTACCCGACGAGGAGCTGGAGCTGCGCAGGGCCCGGTGGACACCGCCGCCCGCCCGGTACGGCCGCGGCTACGGCGCGCTCTACCAGGACCAGATCACCCAGGCCGACACCGGATGCGACTTCGCGTTCCTGGCGAGGCAGGGAGAAGTGCCCGACCCGTACGCGGGCTGAAACCGGGCGAAGGGAATTCCGCGCACCGATCCGTTCGGCACACCGAACGACATGCGGTAAGCGCTTGCACGGCACACGCACCGACGCACAGCACACGCACCACCGCACGGCACATCCAGCACTTCCCAGAGATCGGAGACGTGTCATGGCCCAATCCGCAGCCGTGGCCACACCGCCGCCCAAGATGCCCCGGCGCCGCTCGGCGACCCCCCGCCGCCTGCCGTATCTGCTGATAGCACCCGCGGGCCTGCTGATGCTGGGCTTCATCGCCTATCCGGTGATCAGCGTCTTCTACTACAGCCTGCAGAACTACAACGTCACCAAGCCGTGGCGGAACGGCTTCGCCGGTTTCGACAACTTCACCCGCATCTTCACCGAGGACGAGCAGTTCTGGCCGACGCTCGGCTTCAGCGCCCAATGGGTCTTCACCCAGGTCACGTTGCAGCTCGCGCTCGGTCTCGCACTCGCCCTGATCGTCAACCAGAGCTTCATCGGCCGCGGTATCTCACGCGCCATGGTCTTCTCGCCCTGGGCCGTCTCGGGTGTGCTGACCAGCACCATCTGGATCCTGCTCTACAACTCCTCGACCGGCTTCAGCCGCTATCTCGCGGACGCCGGAATCGGTGAGTACGGCACCTCGGTGCTCTCCGACACCGGGACCGTCTTCTGGGCGGCGACCATCTCCGAACTCTGGCGCGGTGTCCCTTTCTTCGCCATCCTCATCCTCGCCGACCTGCAGTCCGTCTCGAAGGAGCTGTACGAGGCGGCATCGGTCGACGGCGCGGGCCGGCTGCGGCAGTTCTTCCACATCACCCTCCCGCACCTGCGGGACGCGATCATCCTCGCCACACTGCTGCGCGGTGTCTGGGAGTTCAACAACGTCGACCTCCTCTACACCCTCACCGGCGGCGGGCCGGCCGGAGAAACCACCACCCTGCCGCTCTATGTCGCCAATACCGGCATCGAGGGCCACGACTTCGGCTACGCCTCGGCGCTCACCACCGTCGCCTTCGTGATCCTCCTCTTCTGCTCGATCGTCTATCTGCGCCTGAGCAAGTTCGGAGGCGACCACAAGTGACTGCCGCACTCGCAGAGAAGAACAGCGCCCCGGGACGGTCTGCGCGACACAGCGCCCCGCCGCCCCCCTCGACCCGTAGGCCCAAGCGCGAGCGTGCCTTCGACGACGTACCGCGTTGGCAGATCTACGTGCCGCTCGGCATCTACCTGCTCTTCACGCTCATCCCCTTCTACTGGATGTTCCTGTTCGCCGTACGGCCCGCCGGTTCCACCTCGCTGGTGCCCTGGCCGATGACGGGGGAGCACTTCTCCAAGGTCTGGAACGAGCGGAGCTTCGCGCTCTTCTTCCAGAACAGCATGATCGTCGGCGTCTGCACGCTGTTCGCCACGACCCTGGTCGCACTGGCCGGCGGCTACGCCCTGGCCCGGTTCAACTTCAAGATCAAGAGCGCGTTCATGCTGGCGCTGCTCTGCTCGCAGTTCATCCCGGGCGCGCTGATGCTCGTACCGCTCTTCGAGATCTTCAAGAACCTCCAGATGATCAACTCCCTCGGGAGCGTCGTCATCGCGGAGACCGTCTTCCAGCTTCCCCTGTCGATCATCCTGATCAGCGGCTTCATCAAGAACGTGCCGGTCTCCCTGGAGGAGGCCGCCTGGGTGGACGGCTGCTCGCGCTTCAGGGCCTTCTGCGCGGTCGTCCTGCCGCTGCTGCGCCCCGGGCTGATCGCCGTCGGCTCCTTCGCCTTCGTCCACAGCTGGAACCACTTCCTGTTCGCCCTGATGTTCCTCAGCGAGCAGGACAAGCAGACGATCCCGGTCGGTCTGAACACCCTGATCGGCGCCGACAGCGTCGACCTGGGGGCGCTGGCCGCGGGCGGTGTCATCGCCGCCGTGCCCGTGGTGATCGTCTTCGCCTTCATCCAGAAGTGGCTGATCACCGGCTTCAGCGCCGGCGCAGTGAAGGGCTGACGGACATGACCGCACGCCTTTGCCCCCGCGCCGCGCGGCGCACCGCCACCGGAGTGGGGAGGCCCGGATGACCACGACACCGCTGACCGTCGTCCTGGCCGGCGCCCGGGGCCACGGCCGCTGGCACCTCGCCAACATCCGCCGCCTCCAGCACCAGGGCCTCGTCAGACTGGCCGGGGTCTGCGAACTGAACCCGCTGACCGACGGCGAACTCGACGCGTTCGCCGATGAGATGCCCGAGCAGTCAGCCGACTTCGGGGCGCTCCTGGACTCCACCGGGGCCCGCGTCGCCATCATCTGCACCCCCATCCCGACCCACACCGCGCTCGCCCTGACGGCGGCGGCCCGCGGCGTCCACCTCCTCCTGGAGAAGCCGCCCGCCGCGACCTGGGCCGACTACGCCCGCATGGCCGACGGTGTGCGGGAAGCCGGCATCGCCTGCCAGGTCGGATTCCAGTCCTTCGGCTCGCATGCCGTGCCCGCCATCAAGGAACTCGTACGCTCCGGAGCCATCGGGAACGTACGCGGCATCGGCGCCGCCGGTGCCTGGGTCCGCGACGACGCCTACTTCCGGCGGGCACCCTGGGCGGGCCGCCGCACCCTGGGCGGCACGGACGTGGTCGACGGTGTGCTGACCAACCCGTTGGCACACGCCCTCGCCACGGCGCTCGAACTCGCCGACCGGGGCACCGCCGAGGACGTGGCGTCCATCGAGACCGAGCTGTTCCGGGCCCACGACATCGAGGCGGACGACACCAGCAGTGTCCGTGTCACCACCACGGACGGGCTGCCGGTCACCGCCGCGGTCACCCTCTGCGCCGAACAGGCCGGGGAGCCCTATGTGATCGTCCACGGCGACCGGGGGCGCATCACCTTCTGGTACAAGCAGGACCGGGTCCTCGTCCAGTGCGCGGGACACGGTCCCGAGGAAGCGGTGCACGGGCGGACCGACCTCCTGGAGAACCTCGTCGACCACCTGGTGCGGGGCACCGAGCTGCTCGTACCGCCCCACCGCACCGGCGCGTTCATGCGGGTCGTCGAGGCCGTGCGCACCGCCCCCGAACCCACCGCGCTGCCCGCCGGCGCCTGGGTCACCCGGCCCGCCGAGACCGGTGGCGGGGTGCGCCGCATCGTGCGCGGCATCGACGCCATGGTCGCCGCCGGGGCCGACACCCTCACCCTCTTCTCCGAACTAGGCGCCCCCTGGGCGCAACCCAGCGAGGTGAGCACACCGTGACCACCGCACTCCTCAGCTGCGCCGGACGCCCCGTAGGCCGCTACGGCTACCGGCCCGGGACGGACAGCCGCCCCTACCTCCACCCCGTCACCACCCTGGCGGGCACCCCCGTCACCGAGGAACGCCCCGCCGACCACATCCACCACCTGGGCGCCTCCGTCGCCGTCCCCGACGTGGCCGGGCACAACTTCTGGGGCGGGCGCACCTTCGTCCGCGACCAGGGCCCCACCGAGCTCGACAACCACGGGGTCCAGCGTCACCTCGGCTGGAAGCTCCGCGACCCGGACGGCTTCGTGGAGGAGCTCAGCTGGGAGGCGGACGGCACCGAGCTGCTGCGCGAGCACCGCACCGTCGCCGTCAGCGAACTCTCCGACACGGCCTGGGCGCTGGACTTCTCCTTCTCGCTGACCAACCGCGGCAGCACGGACCTCTCCATCGGCAGCCCCGCCACCAACGGCCGTCCCGGCGCCGGATACGGCGGCTTCTTCTGGCGCGCCCCCAAGGAACCCACCGCGCCCGGCGTCTTCAGCGGCACCCTCGACGGTGAGGAGGCGGTGCACGGCAGGGCCGCCGACTGGCTGGCCCTGACCGGTGACGGCTGGACCCTCGTCTTCGCCGGGGCGACCGACGAGACCCGGCGCGACCCGTGGTTCGTGCGGACCACCGAGTACCCGGGCGTCGGATCCTCCCTCGCCGCGGACCGGCGGCTCCCCGTCGCAGCCGGTGCCACCGTCGTACGCAGGGTGGTCACCGTCATCGCCGACGGCACGCTCGACCGCGAGACCGCCGCCGGCTACGTCCGCAAGGTGGCGACCGCGTGAGCAGACCCTGGACCGCGGACCTCGGCAACGGCACGTACCGCAACCCCGTCCTGAACTCCGACTGGTCCGACCCGGACGTGGTGCGGGTCGGCGACGACTACTACCTCACCGCGTCCAGCTTCGGCCGGGTCCCCGGACTGCCCCTGCTGCACTCGCGCGACCTGGTCAACTGGTCACTCATCGGCCATGCGCTCGAACGCCTGGAACCGGCCGCCGACTTCGCGGTGCCCCGCCACGACTGCGGGGTGTGGGCCCCCTCGCTGCGGCACCACGCCGGACGCTTCTGGATCTTCTGGGGCGACCCCGACCACGGGATCCAGCAGATCAACGCCGAGGACATCCGCGGCCCGTGGAGCGCCCCGCACCTCGTCAAGGCCGGAAAAGGGCTGATCGACGCCTGCCCCCTGTGGGACGAGGAGACCGGCGAGGCCTATCTCGTGCACGCCTGGGCCAAATCCCGCTCGGGTATCAAGAACCGGCTCACCGGTCACCGGATGAGCCCCGACGGACGCGAGGTGCTCGACGAGGGCAAGACCCTGGTCGACGCCGACACGATCCCCGGCTGGTTCACCCTGGAAGGCCCCAAGCTCTACCGCCACGACGGGTACTTCTGGATCTTCGCCCCGGCCGGCGGAGTGGAGACCGGCTGGCAGGGTGCCTTCCGCTCGCGGGAGTTCTTCGGCCCGTACGAGGAGAAGGTCGTCCTGGCCCAGGGCGGAACCGACGTCAACGGGCCGCACCAGGGCGCCTGGGTGCAGACCGCGGACGGCGGTCCCTCCTCCCACTGGTTCCTCCACTTCCAGTCCCGCGGGGCCTACGGGCGGGTGGTCCATCTCCAGCCCATGAGCTGGCCCGCCGACGGCGACGGCTGGCCGGTCATCGGCGACGGGGGAGAACCCGTCGCCGTGCACGCCAAGCCCGAGGCGCCCGAACAGCCCGCCGAGGCACCGGCCTCCAGCGACGGCTTCCCCGGTGGGCGGTACGGCAGGCAGTGGCAGTGGACGGCGAGCCCCCGGCCCGGCTGGACCGTCGAGCACGCCGGGGACGGGCTGCGGCTCAGCTGCGTACGGACCGCGTACGCGCACGATCTGCGGGCCCTGTCCAACGTCCTGGTCCAGCGGCTGCCCGCCGAGGAGTTCACCGTCGAGGTCGACCTCGCGCTGAACAGCCGGGAGCCCGGTGCCAACGCCGGACTCGCGGTCCTGGGCGACGCCTTCAGCTGGATCGGGCTGGAGGCCGGGGAGGACGGGTCGGCCCGGCTCGTCCACCGGTACGCCGAGTCCGTCGCCGAGCACGAGCGGGACGCCGAACACTCCCGCGCGGCCCCCGAGGGGCGGGTCCGGCTGAGCATCGAGGTCACCACGGGGGCCCGCTGCCGCTTCTTCGCCGACACCGGTGACGGATTCCGGCCCTCGGGCCAGGTGTTCGCCGCCACACCCTGGCGCTGGGTGGGCGCCCTGCTCGGCCTCTTCGCCACCGCACCGGCCGGGACCGGCCCCGCCGGAACGGCTGACTTCACCGCGTTCCGTACCAGCGGCTGACCGCACACACCACAGACCACCCCCACGTCCGCCCCCCACCGACGTACCGCACGGCACCTGCGACATCAGCGATTTCACCGACAGCACCGAGAGAGAAGAGCCGACGATGACCATCTCCAAGACGCAGCGGGGGCGCGCCATGGCCGCGATGTCCCTCACGGCGGCGCTCGCCCTGACGGCCACCGCGTGCGGTGACGACGGCAGCGGCACCGGTAAGGAAGGCAGCGGCAAGGGCGAGATCACGTTCTGGGACAACAACGGCGGTCCGCGCACCGCCATCTGGACCGAGATCATCAAGGACTTCGAGAAGAAGAACCCCGACATCAAGGTCAAGTACGTCCCGATCCCGATCGCCGACGTCCAGTCCAAGTACGACACGGCGATCGCGGGCGGCGGCCTGCCCGACGTCGGCGGCGTCGGAACCGCGTACCTCGCCAGCATCGTGTCGCAGGAAGCCCTCGTGCCGGTCACCGACCGTATCGAGGAGTCGTCGCTGAACGGCAAGCTGGTCGAGGGCATGGTCGAGAGCGTCAAGGCCGCGGGTGGCCGGGGCGACGACCTGTACAGCGTGCCGACCTCCGCGAACAACGGTGCCCTCTGGTACCGCACCGACCTGTTCGAGGCGGCGAACCTCGAGGCGCCCACCACCTGGGACAACTTCTACACGGCGGCCGACAAGCTCACCGACGCGAAGAAGAACAAGTTCGGCTACACCATCCGCGGCGGCGCCGGCTCCATCGCGCAGGCCCTCGACGCGGCCTACGGCCAGTCCGGCATCACGGAATTCTGGGCCGGCGACAAGACGACGCTCAACGACCCCAAGAACGTCGCCGCGCTGGAGAAGTACGCCGCCCTCTTCAAGAAGACGACCCCCGCGGCCGACGTCAACAACGACTTCACCAAGATGGTCGCCCAGTGGGACACCGGCACCATCGGGATGCTCAGCCACAACCTCGGTTCCTACCAGGACCACCTGAAGGCACTGGGGGCCGAGAAGTTCGCCGGTATCCCGGCACCGATCGGCGCGGGCGGCACCCGGGTCCAGGTCTCCAACCCGGTCGACGGGCTCGGACTGTTCCGGGCGAGCGACAACAAGACGGCGGCCTGGAAGTTCATCGAGTTCGCCGCCTCGCACGAGTCCAACAGCAAGTGGAACGAGGCCGCGGGTGCCATCCCGGCCAACACCGAGGCGGCCAAGGACCCCTGGATCTCCAAGACCGAGCCGACGGCGCTCGCCGCGAAGGCACTCACCGACGGTTCCACCAAGATCGTGGATCTTCCGTACTACCTGCCCGACTGGAACAACATCAGCAAGGCGGACAACGAGCCGGAGTTCCAGAAGCTGCTGCTCGGCAAGGTCACGGCCAAGCAGTTCCTGGACAAGATGGCCGACGAGCTGAACACCGCCCAGAAGGAGTGGAAGGACCTGGGCCACTGATCCGACCGTCTCGCCACGGCCGGTACCCGATGACCGGGACCCGGCGGCGGTTCGGGTCGCGCCCCGCCGCCGGTCCCTCTCCCCTCGTACGCCAGGCCTTGTACGTCGAGTACGTCAGGTACGTCGAGCACGTCCGGTACGTCGTACGAGCCGGTCGTACGAGAGAGGCAGTCCCGCTGTGTCACTCACCCGCAGGCAGACGGCAGCCGCGCTCCTCGCGCTGCCGCTCGCACTGACCGCCACCCCCGCACTCGCCCACGGCGGGGGCGGGCCACGGTCCCGGACGCTCCACATCGCGGGCGACTCCACGGCCGCCCAGAAGTACGCCGACGCCGCGCCCGAGACCGGGTGGGGCATGGCCCTCCCCTTCTTCCTCGGCCGTGGACTCACCGTCGCCAACCATGCGATGAACGGGCGGAGTTCCAAGAGCTTCATCGACGAGGGCCGCCTGACCGCCCTCCTCGAAGGCGTCCGCCCCGGCGATCTCGTCCTCATCCAGTTCGGGCACAACGACGAGAAGACGGAGGACCCTGCCCGCGGCACCGATCCGTACACCACGTACCAGGCGTACCTGCGCCAGTACGTGAAGGGCGCGCGGGCCCGCCGGGCGGAGCCCGTGCTGCTGACCCCGGTGGAGCGTCGCCGTTTCGCCGTCGACGGCACCGCCCGGCCCACCCACGGCGAGTACCCCGCCGCCATGCGCGCGCTGGCGGCCGAGGAGCGCGTGCCGCTGCTCGACCTCCAGGCACTCTCCCTCGCCCGCTGGCAGGAACTCGGCCCGGACGGGACCGAGCCCTACTTCAACCGGCTGGAGCCGGGGGAGTCCCCGAACTACCCGGACGGCAAGCAGGACAACACCCACTTCCGGCCTGCGGGGGCGATCGACGTGGCCCGGGCGACCGCCCGTGCCCTCGGCGCGGAACGCGTGCTCGCCGCACGGGACCTGCGCCGCCTCGACGGCCCGGTCCCCGTCGAGTGGATCACCTGGCCGCAGGCCTGAACCGCTTCACCATCTTCTTCCTCCGCCCGTACGACAGTTAAGGATTCGTCATGCCCGCACGCATGTCCCACGCCCGTGCCACCGCCGTGGTGCTGGGCTGCGCCTCACTGGCCCTCGCCGTGAGCGTCCCCGCCCAGGCGGCCCCGCACCACCACGGCAAGGGGATCGAGCGCGCCGTACTTCCCGCAGGCGACGGCTGGGCCGCCGCCGACGGCTCCACCACCGGCGGCTCGCAGGCCACTCCCGACCACATCTACACCGTCACGAACCGCGCCGAGCTCATCGCGGCCTTCCAGGACGCGGGCGACGCACCCAAGATCATCAGAATCGCCGGCACCGTCCACGGCAACTCCGATGTCAACGGCACCCCGATCGGATGCGAGGACTACGAGCAGGACGGCTACACCCTGGAGAAGTACCTCGCGGCCTACGACCCCGCGGTCTGGGGCACGGCCGAGGTCCCGGCGGGTCCGCTGGAGGACGCCCGTGTGGCCTCCGCGAAGCTGCAGGCGGCCGCGGTCAACGTGAACGTCCCCTCCAACACCACCCTCATCGGCGTCGGCGACGACGCGACGATCATCGGGGCCAGCCTGCAGGTGAAGGGCGTCTCCAACGTCATCATCCGCAACATCGCCTTCGAGGACACCTACGACTGCTTCCCCCAGTGGGACCCCACCGACGGGGACCAGGGCGCCTGGAACTCCGAGTACGACAACCTCGTCGTCTACGGGTCCACCCACGTCTGGGTCGACCACAACACCTTCAGCGACGGCGACCGGCCCGACGCCGACCAGCCCCACTACTTCGGCCAGGTGTTCCAGCAGCACGACGGGCTCTTCGACATCGTCCGCGGCGCCGACCTCGTCACGGTGTCGTGGAACGTCCTCAAGGACCACGACAAGACCATGCTCATCGGCAACAGCGACGGCGCCGGGGCGAGCGACCGCGGCAAGCTCCGCGTCACGCTGCACCACAACCTCTTCAAGGACGTGAAGGAGCGCGCGCCCCGCGTCCGCTTCGGCCAGGTCGACTCGTACAACAACCACTTCGTCGCCACCACGGGCAGCGCCTACGGCTACTCGTACGGCATCGGAGCCGAATCCAAGCTCGTCGCCGAGCACAACGCGTTCAGCCTCGGCCGCGGCTTCGACAAGGCCACCATCCTCAAGAAGTGGTCCGAGTCCTCGCTCACCGCGGACGACAACTACGTCAACGGGCGCAAGACCGACCTGATCGCCGTGCACAACGCGGGCGTGCCCGCCGAGCAGCTCACCGTGGGCGCCGGCTGGACGCCCGAGCTGCGCACGAAGGTCGACCACCCGCTCGTCGTCCCCGTGCTCGTCGCACTCAAGGCCGGAGCGGGCAGGATATCGGGCCGCTGACGACGCACATCCCGAACCGGCCGGAGCGGCACCGCACTCTCCCCACCACCCCGGAGAGAGCCGCTCCGGCCACTCACTTTTCCCGCATCCCACGTCAGGAGTACCGCCATGACCAGCAGACGCGGCGCGCTGTCACTGCTCGCCGGCGCGGGTGCCGCCCTCGCCGTCGGCGCCCCCACCGCACACGCCCGGCCCGCGCACGTCCGCCCGTTCGGCCGCTACGGCTCACCGGCCCGCCGCCGGGACCCCCGCACGCTCTACGTCGACCCGCAGGGCGGGGGCGACCACGCCGACGTCCCCTCCGCCGTGGCCGCGGCCACCGGCACCGGGCACACCCTGGTGCTCGCCCCCGGCGTCTACCGCGGAACGGTCACCGTCCCGGCGGACCGGGCCGGCCTCACCCTCATCGGGGCGAGCGGCGACCCGCGCGACACCGTCATCGTCCACAACAACGCGGCCGGCACCCCGAAACCCGACGGCTCGGGCACCTACGGCACCAGCGGGTCGGCCACCGTCACGGTCCAGGCCGCCGACTTCACCGCCCGCGACCTGACCTTCGCCAACGACTGGCTGCGCTCCGACAACCCCGAGTACACCGGAACCCAGGCCGTCGCCATCAAGGTCCAGGGCGACCGTTCGGCGTTCTACGGCTGCCGCTTCCTCGGCCATCAGGACACCCTGTACGCCGACTCGCTCTCCCTGACCGCCTTCGCCCGCCAGTACTACCGCGACTGCTACGTGGAGGGCGACGTCGACTTCGTGTTCGGCCGCGCCACCGCCGTGTTCGACCGCTGCCACTTCCGCACCCTGACCCGTACCGACCTCGCGTCCGCCCCGTACGGCTTCGTCTTCGCGCCCAGCACCGCCGGTGCCAACCCGCACGGCTATCTGGTCCTGCGCTCCCGGGTCACCAGCACCGCCCCCGACGCGTACTACAAGCTGGCCCGCCCCTGGGTGCCCTCGTCCGATCTCACCGCACGGCCGATGCTGACCGTCCGCGACAGTCACCTCGGCGCGGGCGTCGACGCCGTCACGCCGTACGCCACCATGTCCGCCGGCTTCCCCTGGCAGGACCAGCGCTTCGCCGAGTACCGCAACACCGGCCCCGGCGCCCGTATCACCGTCCCGGGCAACCGCCCCCAGCTCTCGGCGTCCCAGGCCCGCTCGCACACCCCCGCCGGCCACCTCGGCGACTGGCGGCCCCGCGTCTGACCGCGGGGCCGGACAGCGCTCGGCGCCCCCGCCGGGCCGGGCTCGGGGCCCGGCCCGGCGGAGGCACCTCGACTGCCGCTCAGCTCCTAGTCGTAACTGATGTCCGACGAGGAGTAGCGGCAGTACGTGCCGTCCGGACCGCTACCGGTCTCCTTCGGCTCGGCACCCGTGCTGTTGCCCGTGTAGCGGACGCACGGCTTGATCTTCTTGCTGCTGTCGCCGTGGATCCGCACCGAGCGCAGCGTCGCGGTGTCGCCGTAGTTGGTGTTGATGCCGACCAGGGACTTGCCCGGCACGGTCACGTCCACGTCGTTGACGGTGATGCTGCGCTTGTACTGCTTGGAGCAGTTGCCGCAGGACCGGACCAGTTTGCCGAAGTCGGAGACCTGGAACTTCGTGATGGTCAGACTGCCCGCGCCGTTGAACTGGAAGACCTTGTCCGAGGCCTTCCTGGCACCGCCGCCGCTCACCGTGTACACGGCCCCCGACGACGTGCCCTTGAAGGACGCGGCGTCCTCGCCGACGTCCTCCCACCAGACGTTCTGGAGCGTGCAACTGCCGGAGCAGTGAATGCCGTCGGCGGCGGGCGAGCCCAGGATGACGTTCTTCAGCGTCGCCCCGTCCTTCAGCTTGAAGATCGGGTCCTGGCCCTCGTCCTGGCCCCCGTCGCCGAGGTCGCCGCTCCCGTAGAAGCGCTTCAGGCCGCCGTCGTACGTCCCCGAGACCTCGATGGTCGACGAGACGGCCTGGCTGCCCTTGGCCGTGGGCCAGGCGGGCACCGCGGCGGCGGCCGCGCCGGCCGGCTGGAGCATCACGTTGGTGGCCAGGGCGGCGCCGGTGAGACCCAGGGCCGCGGTGAGCGCGGCGGCCATGCGGCGGCGGCCGGGACGGCGCCGGTGGGTGTGCCGGAGTGCGGCTCGTTCCCTCATGTTCGGTGTTCCGTTCCTCGGTGGTGGGGGAGTGTTGCGCTCCTTTGTCGCCACCGCCGTACGGAAGGGTTGCCGTGTACGGATCATTTTCCCGGTGCTCGTTCTCCGCACCACCGGCCCCGTCGGGCCCTGATGCCTCAGCGGCCGTCGGTGAAGCCGCCGCCCACCGAGGCCTGCCCGCCGGCCGCACGGGCCCGCGCCGTGTAGTCGTCCCGCGCCGCGTTCCGGACGCCCTCCGCGTGGTTGTACTGCCCCGCGAAGGTGTACGTGCCCGCCCGCACGTTCCGTCCCGGCTTCAGCGTCCACCGGTAGACGAGGAAGCCGTCCTCCTCCTGCGCGGAGGCCACGAAGTCCTCCACCGGCAGGGACCGCCAGGATCCGGTGGTGTTCACCCCGCCGTTCAGCGCGACCCGGAGCTCGACGGCGAGCGCGGTCAGCGGCTGCGCGGTCCTGAGCGTCACGTTGCTCTGCGCCCAGTACCTGTTGCTGTGGGCGTCGACCGAACCGTCCGACCACAGCGGCCCGTTCTCGGCGGGCAGCGCGCCGCCCCGCTCGGTGGACCGCGCCTCGGGCGCGGGTGACACGGGTTCACCGGCCACCTGCTGCCCCGGCCGTCCCGCGCCCTGCTCACCCTGTCCCGCAGAGGTCACGGCGACAGCGCCGACCGCCAGGACCCCGCACACCGCCGCCGTCGCGCCCACGACCCGGAGCCACGGCTTCGGGGCGCGCAGGGGGAGGCGGACCGGCGGCTCCTCGGCCATGCTCCGCTCGATCCGGGCCAGCATCCGCTCCCGGTCGGGGAGGTGCGAGGCGGCGGCGTGGTGCAGCCGCTCACGCAGGTCGTCGTCCATCAGTGCCTTCCTCCGGTGCTGCGCTGCCCCGCGACGGCCACCTGCTGCTGCGCCGCCGGAGCCTCGGGGCCCAGCAGCTTCTGCAACTCCGCCACACCCCGCGAGGTCTGGCTCTTCACCGTACCGACCGATATTCCCAGCACCAGCGAGGTGTCCCGCTCGGACAGATCGAAAGCGTGCCGCAGCACCACGCACGCCCGCTTTCGGAACGGCAGCCTCCGCAGAGCCCCCTGTACGTCCACGACCGCCGACACATCGGGGTCGTCCACGGCGTATCCGTCCCCGGCCCCGCGCGGCGCCCAGAACAGTGCGATCCGGCGGCGCTCACGCACGGCGCTGCGGATGCGCGTGCGGGCCAGGTTGGCGACGACCCCGCGCGCGTACGCGACGGGGTGGTCGGCGCCCCTGACCCGGTCCCACCGGTGCCAGAGCGCCATCAGCGCATCGGCCGCCAGATCGTCCGCCGCGTCGGCCTCACCGGTCAGCAGATGGGCGAGCCGGGCGAGTTCGGCATAGTGCGCCTCGAAGAACGCATGGAACTCGGCGGCAGCAGCATCGTCGACGACTGTGCCCACGGGAACCTCTCTCTGCACTCGGCTCCTGGCGCGATCCAAGGAGCTGTGTACGTTCTCACTTCCGTCCGCGGGGACGAGAGCGTACCAACGTGCACCTCGGAAGCGCTTCGACGAGGGTGCGTAACCAGTAAGGCGCAACACGGCGAAAACCTGAACCCCCCGTGACGGGTGAACAATTCAGCTGCCCGTCGCGGGTCCCTCACGCACGGGGGAGCACCATGCCGGACGGGCCGGAATCCGCCGTGGACAAGAGCGGTGATGCACCGGCCGCAGCGGCGACCGCACCCCGGTGACCGGGCGGACCGCACGGGCTACGCCTCCCCGGCCACCGGCGGACTCCGCCGGAACCCACCGTCCCGTCAGCCCTTCAGTGCCGCCTTCATCATCTTCTGCGCGATCGGCGCCGCCAGGCCGTTGCCGCTGACCTCCGAGCGGGCCGCCCCCGAGTCCTCGACGACCACCGCGACCGCGACCTGCTTGCCGGTGGAGTCGTCCTTCGCGTACGAGGTGAACCAGGCGTACGGGGTGTTGCTGTTGTCCACGCCGTTCTGCGCCGTACCCGTCTTGCCGCCCACTTCCGCGCCGTCGATCCGGGCGTTGGTGCCCGTGCCCTGCTCCACGACGGTGACCATCGCACTGCGCAGCTGCTCGGCCGTGGACTCCGACACGACCCGCTCGGTGTCGCCGTCCTCGAACTTCTGCAGCGTGGAGCCGCCGGCGTCCGTCACCTCGGAGACCATGTGCGGCGAGGCCAGCTCACCACCGTTCGAGAGGGCCGCCGAGACCATGGCCATCTGCATCGGGGTCGCCGTCACCTCGAACTGGCCGATACCGGTCAGCGCGGTCTGCGCCTCGTCCATACCCGTCGGGTACACGCTCTCGGCGGCCCGCACCGGCACGTCCAGCTTCTCGGTGTCGAAGCCGAACGCGTCCGCCATCGCCTTCAGCTCGTCCTGACCGAGGTCGGCGGCCACCTTCGCGAAGACGTTGTTGCAGGAGTACTGGAGCGCGGTGCGCAGCGTGGCGTTCTCGCAGGGGGCGGAGGGGTTCTCGTTCGACAGGACCGTCGTCGTGCCCGGCAGGGTGTACGGGTCGGGGCTGTCCGTGGGCTCGTCGACCGAGTCGTACAGGCCGTTCTCCAGAGCTGCCGACGCCACCACCAGCTTGAAGGTCGAGCCCGGCGGGAGCGGCTGCCTCAGTGCCCGGTTGACCAGGGGCTTGCTCGTGTCGTCGAGCAGCTTCTGCCAGGCGTCCCCGTCGGTCGTCCCGCTGATCCCGGACGGGTCGTACGACGGCGAGGAGACCATGCCGAGGATCCGGCCGGTCTCCGGATCCATCGCGACGGCTGCGCCCCGGTCGTCCCCGAGTGCCTCGAAGGCCGCCTTCTGGACGTCCGGGTCGATGGTCGTCAGCACCTGGCCCGGGGCGGTCTGCTCGCCCGTGAGCACCGCGGCGGGATCCTTCAGCCGGTTGTCGGTGCCGTCGAGCACATCGCTGTAGATGCCTTCGAGCTGTGTGGCGCCGTAAGCCTGTGAGCTGTAGCCCGTGACCGACGCGTACAGCTCGCCCTGGGTGTAGATCCGCTTGTAACGGAGATCGCCGCCCGTGGTCTCCTTCGAACCGGTGACCGGGGAACCGGCCACGATGATGTCGCCGAGCGGCTGCGCGTACTGCGCGATCGTGTTCCGCCGGTTGTGTTCGTCGTCTGCGAGCGCCCGGGCCTCGTACGCCTGCACCCAGGTCGCCCGCACCAACAGGGCGAGGACCATGAGCAGACAGAAGACCGAAGCGCGCCTGATTGTCTTGTTCATCCCGCTGGAGGGACGAGCGGGAGAGCCCGGGACGTTCCCGTTCGTGTCCCTTCTCACCGTTTTCTCAGCCGCCCGGGCGGGTCAGCCGGGCGTGATGAACCCCGACTCGTATGCCGCGATGACCGCCTGCGTACGGTCCCGGGCCCCGGTCTTCGCGAGCACCGCGGCCACGTGCGTCTTCGCCGTCGCCACGCCGACCGTCAGCCGCCCGGCGATCTCGGTGTTGGTCAGGCCCACCGCCAGCAGCCGCAGCACCTCCGCCTCCCGCTCGGTCAGCCGCGCCACCCAGGGCGGCGCCGTGACCGCCTGCCGCCTCCCGTGCTCGGCGGCCAGCGTGCGCACCGCGGCCGGGAACAGCAGCGAGTCGCTGCGGGCCACCAGCCGTACCGCCTGCACCAGGTCCTCGGCCGCCGCCCGCTTCAGGAGGAAGCCCGCGGCTCCGGCGCGCAGGGCGTCGTACACATAGGAGTCGTTCTCGAAGGTCGTGACGACGACGATCCGCGGCGGGTCCTTCATCGTCCCGAGGATCTGCTCGGTCGCGCGGATCCCGTCGATCTCCGGCATCCGCACGTCCATGAGCACCACATCGGGCCGCAGCTCACGCACCACGGACACCGCCTCCGCCCCCGTGGCCGCCTCACCGACGACCTCCAGGCCGGTTTCCGCGTCGAGGATCACGCGCAGTGCCGTACGGACCATGCGCTCGTCGTCGGCGAGGACGATGCGGACCGTGCCGCTGCTCATCGGTTCTCCTGTCGGGGGCTGTGCAGGGGGAGGCGGGCGGTGAGCCTCCATACGCCGGCGGCGTCCGGCCCCGAGCGTGTGGTGCCGCCCAGCAGCACGGTCCGTTCGGCGATGCCACGCAGCCCGCGCCCGCCGCCGGGGCGCACCACCGCCGCCCGGCCGGGCAGTGGATTGTCCATCGTGATCTCCAGTTCGCGCTCGTCCACCGCGATCCGGAGCTCCACGCGCGCACCGCTGCCGCCGTGCCGCAGCGCGTTGCTCAGGCCCTCCTGCACGATCCGGTACGCCTCCCTGGACACGGCCCGCGGAACCAGCTCGGGGCTGCCCTTCGCCGTGTACGCCACGGGGACCCCGCAGTGGTCGAGCAGCCCGTCCAGGGCGTCGAGCGCGGGGCCCTGCGCCTCGTCCTCCCCGCGCCGCAACAGGCCCAGCACGGCGTCGAGTTCACCGACCGTGCGGCGGGTCGTCTCCTCGATCGCCGTCAGCGCCTCCCGTACGAAATCGGGGTCGCTGTCCAGCACCCTGCGGGCCGCACCGGCCTGGAGCGTGACCGCGCTCAGCGCATGGCCGACCGAGTCGTGCAGCTCCCGGGCGAGCCGGTTGCGTACCGCCAGATCCGCCGCCCTGCGCTCCGCGGCTGCCAGCCGGTCGTCGGGCGTCGGGCCCAGCAGCACGATCGCCCGGCCGGCCAGTACCGCCGCGGCCGCGGCCGCGCAGCCGGCCATCGCCACGAGCATCGCGAGGCCGGCGAACGGCGCCAGGGCCAGGAGCCAGGGCCGGTCCATGGCCGAGGGCAGTCCCAGCGCCGGCGAGTCCCGGACACCCGCGACGAACGGCAGCATCATCACGGCCACCGCGAACGGGGTCAGCGCGAGCGTCAGCCCGCTGATGACGCCCCCGAGCGCCACATGCAGGGTGAACCAGCCCGCGGTCCTGATCCGCGCCTGCCGGCTCCTGGCGAGTCCTTCCGCCAGCACCTGCGCCGGGATGCCGCACAGGGTGCGGGCCGCCGCCACCGACAGTGGGCGGGCGAGCGGGAAGAGTCCGGTGACCGCGGCCATCGGCAGCGCGAACGCGAACGCGGTGAACTGGTTGGCGGGCGAGGAGAAGACGTTGGCGTCGGAGCTGTACGAGCCGACGATGACCGTGCCGACGAGGAAGTACGGCATCAACAGCGCGCCACCGACGATGAGATGAAGCCAGCGCAGCCGGGCCCGCCGCCCGAGGAGGAGTCTCACGCCCGGGTGCCGGCCGGCTTCGCCGCAGCCGAGCGCTCGGCGAGGAAGTACGCGCCCAAGGTGACGATCAGCATCCCGACCAGCATCTGTACAGCGTAGATCAGGCCCATCGCGGCCGTGGGCCGGTCGGCGATCTCCTCGACGTTGCCCAGCGAGGCGATGCTCAGCCAGCCTCCCCAGCAGGCCGCGGCCCCGGAGCCGGCCCAGGCCAGGGCGAGCGGCACCTTGAGCGCGAGCCCGCCGGTGCGGCGGAAGGCGAGCAGCAGCACCCCGGCGACGGCGGCGGCGAGGAAGAGGGCGTCGAGCGCCTGGAGCGCGTAGAAGTCGGGGGTACGTTCCGCGATCCGCGTCCCGTTGAGGCCCGCGGTCGAACCCGCGGCCCAGACCAGGTGCATGGTGGCGGGTACGACGGCGAGCACCGAGGCGGCGACAGCGGCGGCGCGGAGGGCGGGACCCGTGGGGCTCGGGGGCAGATCACGCAGGGCGCCCTGCCAGAGGTGGCCCCAACGGTCCCTCGCGTACAGGGCGAACAGGGTACCGAGCGCCAGGCCCTGGATGATGAATCCGGAGTAGACGACGCCGAACACCCAGCCGTCCAGGAAGGCACGCGAGTCGGCGGAGCCCGGACTCCGGCCGCTGATCACGCCGACCAGCAGCTGCAACGGGAAGCCGGTCATGATCGGCAGGAGCAGCCCGGTCGCGACCCACATCGGCAGGGCGAGCAGCCAGGCCCGGACGCGCCGGCCCCAGGCCTGGGTGAGCAGCAGGGCGAGGACGATCACGGTGCCGTCCATCAGCACCGTCGCGCTGTTGGCCACGGCCATCGAGGTGGGGTGGTCGAGCAGGGTGCTGTCGTCCGGGATGCCGACGTGACTGCCCGCGATCCAGGCGATCTTGAGCGACAGGTAGGGCAGGCAGGAGACGATCGTCAGGATGCGGAGCAGGACGCGGGCCCGGCCCGCGTGGAGGGGCGGTGGCGGTGTTTCCCGGGTGCGGGGTGCGAGCGGTCTCTGTGTCATGGCACCCACGCTTCCGTGCGGTGCCCGCCCGCACGTCCTGCGCTGCGACGATCCGCCTCCGCCGCGCGGGGGAGAGGCCTCTCGCCCCTTCGGGCCCGGCGCCCCTCCGCCGCGCCGGGGATCCCGGCCGCCCGGCGCAGCGGGTACCCGGCGTACCGGGTACCCGCCCTGTCAGGCGTCCAGCCGCAGGAGCACCTCGTCGGTCTCCTCGCCCCGGGCCTGCGCGAAGCCCCGGTCCGCGCCGGTCACGGTGAACCCGCACTTCTGCAGCACCCGCACCGAACCGGTGTTGTCGGCCGCGGCCCGCGCGTGCAGCGGACGGTCCGGTACGACATCGAGCAGGGCCCGCAGCGCGGCGGTCGCCACCCCCCGGCCCCACTGCGCCCTGTCCAGCCAGTAGGTCACCTCACGCTCGGCCGGCGGCCCGTACACCCCCACGCTGCCGACCACCACGTCGTCGGCGAGCACCGTGCGCATGATCACCGTGTCCGAGGCGCGGATGCGCTGCCAGTGGGCGTCGAACATGGCACGGTCGGAGGGGTCGGCGCTGGTGAAGGCCGCCATGCGGGTCGCTTCCGGGTCGCTCATGAACGCGAAGAACAGGGGCAGGTCGCCGTCCCGCACCTCGCGCAGTTCGGTTCGCACGGTGTCAGAGCCTCCGGGTCGCCAGGGTCAGCCGGTCGCGGGCGTCGAACAGGGCGTCCTTGACCATCTGTTCGTGCGCGGGCGTGAGCCGGGCGACCGGCACGGAGCAGCTGATCGCGTCGCGCGCCGGGGTGCGGTACGGGATCGCGACCCCGAAGCAGCGCAGGCCCAGTGTGTTCTCCTCACGGTCCACCGCGTACCCCTGCTCGCGGATGAGGCGCAGTTCCTCGATCAGCTTCTCGCGGTCGGTGAGGGTGTGCTCCGTCAGCGCGGGCAGCGTCTCGGGCAGCATCTTGCGGACCTGCTCGTCGCTGTGGGTGGCCAGCAGCGCCTTGCCGAGCGAGGTGGAGTGGGCGGGCAGCCGGCGGCCGACGCGGGTGAACGGGCGCAGATAGTGCTGGGACTGCCGGGTGGCGAGGTACACCACGTTCGTCCCGTCCAGACGGGCCAGGTGGATGGTCTCCGTGGTGTCGTCGGAGAGCCGGTCCAGGGTGGGACGGGCGGCGGCGACCACCTCGTCCCCGTCGATGTACGAGGTGCCGACGAGCAGGGCACGCACCCCGATCCCGTACCGCGTGCCCGTCGCGTCCGTCTCGACCCAGCCCAGCTCCACCAGCGTGCGCAGCAGCATGTAGAGGCTCGACTTGGGGTATCCGACGGCCTCCTGCACGGCTGCCAGTGAGTGCATACCGGGGCGCCCCGCGAAGTATTCGAGGAGCTCCACCGTCCGTACCGCGGACTTGACCTGTGTCCCACCGGACTCGGCAACCGACATCGCCCTGTGCCCCTTCCACCCTTTTTGTACAACCTGCGCAACGCTGCGACTTCTTGCCAACACGGAACGCCCGGAAATAGAGTCCCCTGCATATTCACGATCAGGAACTCTGTTCAGAATACCGAACAACTCCTGATGTGTGGCAGTGGACCGGAAGGAAACACGGTGGCAGCAGCACCAGTCTGGAGTGTCGACCCCCGAACCGGGAACCCGCGTGAGCAGGTTGCGGTGGAGGCTACAGCGGAGGAGGTCGACCGCGCGGTCCGGGCCGCGCATGCCGTGCGCGAGACGCTGGCCGACCGCACGGTGCGCGCCGCGTTCCTGCGTACCGCGGCCGATCTGCTCGCCGGAGCGGGAGAGCACGTCATCGAGGCCGCCGACGCGGAGACCGCACTCGGCCCGGCCCGGCTTGCCGGCGAACTCGCCCGCACGGCCGCCCAGTTGCGGGCCTTCGCGGAGGTCGTCGAGGAGGGGTCCTTCCTCGACATCCACATCGACCACGAGGACGGCAGCAGGACCCCGCCCTGGCCGGACCTGCGCCGCTACAAGATCCCGCTCGGCGTCGTCGCCGTCTACGCGGCCAGCAACTTCCCGCTCGCCTTCTCCGTCCCCGGCGGCGACACCGCGAGCGCACTCGCCGCGGGCTGCCCGGTCGTCGTCAAGGCGCACCCCGACCACCCCGCCACCTCCGAACTCTGCGCCTCGCTCCTGCGCAGGGCAGCCGTGCAGAACGGCCTGCCCGAGGACGTGGTGACCGTCGTGCACGGCTTCGACGCGGGCGTCGAGCTGGTCAAGCACCCCCTCGTCACCGCCGCCGGGTTCACCGGCTCGATCCGCGGCGGCCGGGCTCTCTACGACGCGGCTGCGGCCCGGCCCACCCCGATCCCCTTCCACGGCGAGCTCGGCTCCCTCAACCCCGTCGTCGTCACCGCGGCCGCCGCCGAGGAGCGCGGTGAGCAGATCGGTGCCGGGCTCGGCGGCTCCATGACCATGGGCGCGGGACAGTTCTGCACCAAGCCCGGCTTCGTCCTCGCCCCGTCCGGCGAGGCCGGTGACCGGCTGCTGAAGTCCCTCACCGAGACGGTCAGCGACACCGGTGCGGGCGTCATGCTCGACCACCGGATGCGGGACGCCTTCGTCGCGGGCGTGGCCGAGAGGGCAGCACTCGCGGACGTGGAGGCCCCCGTCACCCCGGGTGCGGGCAGCGAGCACACCGTCTCCGCGGGCTTCCTGACCGTCCCCGCCCAGCGGCTGGCCGCCGAAGGGCCGCACGACGCGCTGCTGGAGGAGTGCTTCGGGCCGGTCACCGTCGTCGCACGCTACGACTCCGAGGACGAGATCACCGCTGTCCTCTCCCGCCTCCCCGGCAACCTCACCGCCACCCTCCAGATCGCCACCGAGGAGGCCGACGGCAGCGCCGCGGGCCTGCTCGCGGCGCTCACCCCGCTGGCCGGACGCGTCCTGGTCAACGGCTGGCCGACCGGCGTGGCCGTCGCCCCGGCCCAGCACCACGGCGGCCCGTACCCGGCCACCACCTCCACCTCGACCTCGGTCGGCGCGACAGCGATCGAGCGCTGGCTGCGTCCGGTCAGCTACCAGTCGACACCCGAGGCGCTGCTCCCGCCGGAGCTGCGCGAGGACAACCCGCAGGGCCTGCCCCGCCGGGTCGACGGGCGCCGCGTATGACCGTGCACCTCCCCGAAGTGCCCTTTCCGCTGGAGCCGTTCGGCCCGCAGGGGTACTGGGGGTACGAGGACGGCGTGCTGACCGGCCGGGCGGGCGCCCGGCAGGACCGCTTCGTCCCGCCGGGCGGCGACGCCCTGGAACCCGCCTCCGACGCTCCGCGCCTGCTGGGTGCCGTGCCGGAGGGCGACTTCCAGCTGGCCGCCCGGGTGAAGGTCGGCTTCGCGGGGGCGTTCGACGCGGGCGTGCTCTATCTGCACGCCGGTGAACGGGAGTGGGCGAAACTCTGCTTCGAGCTCTCCCCGGACCGCCCCACCATCTGCACGGTCGTCACCCGCGGCCACTCCGACGACGCCAACTCCTTCGTCGTGGACGGTGACACCGTCTGGCTGCGGCTCAGCCGCACCGGCAACGCGTTCGCCTTCCACGCTTCCGAGGACGGGGACAAGTGGACCTTCGTCCGCGTCTTCGCCCTCGGGGCGGAGCATGCCCCGGTACTGGCCGGCTTCCTCGCCCAGGCGCCCACGGGCGCGGGCTGCCAGGTGGCCTTCGACCGGATCGCCTACCGGCCCGCCGGTCTCGGCGACCTGCGCGACGGCAGCTGACGCCCAGCGGCGCGCTCACCCCCGGCCACTGGCCGGGGGTGAGCCCGTGGCGTGTTCCCGCCCGCACGCCTGCCCGTCCGACTGCGTTGCGGAGGAACCGCACGCAGACGGCTCCGGGCCGGTGCGGTCGGGCCCCTACGGTGCGATGAACGCCGGAGTCAGGTGGGCGGGGGCCAGCAGGGCGCGGTGCGCCGCCGCTCGCTCCAGCAGCGCCTCGCGGGAGGCGCGGGCGGTGTCCGGGTCGAGCTCGTGGGAGTAGGCGACGGCCGGGTTGCCCAACTGGACGGCGTGCACCAGTGCGTCGCCGGTGACGATGACGTCCCGGCCGCCGGGCTGCTCGACCAGGACGGACTGGTGACCGGGAGTGTGTCCGGGTGTGGGGAACAGGGTCACCCCCCGCCCGAGCCGGTGCTCCCCGCGGACCTCGTCGAGCTGTCCCGCGGCGAGGAGCGGCTCGACGACCCACTGCCACACCGGGTCCGACCGGTCGAGGGCAGCCGTCTCCGCGTGCTGGACGATGTACCGGGCCCGGGGGAACAAGGGCTCCCCGTCCGCCGTCGCCGACCAGCCCACATGATCCTCGTGCAGATGGGTCAGCACGACGGACTCCACGTCCGCCGGTGCGATCCCGGCCTCGGCGAGTGCCTCCGGCAGCCGGCCGGGGACCGGGCACCACGGAGCGCCCGGCCCCTCGGCCGGTCCGACGCCCGCGTCGACGAGGACCCAACGCCCGCCCGGCCGCTCGATCGCGAAGCACCAGAAATTCAGCCGCCACATGCCGTCCGGCCCTCGTGCGCCCGGATCGAGGGACGTCGCGCGTTCCCAGTCATCCTCGCCCGCCCCGGGAAAAACGAGCCGTTCCGGCTTGTAGAACGTGCCTGAGGCGTCCAGTAACGCGAGAACATTTCCGTGCCGTGCCAATGTGCTCTCCTCCTACGGATGCTGGTGCGGACGACAGCCGGATCCGAGCGAGATCACATATGCAAGTCCGGCTCCAGGTAAGTGAATTGATTGTCCAGCCCCGGCAACCCGAGTGTCACCGGCGACCCGTCGGGCCGCACACCCCTCAGACGTCGGCCGCGTACCGCACGAAGTGCGCCCAGCGGGCGGGGGAGACGGTCAGGTGGGGGCGGGTGACGTCCTTCGAGTCGCGTACGAGGACGGCGGGGCCGGTGGTGGCGACCTCCACGCACGCTCCTCCTTCGTTGGAGCTGTAGGTGCTCCTGGCCCACGCAAGGGATGCAGTCATGTGCACAGCGCCGTTGTCACTCATGTCGCTCCCATCAACTCCTCGATGACAGCGAGGGATTCGGACGGGTTGAGAGCCTGTGCCCTGATGCTGCCGTAGCGTGCGGCCAGGATACGGACTTCGTCCTGATCAGTGACCAGACGGCTGATGTTCTGAACTTCCAGGTATGCCACCTGGGGTCGCCCCTGGGGCGTCAGAAGAATGAAGGGCCCGCCCATGCCGGCATGCTCTTCCCGGTCGGTCGGCATGACCTGGAGCTCCAGGCTCCTCAGCCGGCCCAGATCGAGTAGCTTCTCCAGCTGCGCCCTGTGCACAGCGGATCCGCCGATCGGCCGACGCAGTACGGCCTCTTCGACGATGCACGTCAGGATCGGCGCGGGCCATCGAGTCAGGAGCTCCTGACGAACCATGCGAGCGGCGACCCGTAGTTCGATGGTCGCGTCGTCCAGCAGAGGCTTGCGCATCGCGAACAGAGCCCGTGCGTGATTCTCGGTCTGTAAAAAACCTGGCACGACATGGCTGCCGTACTCGTGGACCTCCACGGCATCCGCCTCCAGCCGCGCGTAGTCCCGGAACCACGCCGGATGCTTCACCCGCGCCCGGGCCTTCGCCCGGCCGACGTCCTCCGTCGCGGCCCGCAGCAGCCCGCCCGCACCCAGTGCGTCGTCCGCCGCGGCCAGGAACTCCGGCTGTGGCGTCCTGCGTCCGCACTCCAGCGAGCGGACCAGGTCCTCGCTGTAGCCGAGCTGCTCACCGAGTTCCCGCTGGGTGAGCCCCGCCCGTTCGCGGAGCAGCCGGACCTGGCGGCCGATCACCCGGAACAGCTCCGGCGCGCCCTCCGAGTCGTCGCAATCCCCGATCGCGTCCGTCAGCCCCATCGCCGGCCCCGTTCGTCCTGCGTGCCGCACGGCGGACGACCGGTACCGATCACCACCCGCACCGGTACACGCACGCTGCGTACCGTAGTCACTCCTGGTCAGCGTACGGTCACGCGGCCACGCTGAGTGGCGTGAAGAGCGAATCCGTACACACAGGTATGCGCCGACCGGCAACACCCTCACCGCAGTTCACGCAGCTGTTGAGTGCCACCCGGCGGGGTGCGCGCCTCGCGCGGCTGCTCGCCGTGGAAGAGCTCGCCGCATGGGGGTGGCCGCGCAACGGTGAACCCATCGCCGCGGCCGCGCTCGTCGTCGCCGAACTGGCGGCCAACGCGGTGCGGCACGGGCGGCTGGACGGGCGGGGCTTCCGGCTCGGGCTCGTGCTCCTGCCGGGTGCGGGGCTGCGCATCGAGGTCACGGACCCGCGTGGTGAACGAGCCCCCGCCCGGTCCGGCCGGGGGCGCGGCCTGGTCATCGTCGACGCGCTCGCCACCGACTGGGGCGTGAGGCCGTTCCCGCCCTCCGGGAAGACGGTCTGGGCGGAGATCGGAATCAGGTGACGACGACGGTGTTCTGGCAGGCGGTCAGCAGCCAGCGGCCGTCGTCCTGCTTGGAGATCACGTAGAGCGGGGCGCCCTCGCTCTCCTCGCCCGGGGCCAGGTAGCGCTGACGGACCTTGACCGCCGCGACGTCGGGGCGGATGAAGAGTACGTGGGCGACCTCGTAGGTGACCTCGCCGTCCCGGTCCGAGGCGGGGAGTACCTTGCGGGTGAACTCCGCGATCGCGTCGAGGCCGATGAGGATCCTGCCGTGGCCGGTCGTCCAGATCGCGTCCGGGTGGAAGAGGCCGAGGAACTCCTCGGGGTCCTTGTTCTGCTGGGAGTGCTCGACGGTGGCGACCAGCCGGTTGATCGCCTCGAGGTCTGCCGCGTGTGACGTGGTTTCCGTGTCCATGGGGAACACCCTCGGACCTCACGTGCAACTGAGGTCAAGGGGGAAATCGAGTCGAGCGTCGTGGTGATTGCCTCTACCGTGCCCCGGTGGCTACTCAGGTGATTGTGTTGAACGGTGGGTCCAGCTCGGGCAAGTCCGGGATCGTCCGGTGCCTGCAGGCGGTACTGCCGGATCCGTGGCTCGCCGCCGCGGTCGACTCGCTGATCGAGGCGATGCCCGCATCCATGCAGACGTCGGATGCGGGAATCGGGTTCGCCGCGGACGGCGGGGTGAGTGTCGGCTCGCAGTTCCGGGAGCTGGAAGCGGCGTGGATGGAGGGGGTCGCCGCGATGGCCCGCGCGGGCGCCCGGGTCATCATCGATGACGTCTTCCTCGGCGGAGCGGCGTCCCAGGAGCGGTGGCGGAAGGCCCTCGGCGGACTGGACGTGCTGTGGGTCGGCGTCAGGTGTGCGAGTGAGGTCGCCGCAGGACGCGAGGTCGCCCGCGGGGACCGGGCCGGGGGGATGGCCGCCCTGCAGGCGGAGATGGTCCACCGGGGCGTTGTCTACGACCTGGAGGTGGACACCACTCACAGGGAGTCCCTGGACTGTGCGGGGGCCGTTGCCGCGCGGGTCACGTGATCACAGCGGGCCACCGCCTCCAGCCGGCCCGATCCGAACGGGAGACCCTAGCCCCGCCGCGCCGTGGTGCTCGCGCCGTCGAGCGACTCCCGGATGATGTCGGCGTGCCCGGCGTGCTGGGCGGTCTCCTGGAGAAGGTGCAGCAGGATCCGGCGCACCGGCCAGTGGTGCACGACGCCCGGTTCCCAGGGCGCCTCCGGCAGGGGTACCTCCGCGTCCGGGTCCGACTTCGCGACGGCCTCGTCGGTGGCGCGCGCGGCCTCCTCGTAGGCGGTACGCAGGCCGGCGGTCGTCGCACCCTCCGGTGCCTGGTACTGGGTCATGTCCCACATGCCGTCAGGGGTCCGGCCGGCGGTGTCGGTCATGATGTGCGTCCAGACCCGCTCGCCCTGGGTGAGGTGGTTCAGGATCCCGCCGAGCGTCAGCTCGCTGACCGTGGAACGTTCCGTGACCTGTGTGTCCGCGACGTCCAGCGTGGTGATGAGAAGGAGCCGCCGCGCCTCGCGCAGAGCGGTCAGGATGCCCTCGGCCTCCGGTGTCATGCGGACAGGGTAGGAAGGCATCAGGTCAGGTTGCGGCCTAGTGGATGAGCGGGAATCAGCCGCCGCCGTTGAACGTTGAACGGGCGGCGGAGGGTGGCTCCGCCCCCGTACGGCAGAGCTGGAGAGAAGAAGAGTCATGCGCGTCGAGATCTGGAGCGACATCGCCTGCCCCTGGTGCTACATCGGGAAGGCGCGCTTCGAGAAGGGCCTGGCCGAGTTCGCCCACCGCGACGAGGTCGAGGTGGTGCACCGTTCCTTCGAGCTGGACCCCGGGCGGGCAAAGGGCGACACCGAGAAGGTGATCGACATGCTGGCGCAGAAGTACGGGCGGACCCCCGAGGAGGCCCGCGGCATGGAGGCCAACGTCGCGGCGAACGCGCAGTCCGAAGGGCTCGGCTACCGGTCCGAGGGGCGCGACCACGGCAGCACCTTCGACATCCACCGGCTGCTGCACCTGGCCAAGGCGCGCGGTCGCCAGGACGAGCTGCTGAGCCTCGCCTACCGGGCGAACTTCGCCGAGGAGCGCTCGGTCTTCGACGACGCGGTGCTCGCCGACCTCGCCGAGGAGGCGGGGCTCGACCGGGAGGAGTCGCTGGCGGTGCTCGCCGACCCCGCGGCGTACGCCGACGAGGTGCGGGCCGATGAGCGCGAGGCGGCCGAGCTGGGCGCGAACGCGGTGCCGTTCTTCGTGTTCGACCGACGCTACGGAATCTCCGGCGGCCAGCCCTCCGAGGTCTTCGTCCAGGCGCTGGAGCGGGCGTGGAAGGACCGTCCGGTCAGCGCGCTCACCACCCTCGGCGGGGACGCCGACGCCTGCGACGCGGACGGGGCCTGCGAGGTCCCCCAGGGTGCCTCCGACCGGCACGCATAAGCACTTCTTGGGTGTGCCCCTCAACTCTTCGTGATTGACGAGGGATTGAGGGGCGGACAGGCTGGACGCATGGAGACGTCTACGATCCACCAGGTCACAGCCGCCGAGTTCGCACCGGAGACCACCTACCTCAACACGTCCAGCTGCGGTCTGCTGCCCCGCCGGACCGTCGAGGCGGTCAAGGAACTGGCCGACGACAACGCCACGGGCCGTCGGGCCGGTGCGGGCAGCTTCGAGTCGGTGGACGCCGCCCGGGCCGGTTTCGCCCGGCTCGCCGGTGTCGGTCCCGACCGGGTCGCCACCGGCGGCTCCGTCGCCGCCCATGTCGGGCTCGTCGCGGCCTCCCTGGCGCCGGGCTCCGAGGTCCTCGCCCCGGAGGGCGAGTTCAGCTCGGTCGTCAGCCCGTTCGCCGTCCGCGGTGATCTGAAGATGCGGTACGTCCCGCTGGACGATCTCGCCGAGTCCGTACGGCCGGAGACCGCGCTCGTCGCCTTCTCGGCCGTCCAGTCGGCCGACGGCAGGGTCGCCGACCTGGACGCGGTCCGGGCGGCGGCCGCGGCGCACGGCGCGCGGACCCTGCTCGACGCCAGTCAGTCCGCGGGCTGGCTGCCCCTGGACGCCGGGGCGTACGACTACACGGTCACCGGCGGCTTCAAGTTCCTGCTGTGCCCCCGGGGTGCGTCGTTCCTGACCGTGACCGAGGAGGCGCAGGAGACGGTGCCCGTGGTGTACGCGGGCTGGGTCTCGGCGGAGGACCGCTGGAACAGCACGTACGGGCCGGTCGAGCAGCTGGCCGTCACGGCGCGGCGCTTCGACGAACCGGCAGCCTTCCTCGCGTACCACGGGGCCGAGCGCTCCCTGGAGCTGCTGGCGGAGGTCGGAGTCGATGCGATGTACGCCCACGCCACAGGGCTCGCCGCCCGCTTCCGCAGTGGGCTGTCCGGGATCGGGCACGAGGCGGTGCCGGGGGAGTCGGCGATCGTGGCCGTGCCCGGACTCGGTGGCCGCCTTGCCGAGCTGACGCGGGCGGGGGTCATGGTCTCGGACCGGGCGGGGAACCTGCGGGCGGCGTTCCACCTGTACAACACCGAGGCCGACGTGGACCGTGCGCTGGATGTGCTCTCCGGCTGAACCGGCCGCCCGGGGAGCCCTTCCCGGCCCGAACGGTCACTCCGAGCCCGAACCGTCACTCCGAGCCGGGGCACTCCTGGGTCTCCTGGCAGAGGTTCGCCTCGACCTTGGCCAGCAGCCGGGCCAGCTCCGTACGCTCCGCCGGGTCCAGTCCCGCGAGGGTGTGCTCCTCCAGGCTGGACCAGGCGTCGCGCACCGAGGCGTGGAGCCCGCAGCTGTCGTCGGTTGCCTCGACCAGGACGGCCCGTCGGTCGTCCGGGTCGGGGCAGCGGCGGACATGCCCGGCCTGGTCGAGCCGCTGGAGCATCTTGGTGACGGTGGACGGGTCGAGGTCCACGGCCTTGATGAGCTCCGCCTGGCGGACGGCCCCGCCGTCCCACAGGTGCATCATCAGGAGTTCCTGGCCGGGATAGAGGCCGAGCCCCTTGAGCAGCCTGCCCGCCGCGATCCGGTGCAGCCTGGCGATGCGTGAAACCGCATGGCTGACGGGGCCGCCGCGGGCGGCGCTGGGCAGTGCCTCGGCACAGACGGGATCTGCGGGGGCCGTGCTGTCGGCCTTCATCGGGGCTCCTCGGGGCGGTGGTGCTGCCCGGTCGATTCCGCTGCCGGGTCCTCGACGTCGCCTGGTCCATGACGTCTCCATGAACATTACCTTGGTCGGCCAATTAATGGGTTACAGTGGCGCGGAGATAATTACTTGGCCGACCATGTAAATCCCACGGGAGCTTCCATGACCACCGTGTTCGACCCCATCGACCTCTCCGGTACGCAGCTCGCCAACCGCATAGCGCTCGCTCCGATGACCCGGAGCCGGGCCGGAGACGGCGGTACGGCCACCGATCTCGTCGTCGAGTACTACACCCAGCGCGCCTCGGCCGGACTGATCATCACCGAGGGCATCCAGCCGTCGGTGGTGGGCCAGGGCTACCCCGCCACCCCCGGACTGCACAGTGCCGAGCAGGTCGCCTCGTGGCGCAGGGTCACCGACTCCGTCCACGAGGCCGGCGGGCGCATCTTCGCCCAGATCATGCACGCGGGCAGGATCGGCCACCCCGTACTGCTGCCGGACGGACTCACCCCGGTCGCCCCCTCCCCGGTCGCGGCGCCCGGCCAGGTCTACACCCAGGTGGGCCCGAAGGACTTCGTCGAACCGCGCGAGCTGACCGACGCCGAGATCCGGTCGACCATCGAGGACTTCGTCTCGGCCGCCCGCAACGCCGTCGACGCGGGCTTCGACGGGGTCGAGCTGCACGGCGCCAACGGCTACCTGATCCACCAGTTCCTCGCACCCAACACCAACCTGCGCACCGACGAGTGGGGCGGTTCCGAGCAGGCCCGCACCCGGTTCGCCGTCGAGGTGGCCAAGGCCGTCGTCGCCGAGATCGGCGCGGAGCGCACCGGGCTGCGCATCTCGCCCGGCAACCCGTTCAACGGTATCGAGGAGCCCGCCCCCGACGCCGTCTACACCGCGCTCGTCGCGGAGCTCGAACCGCTCGGCCTCGCCTACCTGCACATCCTGGAGCAGACCGAGATCCGTGAGCTGACGCTCGCGCTGCGCAAGCAGTTCTCCGGAACCGTGGTCCTCAACGTGTTCACCGAAGGGCCGACCGGACCGGAGCACCACACGGTGATCGACGACGGGATCGCGGACCTCATCTCCTACGGCGCGCTGTTCCTCGCCAACCCGGACCTGCCGGCGCGGCTGAAGGCCGGCGGGCCGTTCAACACCCCCGACCCCTCGACCTTCTTCGGCGGCGAGGCGAAGGGCTACACCGACTACCCGGCGCTGCAGGACCGGTAACCCGGCGGCCGGCACACCGCGTACCGCGGCCCCCTGACGGGCGAAGGACCGTCAGGGGGCCGTGCGTGTGCTCACGGAAGGGCGCCGGGCCCGTCCGACGGCGTCACGCCGAGTCCCGCCGGACCAGTTCGGTGGGCAGGATGACCGCGGCCGGGTCCTCCCCTCCGATCTGCGCCAGCAGCACCCGTACCATCTCGGAGCTGATCCGGTCCCACGGCTGGCGGACCGTCGTCAGCGCGGGACGGGCCGCGAGCGCCGCGGGGGAGTCGTCGAAACCGCCGACCGCGATGTCCTGCGGCACGCGCCGGCCCGCCTGCTCCATGGCGGTCAGCACCCCCTGCGCCATCAGGTCGGACGCCACGAACACCGCGTCGATGTCCGGTGCGCGCTCCAGCAGGAGCGATGCCGCGGCCTGACCGCCCGCGCGGCTGTAGTCGCCCGGCACGACCAGCGCCTCGTCGAAGGGCAGCCCGCACTCGGCGAGCGTCTCGCGGTAACCCGCCAGCCGCTCCACGCCGCCGGGGGTGTCCAAGGGGCCGGTGACCGTGGCGATCCGGCGGCGCCCGGACTCGTACAGGAACCGCACCATGTCCCGTGCGCCGTCCCGGTCGGCCGCAGCGACGTAGCTGACCTTCGAGCCCTGGCCGAGCGGCTTCCCACAGGCGACCAGCGGGACGCCTGCCTCGTGCAGCTGGGCGGCGACCGGGTCGCCGGAGTGGCTGGAGACCAGCAGCACCCCGTCGACGTGCCCGGCGATGTACCGCATGTTCCGGCGGCGCTCCGCCTCCGTCCCCGCGATCATCAGCAGCAGCGGTATGTCGTGGGCGGCGAGCGCCGTGGTGCAGCCGCGCAGCAGCACGTTGAAGTTCGGGTCCTCGAAGAACCGCTCCTGCGGCTCGGTCAGCAGGAACGCCACGGAGTCGGAACGGCCGGTGATCAGCGACCGGGCGTGCCGGTTCACGGTGTAACCGGTCTTGTGTATGGCGGAGTTGACCGCGTCGAGCGCGGCGGGGCTGACGTTGTGGCCGCCGTTGAGTACGCGCGAGACCGTACCCCGGGAGACTCCGGCCTCCCGCGCGACATCGTGGATCGTCGGCGGTCGGCGGCGTCCCGTGCCGTTCTGTTCAGTGCGGCTCATGTTGCTTGATCTTTCATCAAGGGAAGCCCTGTTGAGGAGCTGTCAGGACTTTACGGCGCCGGAGAGCAGGTCGAGGCTCCAGAACCGCTGGATCACGAGGAACAGGGCGATCAGCGGAATGATCGCCAGCAGCGCGCCGGTGATGACCAGCGTGTACAGCGCCGGGGTGTTCGAACCCTGCTGCAGCAGTGTGTAGAGCCCCAGGGTCACCGGGAACTTCTCGTCGTCGCCGAGCATGATGTAGGGCAGCAGGAAGTTGTTCCAGACCGCCACGAACTGGAACAGGAACACCGTCACCAGTCCCGGCACCATCATCGGCAGCGCGATGGTCCGGAAGATCCGCCACTCGCTGCCGCCGTCCATCCGTCCGGCCTCGATCACATCGGCCGGCACGGCCGCCGCGGCGTAGATCCGGGCCAGGTAGACGCCGTACGGGGAGAGGATCACCGGCAGCAGCACCGAGAGGTAGGAGTCGGTCATGTCGGCCTTGGCCAGCAGCAGGTACTGCGGTACCGCGAGGATCACCGGCGGCATCAGCACCCCGGCCAGCAGGATGTTGAAGACGGTCTCCTTGCCGCGAAAGCGGTACACGGCCAGCGCGTACCCCGAGACAGCGGACACCGCCGTGGACAGCAGGGCGCCCACTCCGGCGTAGAAGGCCGAGTTGGCCATCCACTTCCAGTACACGCCGTCCCGGTACGCCGTCAGGTCGGCGACGTTGTCGGTGAAACCGGAGCCGGGCAGGAAGGTGAAGGTGGAGAACAGCTCGCTGCCGGACTTGGTCGAGGCGACCAGGACCCAGACGACGGGCAGCAGGCAGTACAGGGCGCCGAGGAGCAGGGCGGCCGTCGGGACGAGCGGGAACCGTCGGGGTCCGGTGGCGAGGGACTGCGTACTCATCGGGAGTCTCCCTGCTTCGTACGGGAGTTGGCCGCCTTGAGGAAGCCGAAGGACAGGGCCAGCGTGGCCAGGGCGATGATGACCGCCTGCGCCGCCGCCGCGTAGATGTCGTTGTTGACGAAGGCGTCCTGGTAGACCTTCATCAGCGGACTCCAGGTGGTGGAGAGCGAGTTGGTCAGAGGCTTCAGCGTGGTGGGCTCGCTGAACACCTGGAGCGTCGCGATGATCGAGAAGAAGAACGTCAGGATCAGCGAGGGCGCCACCATCGGGATCTTGATCCGCAGCGCGATCTGCAGCTGGGAGCAGCCGTCGAGACGCGCGGCCTCGAAGATCTCGACGGGGATCGCCCGCAGCGACGTGTAGATCACGATCATGTTGAAGCCGGTGCCGCCCCACACCGCGATGTTGGCGAGGGAGAGGTACAGCGGGCCACCGTCCAGGAGGTCCGGCTGCGGCAGCCCCGCCCTGTCGAGCAGGAAGAGGAAGGGGCTGACGTCGGGCAGGTACAGGAAGCCCCACATCAGTGCGGCGATGACACCCGGGATCGCGTACGGCAGGAAGATGGCCAGCCGGGTGAAGCCGCGCAGCCGGACCCGTTCGGTGTCCAGCAGCAGGGCGAACAGCAGGGCGAGCCCGAGCATCACGGGGACGACGATCGCGCCGTACCCGAGGATGCGCAGTGCACCGTGCAGCAGCTCCGGGTCGGAGAGCGCGTCGGTGTAGTTGGCCGGTCCCGCCCAGATCTCGTCCCGGGCGCCCTTGCCCAGCCCGAGCCCCTTGACCTCGGTCCTGCGGAAGCTCAGGTAGAGCGCGTACCCGATGGGCAGCGCGAAGAAGAGCAGGAAGAGGACGGTCGCGGGTATCAGGAAGGCGTACGGGGCGCTCTTGACCCCGTACGGCCTCCTGCGGTTTGCGCGTGTCACTCGGAAACTCCGAAGCCCTGCTTCTTGAGGTCGGCGACGGTGGCGTCCTGCATCGCGGTCAGCGCGGTACCGAAGTCCGACCTGTTCTTGGCGGCCTGCGCGAAGTTGTCCTTGAAGGCGGTGTACGCGACGTTGACGTTCGGGCCCCACGCGGCGGGCGCGGTGCCCTGGGCGATCTTCGCGGCCTCGGTGTAGAAGTCGGGCTGGTTGGAGAAGTAGTCCGGGGCCTGGGCGAGCGCCCCACCGGTCTGGGCGGCCGTCGCGGCGGGGTAGATGCCGCTCTCCTTGACGAGGGCGGCGAGCGCGGCCGGGTCCGTGTTCAGCCACTTCGCGAAGGTGGCCGCGGCCTTCTTGTTCTTGGAGTCGTTGGTGACCGCGGTGGAGGAGCCGCCCCAGCTGCCGGTGATGCTCTCGCCGGCCGTCCACTGGGGGAGCGGGGCCATCGCCCACTTGCCCTTCGTCTCCGGCGCCGCTGTGGTCAGGGTGCCCGGCGCCCAGACGGCGCTGACCCAGGCCACCTGCTCGCCGGTGTTGAGTGCCTTGTTCCAGGCCGGGGTGTACATCGGCTGGTTGTCGATGGCGCCCTCCTTGACGAGGCCGCCCCAGAAGTCGGCGACCTTCTGCGTGGCGGGGTCGTCGATCGCGACCTTCCACTTGTCGCCGCCGGTCGTCCACCACTGCGCCCCGGCCTGCTGGGCGAGGCCTGCGAAGAGGCCGGAGTCGTTGGAGGAGAAGGTCGTGAGGTCCTTGTCGGGCGCCTTTTTCTTCAAGGCGCGGGCAGTCTCGGCGAACTCGTCCCAGGTGGTGGGCACGGTCAGGCCGTACTGCTCGAAGAGGTCCTGGCGGTAGTAGAACATCAGCGGGCCCGAGTCCTGCGGCAGGGCGTACAGGGCGTCCGAGCCCAGGGTGGTCTGCTGCCAGATCCCCTCGGCGAACGCGCCCTTGGCGTCGCCCGCCTCCTTGGATATGTCGGCGAGGACGTCGTTGGAGACCAGGGTGGGGAGTGCCTGGTACTCGGCCTGGACGAGGTCAGGGGCCTTGTGCGCCTTGGCCGCCGTGATGATCTTGGTGACGAGGTCGTCGCCCGACGCCTGCTTCTTCACCGTGACCGTGATGCCGGCTTCCTTGCCCGGGCCCTCGTTCCAGATGTCCGCGACCTTGTCCAGGCCGGGCGCCCAGGCCCAGTAGGTCAGTGATGCGGGCCCGGAGGCTGCCGGCTCGTCGCCCCCGTCGTCCGAGGAACCGCAGCCCGAGAGCAGGGCGGTGGCGGCGAGTGCGGCTGCGGTGATCACCGCGACGGAGCGGTATTTCATGGTTTCTCCCCTGACGAGACTGGGCGGGCGCATCGGCGGACGGGCCGATCGGACGCTGTGAGCGTTCACAGTAGAGAAACGAAACCGACACTTGTCAATGGTTGTTGCTGTGCGGTTATGTTGGCCCTGCGTCGCCACGAGTGTGTGTGCACGTTCCCAGAAGTTGTTCCAAAGAGCCAGGAGACGTCCATGCCGCACGCAGCGCCCGCTCCCACCCCGATCGGTCTGCACAAGCTGGCCTTCGGCGGCGACTACAACCCCGAGCAGTGGCCCGAGGAGGTCTGGCACGAGGACGTGCGCCTCATGCGGGAAGCCGGCGTCACCATGGTCAGCGTCGGGATCTTCTCCTGGGCGCTGCTGGAACCCGAACCGGGCAGCTACGACTTCGGATGGCTCGACCGCCTCCTGGGCCTGCTGCACGTCAACGGCATCCGCGCCGACCTCGGCACCCCCACCGTCGCCCCGCCCGCCTGGTTCTACCGCGCCCACCCCGAAGCCCTCCCGGTCAGCCGCGACGGGGTCCGCCACGCCTTCGGATCACGCGGCGCGATCTGCCACAGCTCGGCCCCGTACCGCGCGGCAGCGGCGAACATCACCGAACAGCTCGCCCGCCGGTACGCGAGCCACCCGGCCCTCGCGATGTGGCACGTCCACAACGAGTACGGCGTCCCCGTCAGCGCCTGCTACTGCGACAACTGCGCCGCCCACTTCCGCCGCTGGCTCACCGGCCGGCACGGCTCCGCCGAAGCGGTCAACGAGGCCTGGGGCACCAACTTCTGGGGTCAGCGCTACCGCACCCTCGACGAGATCGACCCGCCCCGCACCACCCCCACGGTGGGCAACCCCGCCCAGCAGCTGGACTACGCCCGCTTCGCCGACGCCACCATGCGCGAGAACTTCACCGCCGAACGCGACATCCTGCACCGGCTCGCCCCCGGCGTCCCCGTCACGACCAACTTCATGACCGCCCTCAGCCAGTGCGACTCCGTCGACTACTGGGCCTGGGGCCGCGAGGTCGACATCGTCACCAACGACCACTACCTGATCACCGACGGCCGCCGCACCCACGTCAACCTCGCCATGGCCGCCGACCTCACCCGCTCGGTGGCGGGCGGTGCCCCCTGGCTGCTCCTGGAGCACTCCACCAGCGGCGTCAACTGGCAGCCCCGCAACCCCGCCAAGCGCCCCGGCGAAATGGCCCGCAACAGCCTCGCCCACGTCGCCCGCGGCTCCGAAGGCGCGATGTTCTTCCAGTGGCGCCAGTCCCGGCGCGGCGCCGAGAAGTTCCACTCCGCGATGCTCCCGCACGCCGGCACCGACTCCCGCGTCTGGCGCGAGGTGACGGCGCTCGGTGCCGGCCTCGGCCTGCTGGAGGGCATCCGGGGCACCCGTACGGTCGCCGACGCCGCGATGCTCTGGGACTGGCAGTCCTGGTGGGCGCAGGCCCTGGAGTGGCGCCCCAGCGAGGACCACGACGCCCGCGAGCGCGCCGACACCTTCTACGCCTCGCTCTACGACCGCCACCTCACCGTCGACTTCGCCCACCCGGACGCCGACCTGTCCGCGTACCCCCTCGTCGTCGTCCCCGCCCTCTACCTCGCCACCGAGGACACCGGCCGCAACCTGCGCCGCTACGTCGAGAACGGCGGCACCCTCGTCGTCTCGTACTTCTCCGGCATCGTCGACACCCACGACGCCGTCCACCCCGGCCCCTACCCGGGCGCGCTGCGGGACGTCCTGGGCCTGACGATCGAGGAGTTCTCCCCGCTCGGCGAAGGGGAGACGGTCCGCCTGATCACCCCCGAGGGCGCCCCCGAAGGACCCGACCTGACCGGGGACCTCTGGACGGACGTGGTGATTCCGCGCGGCGCCGAGACCGTCTGGTCGTACGCCGACGGCATCCCGGCCGGCTGCCCCGCCGTCACCCGCCACCAACTCGGCGAAGGCACCGCCTGGTACGTCTCCACCCGACTCTCCGGCCCCCACCTGGACGCCGTCCTGGACCGTGCCTGCGCCGACGCCGCCATCGTGCCGCGCACCGGCCTCGCCCGCGACGTCGAGGTCGTACGGCGCACCGGGGACAACGGCACGTACCTCTTCGCGATCAACCACACGGACACCGACACCGAGGTGGCGCTGGACGCCCCCGGCACCGAACTCCTCACCGGCGAGCCCGCCGCGCACTCGCTCGCCGTACCGGCGGGCGCGGTGCGCGTCGTACGGCTCGACGGCTGAGGCGCACCGAGGCACCCCCCGCACGACACGGACGCACATCCCCGTTACCCCGCACAACTGTCGAAGGGACATCGACGATGTACGGAACGACGCACACCCGCAGAACCGCAGGAACGGTGGCCGCACTCGCCGGCCTGCTGTTCGCCGCCCTCCCCGCCCAGGCCGCCCACGCGGCCACCACCCCCGCCAACCCCGGTTTCGAATCGGGCAGCACAGGCTGGTCGACCTACTCGGCGGGCGGGCAGTCCGCCGCCTCCTTCACCGAGGCGGGAGGCCACGCCGGCAGCACCAGGCTCAGCCACTGGTCCGCCTCGGCGTACAAGGTCGAGACCTACCAGTACCTCTCCGGCCTCACCGACGGCACGTACACCCTCAGCGCCTGGGTCCGCTCCGGCGGCGGCCAGAAATCGGCCTACCTAGCACTGCGCAACTGCGGCGGCGCCGAGCAGCGCACCGACCTGCCGCCCACCGCCAACGGTGCCTGGATCCGGCTCGTCACCTCCGTCAAGGTGACCGGAGGGGCCTGCACGATCAGCCTCAACTCCGACGCGCACGCGGGGGAGTGGGCCAACTTCGACGACATCACGTTCACCCAGGGAACCACCGGGCTGAGCGTCAGGGGCGGCGACCTCTCCACCCTCCCGAAGAACGAGGCGCACGGCGCGACCTACCGCAACGCGAGCGGTACGGCCGGCGACGCGATGACCATCCTCAAGAACTCCGGGATGAACTACGTGCGCCTCAAGGTCTGGGTGAACCCGGCCGACGGCTACAACAACAAGACCCGTGTGCTCGCCATGGCCAAGCGCGCCAAGGCACTCGGCATGAAGACGCTCATCGACTTCCACTACTCCGACGCCTGGGCCGACCCCGGCAAGCAGATCAAGCCCGCCGCCTGGGCCGGCCACAGCTACAGCCAACTCCGCACCGACGTCTACAACCACACGTACGACGTGCTGAACGCACTGAAGGCCCAGGGCACCACCGCCGACATGGTGCAGATCGGCAACGAGACCAACGCCGGAATGCTGTGGCCCGAAGGGTCCACGGACAACTGGTCCCAGCTGGCCGGCCTCCTGACCTCCGGAGCCGACGCCGCGAAGGCGGTCTCCTCCGGTACGAAGGTGGCGCTGCACCTCGCCAAGGGCGGCGACAACGCCGGCACCCGCTGGTGGTTCGACAACGCCGTGTCGCGGGGCGTCCCCTTCGACGTCATCGCCCTTTCCTACTACGGCTACTGGCACGGATCGCTGTCCGAGCTCCAGACCAACCTCGACGACACCGCCTCCCGGTACGGAAAGCCGGTACTGGTCGCCGAGACCGCGTACGCACACACGCTCGCGGACGACGACGGCCTGGAGAACAACGTGGCGACCGCCGCCCAGCTGGTCGCCGGCTACCCGGCGACCCCGGCCGGCCAGGCGGCCAACCTCCGCGACGTCATGAACGTCGTCGAGGCCGTCCCGAACGGCCGCGGGCTCGGCGCCGTCTACTGGGAGCCGGCCTGGACCGCGGTCACCGGCAGCGGCTGGGACCCGGCCGACCCCTCGTCGGGCAACGCGTGGGAGAACCAGGCGGTGTTCGACTACGACGGGAAGCTGCTCCCGGCGGCGACCTGGTTCAACCACAGGTAGGGGCTACAGGGGCGCGCCGTGCCACTTCCACGAGGTGACACGGTCGCGGCCCGGCAGCTCCGCGCGACCGGTGGACCAGAGCAGGACGGCCCACCGGTCCTCGTCGTCCGGCGCACCGGGGAAGAGCCGGGCCAGCACCCGGTCGCACAGATCGGCGGGCGGCGCCCAGGGCAGTGACAGGCCCTCGGCGATGTCATGGGTGTGCACGAGGGTCTCCACGATGCCCATCGCGGCGAAGCCCTCAGGGTCGGAGAGCCCGTGCGAATGGTGCGAGCGGACGGTCGGCGGAGTCGTGCGCACCATCGCCGTGAGCAGGGCGCCGCTCGCCTCCAGGGTCTGCAGCAGCCCGGCGGACCCCGCCGCCGGATCCGCGAAGATCGAGTTGGCCGGGCCGCCCTCGCGCTCCGCCGCCCACCGGTAGGGCACCTCGGTGTCGGTCGGCGGCTTCCGGGGGCCGAGCTGGACCGCGTACGCGAAGAGGTCGTCGCTCAGATGCTCGACGGTCTCCCAGCAGGTCCACTCCAACGACCCGGCCGGAACCTGCCAGTCGTCCGACGGGGATTCCTTGAGGACGTCGACCGCGAGGTGCACCGCCCGGGCGACGTCGTCCGCGGTGACCGGCAGCCGGGTCCCGCTCAGCGCCGCGCGCTCGGCGGCACTGCACTCCACGCAGAACTCGTTGCCCTCGGGGTCGGCCATCGTCGCCCAGCCCCGCCCGTTGGGCTTGCGGTGGTCGGCGACGAGCGTGGCGCCGAGAGCGAGCAGCCGCTCGACCTCCGCGTCACGGGTCCGGTCGTCGGGGCGCAGGTCCAGGTGGACACGGTTCTTGGTGCGCTTGGGTTCGGGAACCGTGACGAAGAGCAGTGCGGCACGGGGCGTCTCGACGAGCGCCTCGGGATCACCGGGCTCGTCGTCGTCGGACACGGCCGAGTCGAGGACCTCGGCCCAGAAGACGGCCAGCTCGTAGGCGTCGGCGCAGTCGATGGTGATGTGCTGTACGAGAGACGTCATAGGGCGCCACTTTTCCTGGTGGTGGGTCTGAGGTCCAGCGAGTTGCTGCGCGGCCGGGGCCTCTTGTTCGGATCTTGCTGGGCTCGCGGGGTCTGGCACCCCGCTCCCTGGTCCAGCCCGATCCGAACGAGAGACCCTAGCCCTTGGAATCCCTGGAATCGAACACCTTCGCGGACGCGGGCGGCCGGATGTCCAACGGCTCGTCGAAATCGCTGAACGACGTGGTGGTGACCTGATTTCCGCCCTTGTAATCGGCTTTCAGCAGGTGCGGATCGCCTTCGGTGGCAACGTAGAAGGTGTACGCCCCCTCCTTGTCCGTCGGATCGGTCACCTTCAGCCCGAGCGCCTTCCGGCCGCCGATGCGGGTGGCCTCGCCCTTCGTCGCCGTACCGAACGACTCGAACGGACGGGTGCACTGGGACAGCCCGTCACCAGGCTTCGACCTGGCGACGGGCACCTTCGCCCACACGTCCGGCCTGGCGGCGTCGAGATCGTTGCCGCTCCAGGCCTCCAGGTACTTCGTGTCCGGACGGACGTAGTCCGTCTCGCCGATCCGGATCTGTTCCAGGGTGCCGCTTCTGGAGAAGGTGTTCTTCACCTGGCACCGGCTCTTCAGGTCGGTCGACATCCGCCACGTCACCGTGTCGTCGCCCACCTTGTTGGTGATCTCGATGGTCAGAGAACTCAGCTTGCCCATCGTGGCGTTGGCCTCGTCGAACAGGTCCGCCGCAGACTTCTTCGCGGAGCCGTCGTCGTCACCGCCCCCGCACCCGACGAGGGCGAACCCGGCCAGCAGGCCCGTCAGTACCAGTGCCGTCGTCCTGTGAACCGTTCTCATGGGCCCCCGCCTCTTCGCCGTGCGCACGATCATGGCCGTGACCGGCAATGGAAGGCTATCAACTGCCCTGTGCAGGTATGTCGTTCGGGCCGGCGTCGGGGGTGGACGCCTGTCGAGGCGAAGAAGGCGGCGAGGAAGTCCGGGACGTTCCTCGGGAGGTTGAACGGGCGACGCCCCCTGCCTACCTGACCGGTTCGTCCTCCGTCGGGGCCGAGGCCCGCGCGGCCTGGGCGTCGAGGCGGTAGCGGAGCTGCACCACGAGGGAACCCGCCATCAGGAGGGCGGGGACGACCGTGAAGCCCAGGAGGATCGCGGTGTGCGCGCCACTGGTCTGGGTGACCTCCTGGCCGGCCCGCGCGGCGGCGTACCCACCGAGGGCGAGGGCCGCCGAGTACAGGTAGGGACCTGCCGCCGCGCCCACCGACTCCGTCGCGGTCCACACCCCCGTATAGGCGCCGGTCCGCTCGGTCTCCGTGCTTCCCGCCCCACGGATGGTGTCGGGGACCATCGAGAACGGGAAGAGCTGAAGTCCCGCGAAGCACACCCCGAGAACCAGGGTGCACAGGACGGGCACCGCGAGTCCCGCCGAATCCCCCACGCCCAGGCCGAGGGCGCCCACGACGAAGGCGGCCTGGGCCGCCAGCAGGCAGCGCTGCTTGCCCCAGCGCCGCGAGAGGCGGAACCACAGGGGGGTGGTCAGCAGGGCGGGCGCGACGAACGCTGCCATCAGGACGGTCGTGAAGCCGGGCCGGTGCAGTTCGTGGCGCGTGTAGTACGGCAGGCCGGCGAGGACGAGGTGGGTGGTGGCGGAGGCGAGGAGGTAGGCCAGGGCGAGGATGCGGAACGGCACGTTGCGGCGCAGTACGTCCAGTACCTCCGCCGGGGCCGACCTGGGCCCCCGCCGCCGGGCGGGCGCCGCGGCCCGCGCGCTCCGCGGGGCCACGGACGGTCTTTCCGCGGGCAGGAGGTCGCGCACACCGCCCACGCCGACGACCTGGAAGACGGCGGTGAAGACGCCGAGGACGAGAGCCATGACCACGTAGCGGGCGACCGAGTCGCCCTCCCCCGCGAGGAGCGGTGACAGCGCCCCGCCGATCAGGATGCCGACCGTGAGGACCACCATGCGGAAGGAGAGCACCCGGGTCCGGCCGTGGTAGCCGACCGTCATATCGGTGGGCGTGGCGAGGTAGGGCACCTGGTACGAAGCGAAAAGGGTGTTGGCGACGACGAACCAGCCGGCGACCCAGACGGCCGCGGCCCAGGGCCGGTCGGCCACGGGTCCGGGAACCGCGAAGAGCGCGACGAAGGCCGGAGCGAGGGCGCAGCCGGCAGTGAGGAGCCGCAGCCTGTTCCCGCGAAGGGCGCGTTCCCGGTCGGAGAGTGAACCGATGAAGGGATGGACGACGACGTCCACGACCTTCGGCGCGAGCAGGGTGAGACCGGCCAGCCAGGGAGCCACACCGAGCGTGTCGGTGAGGAAGTACAGGAGCAGCAGGCCGGGGACGGTCACGTAGACGCCCATGCCGGCCGAGCCGAGCGCGTAGCGCACGAGTGCGGGGCGGGGCACGTCCCCGCCCGCCTCGCCGGCTATGGAGCCCTTGTGTCCCGGAGGGGAGGACTCGGGTCGAGCATCGGCGTCCATTTATCCCTCACCTGTGTGATTGCGGAGTCTGCGGATCCTAGCCAGACTGGGCCGGATGAGGAAGAGCGTCACGACACCGAAAGATCTGCCGGCCCGGCGCGGACCCGGCCGGCCCCGACGGGAGGAGCGGGAGGGCCCTTCGACCCGCGAGCTGATCCTGCGGGAGGCGACGGAACTCTTCGCCGCGCGGGGGCCGGAGGGCACGTCGCTGCGCGACATCGCGGCTCGGGTGGGCATCGACGTGTCGAGCCTGCACCACCACTTCCCGTCGAAGAACGCCCTCTACGACGCGTGCTTCGAGCGGGTGCACGAGGCGGAGCGGGCGGCGCTGGCCCCGCTCGTCGCGGAGCTGGGCCGTGCCGCCGCGCACGGCGGGGCACCCTTCGCCGCGGCGCTGCGCGCGCTCGCCGAAGGTTTCGTGGGCTTCCTGGAGGGGAACCCGCACACGACCTTCCTGTGGCTGCGCCGATGGCTCGACCCGGCTCGCGGCGCGGGGCTGGACGAGGCGTACGCGCTGCCGCTGTACGGCGAGGTCGAGAGGGTCCTGCTGGAGGCGGCCCGCGCGGGGACGGTGCGGGAGACGACTCCGCACGTCACCGTGCGCAGCCTGGTCTGGGCGGCGCACGGGCACGTCACGGCGCTGGCGGCTGCCTCGCCCGCCGGGCGGGAGCGCGAGCGCTATGAATTCCGCGTCTGGGTGCGCGGATTCCTGGAGGCCCTCTACGGCTCGCCGCCCGCCGACGGGGCGGCGGGGGCTGGTGCCGTTGCCGCAGACGAGGTAATAATCCATCCACCGTTGGATTAATTCCGGGAGAGGGCGCGGCACGATGGACGCAGGGCAGGGTACGGCGGTGCGGGTGGCGGTCATCGGGGGCGGGATCGCGGGCATCGCGGCAGTCAAGGCGCTTCGCGAGGCGGGCGTGGACGTGTGCGGCATCGAGCGGGCAGGGGAGTTGGGCGGGCTGTGGAGGCTCGCCGAGGACACCGCCGCGTACCAGGGGCTGCGGCTCAACACCTCGAAGCCGCGCACCGAGTTCAGCGACCACCCGATGCCCGCCGACTGGCCCGACTACCCCTCGCGCGGCCAGCTCCTGTCCTACGTACAGGGATACGCGCAGCGCTTCGGCGTCGAGCGGTCCTACCGGCTGAACACGGAACTCGTCGCCGCGCGCCGCACCCCTGCGGGCTGGCTGCTCGAACTGACCGGCCCGGACGGGGTGAGTGAGGAGACCGTCACCCACCTCGTGGTCGCGAACGGGCACAACCACACACCGCGTCTGCCCGAACCGCCGTACCCCGGCCGGTTCGAGGGGACGGCCTCGCATGCGCACACCTACCGCGACCCCTCGGAATTCACGGGCCGCCGGGTACTCGTCGTGGGCACCGGCAACTCCGCGATGGACATCGCGACAGAGCTTGTGTGGCACGCGAGGGAGGTCTCGCTGTCCGCCCGGCGCGGTGTGTGGGTGCTGCCCAAGCGGCTGCTGGGCCGGCCCACCGACCAGTGGAACGGAGCCCTCGCCGCCGTCCTTCCCTGGCGGCTGCGCCAGCGGGTCTCCCAGACGATGCTGCGGCTCGCCGCCCCGGGAGGAGACGGGCCGGCACTGCCCCCGTCCCCGGAAGGGGTGCTCCAGGACCATCCGACGCTGAGCGACACGGTTCCGGCACTGGTGGCGGAAGGGAAGATCGGCGTACGGGCGGGCATCGAAAGCCTCGACGGACTCCGGGTGCGCTTCACCGACGGGCGCGAGGACGAGGTGGACCACATCCTGTGGTGCACCGGATACCGTGCGACCGTCCCCTTCCTCGATCCGGAGCTGGTCCCCGACCCCGCCCGACTGCCGCTCTACCGGCACGTCTTCCCGCTGGACGAGCCCGCACTGTCCTTCATCGGCCTGATGCAGTCGACGGGCTCGGCTCTCCCGGTCGTGGAGGCGCAGAGCAGGCTGCTGGCCGCGCACCTCTCCGGGCGCCGCCTGCCGTCGCGGGAGCGGATGCACGCGACGGTGACCGCGGAACTGGGTGCGGCGCGGGCCAGATGGGGCGAGAAGCGCCCGCACATGCGCATCGACGTGGACCGGTACCTCCGCCAGGTGAAGGAGGACCTCGCCGACCGGCGGAACGCCGCGCCGTCCCTCACGGGGCGGCGGGTGATCGTGACGGGCGCCGCGGGGACCTTCGGCCGGGCGATCAGCGAACGCTTCACCGAACTCGGCGCACGAGTCGTCGGGTTGGACCTGGTGGCGGACGGGACGGGGCCCACGCCGGTCGTGGCCTGCGATCTGACCGACCCCGAATCGGTCACCAAGGGGGTCGAGGAGGCCGTGCGGCTGCTCGGCGGTGGGGTCGACGTCCTCGTCAACAACGCGGGCAGGGGCGGTCCCGCGCCCGCGGAGCTGCGGCCCTCCGACGAGGTACGGGCTCAGATACGGCTCAACCTCCTCGCAGCCTGGGAGGTGACGGCGACCACGCTTCCGTACCTCGAACAGGCCCGTGGGCGCGTGGTGTTCATCGCCTCGCGCATGGCAGCGCTGCCGCTGCCCCTCGCCGCCGCCTACGGGGTCTCCAAGCGTGCCCTCGCCGCGTACGCGGACACGCTGCGGCTGGAGGTCGGCTCGCACGTGGGGGTCACCACCGTGTACCCGAGCATGGTGAGCAGTCCGATCCATGACAGCACACGCGCGGCGGGACTCTCCCTCGACGGGGTGTCCACGCCCGAGCCGGTCGAGGGGGTGGTGTCCGCGGTGGTCTCCGCCGTCGCCGCCGCGCGGGCACCCCGCGACGTCGCGACGACGCGCCGCGGACGGGTCGAAATGGCGCTCGCCAGGCATGCCCCGGCCCTCACCGACCGCATCGTGAAGCGGACGGTCGCGGCCCGGCTCGCCGCCGGCGCCTTCGACGACGCGGCGCTCGCCGAAGGGCTGCGGCGCAGAGCCGGGCGCACCGGCTGAACCCGGCCCGGACACGCCGATGGGGGCGGAACGCGATGCGTCCCGCCCCCACCGAACCGTCGTACGTCTACTTCACCGGTGTGAAGTCGCGCGCCCCGATGAACTCAGGACGGCGGATCGGAGCCGCGAAGGGCTCCTCGGCGGTGTTGTCCACGCTGTTGAACACGATGAAGACGTTGCTGCGCGCGTACGGGGTGATGTTGTCCCCCGAGCCGTGCATGCAGTTGCAGTCGAACCAGGTCGCCGAACCGGCCCTGCCCGTGAAGAGCTTGATGCCGTGCCGGTCGGCCATCTTCGTCAGCGCCTCGTCGGACGGGGTGCCGGCGTCCTGCATCTGCAGGGACCTCTTGTAGTTGTCCTTCGGCGTCTCGCCCGCGCAGCCGAGGAACGACTTGTGCGAACCGGGCATGATCATCAGCCCGCCGTTGGTGTCGTAGTTCTCGGTCAGTGCGATCGAGACGGACACGGTCCGCATGTTCGGCAGACCGTCCTCGGCGTGCCAGGTCTCGAAGTCCGAGTGCCAGTAGAAGCCCGAGGCACCGAAGCCCGGCTTCACATTGATCCGGGACTGGTGGACGTACACGTCCGAGCCGAGGATCTGACGGGCCCTGCCCACCACGCGCTCATCGCTCACGAGCCGGGCGAAGACCTCGCTGAGCTTGTGGACCTCGAAGACGGACCGCACGCTCTGCGACGTCGGCTCGATGATCGAGCGCTCGTCGGCACGGACCGCGGGATCGGCGATCAGGCGTTCCAGCTCGGCGTGGTAACCGGCCACCTCGTCATCGGTGATGATCTGGTCGACGGTGAGGAAGCCGTTCTCCTCGTAGCCCTGGAGATCCTTCGCGGCGACGGGACCGGGTGCGCCCGGCGCGGACCAGATGACCGGGTCCTGGCGGGGAGTGGTCATCTCGGCGGCGCCGCGCGAGGGGTACAGGTCGGCGCGTACTTCGGTGGTCATGGTTCAGCCCTCCTCTGTCAGCAGCGGATAGACACCGTTCTCGTCGTGGTCCTCCCGTCCGGTGACGGGGGGGTTGAAGACGCACACGCAGCGGAAGTCGGTCTTGGGCCGCAGCGTGTGGTGCTCGTGCCCGTTCAGCAGGTACATCGTTCCCGGGGAGATCCAGTGCTTCTCGCCGGTCTCGTCGTCGGTGAGCTCGGCCTCGCCCTCGGTGCACAGCACGGCCTCGATGTGGTTCGCGTACCACATGGACGTCTCCGTGCCCGCGTACAGCACGGTTTCGTGGAGCGAGAAGCCCACCTTCTCCTTGGCGAGCACGATGCGCTTGCTCTCCCAGGTGCCGGAGGCGGCCTTCACATGCCGGTCGGTGTTCTCGATGTCACTGAACGATCGGACGATCACGGTGGGATGGTGCCTTTCTCTTCTGTACTGCTCAGATGTGCCTGCCCCGGGGGCGTACCCCGGTCAGGCGGTCTCACGGACGGACCGGGCCAGCGTGCGCAGGCCCTCGTCCAGTTCTTCGGGGGTGATGGTCAGCGACGGAAGCAGCTTCACGACCTCGCTCTGCGGGCCCGAGGTCTCCAGCAGCAGACCCAGCTCGAAGGCGCGGGCGCAGACGGCGGTGGCGCGCGAGGTGTCGGGGAACTCCAGGCCCCAGACCAGACCGCGACCGCGGAAGTGACCGCCGAGCTGCGCGTTCTCGTCGCAGATCGCGAGCAGTGCCCGCTCCACCTGCTCGCCGCGTGCCAGGGTCTGCTTCTCCATCTGGCCGTCCGCCCAGTAGGCGTCGAGCGCGGCGGCGGCCGTGACGAAGGCCGGGTTGTTGCCGCGGAAGGTGCCGTTGTGCTCGCCCGGCTCCCAGATGTCCAGTTCGGGCTTGAACAGGCAGAGCGCCATCGGCATGCCGTAGCCGCTGATGGACTTCGACAGCGTGACGATGTCCGGGACGATGCCGGCCTCCTCGAAGGAGAAGAAGCCGCCGGTACGCCCGCAGCCCATCTGGATGTCGTCGACGATCAGGAGCATGTCCTGGCGGTGGCACAGGTCCTGGAGCGCGCGGAGCCACTCGGCGCGGGCGACGTTGATCCCGCCCTCGCCCTGCACGGTCTCCACGATCACGGCGGCGGGCTTGTTGAGTCCGGAGCCCTGGTCCTCCAGGAGCCGCTCGAACCACAGGAAGTCGGGGACCTGGCCGTCGAAGTAGTTGTCGAACGGCATCGGGGTGCCGTGCACCAGCGGGATGCCGGCACCCGCACGTTTGAAGGCGTTGCCGGTCACGGCGAGCGAGCCGAGCGACATGCCGTGGAAGGCGTTGGTGAACGAGACGACGGACTCGCGGCCCTTGACCTTGCGGGCGAGCTTCAGCGCCGACTCGACGGCGTTGGTGCCGGTCGGGCCGGGGAACATCACCTTGTACGGCAGGTCACGGGGGCGCAGGATCACGTTCTGGAACGTCTCGAGGAAGGCGCGTTTGGCCGTCGTGGCCATGTCCAGACCGTGGGTGATGCCGTCGCGCTCGATGTAGTCGATCAGTGCGCGTTTCAGCACCGGGTTGTTGTGGCCGTAGTTGAGGGATCCGGCACCGGCGAAGAAGTCGAGGTACGAGTGTCCGTCCTCGTCCGTCAGCCGGGCGCCCTGCGCGCGGTCGAAGACTGCGGGCCAACCGCGGCAGTAGCTGCGTACTTCCGACTCCAGGGTCTCGAAGACACTCAGGGCGGGCGGGGTGATGGTCACAGCGAATCTCCTGCTCGAGGGGGGTGTGACGGGCGGTGGGTGAGGCACGCCCTGGGCGGGGGCGGGTCAGGCCCTACGCGTGGAGCGGGCCGATGCGGTACAGGACCTCCGGCAGGTGTGTTCCCTCCGGGAACAGGGCCCCGTCGAAGAGCACCTCGTGCTCCAGGGGAACGTCGCGGCGCTGCGCGAAGGAGGTGAACAGGCGGTCGGACGCGGTGTTGTCCGGAGTGACGGTCGTCTCGACCCAGGCCAGGCCCTGGGAGGCGGAGACGCGGGTGGTCAGGGCGTCCAGCAGCGTGGCAGCCAGTCCCTTGCCGCGGTGGGCACGGTCGACGGCCACCTGCCAGACGACGAGCGTCTCGGGGCGGTCGGGGCGGATGTATCCCGTCACGAAGGCGACGGGGTCGCCGTTCTCGTCGCGGGCGACCACGGAGGTCGCCGCGAAGTCACGGCACCACAGCAGGTAGCTGTACGAGGAGTTGAGGTCCAGGACCTCGGAGTCGCGGGCAATTCGCCAGATCGCGGCTCCGTCCTCCACTCGTGGGGTGTCGATACTGAGGAATTCGCTTCGGGCACGTGCAAAATCTGCTGGTGCTGCGGTCATGCGAATTGAATTTACCTAGCAAAAATCAAAATTGCATCGACCCAGGGGGTTGGGCAGGAGGTCTCGCCGTGTTATCACGCGGGCGTGACCCGGCCCGGATCGGGGGGCGTTTTCTCACCCTTTGACCGTAATTTATCCGGCATAACGGCCTCTCTGTGGAGTCGGTCACAGGGTCGTAACTCTCGTGACACGCATCCGGTCCGCGCGGGCCGATCATGTGGGAACTGGGGCGTTTAGCTACGAGGAAAGCGGGCAGAAGAATGCGGGGAGCTGCTTTGTGCAAAGCAGCTCCCCTTATTCACCGATTCGGGCGCCGGATGGTGGATCCGGGTGAATTCAATTCCCCGGCCAGGTTTCCGAAACGGCCTTGCGGGCAGCTTCCGGGTCGGTCGTCCGTCCGGTGCCGTCCAGCGCGGCGCCCAGGGCGGCGAGCGAGGACCGCACCGCGCCCGGCGTCGCGTCCACGCCGTAGTGGTTGACCCGGATCATCTCCTTGGCCAGCGCGCCGCCGCCCGCGATCAGCGGCACCGAAGGGTCGGCGGCGAGCGCCCGCTCGACCAGGGCGGAGGCGTCGACGCCCTCGGGGGCACGCAGCGTCGTGGCGACCGGTGCCGCGTCGCGGGCGTCGTGGACGTACGGCTCCAGCCCGCCGCCGAGCGCCAGGGCGCCCGCCCGGGTCGCCGCGGCCGCCGAGGCGTGCCGGGCCATCAGGGAGTCCAGGCCCTCGGCCTCGATCCGCTCCAGACAAGCCTCCAGCGCCAGCATCTCCAACTGCGCGGGAGCGTGCAGCAGTGCCTTGCGCCCACCGTCGATCCAGCGCGCCTTCCAGTCCAGGAGGGAGAGGTACGAGTGCCTCGGGGCCGTCGGGTTGGCCGCGATCCGCTCCCAGGCCCGCCCGCTCACCGACACGGCCGAGACCCCGGCAGGACCGCCCATCGCCTTCTGCGCGCCGATGACACACAGATCCACGCCCCAGGCGTCCGGCAGCAGCGGCTCCGCCCCCACCGACGCGACGGCGTCCAGCATGAACAGCGCACCGTGGGCCCGGACCACCTCGCCGATCTCCGCGACCGGATTGGTGTTGCCCGTCGCGGCCTCGGCGTGCACCAGCGACACGAAATCGATCTCCGGGCGCGCGGCCAGCGCCTGCGCGACCTGCTCGGCGGTGACCGCCGTGTGGAACGGCACCGCGAGATCGACGACATCGGCGCCGCAGTCCCGCAGCCAGTTCCCGAAGGTCTGGCCGTAAGGACCCGTGACGATGTTCAGCGCCGTCGAACCGTGCCCGGCCCCGCCCCGGATGCAGCCTTCGAGGGGCAGCAGCGCCTCGCCCTGCATGATGACGACGTCCTGCTCGGTGGCGAGGAGGCCGGCCACCCGACGCTCGATCGCCGCGAAATGCGCGGCGGTGAGAGGGGGAAGGTCGAGGAAGGGGTGCGTCACGGTGGTGCTCTCTTCGGATCGGTCCAGCTGCGGTCAGCGCTTGCGTCGAGGGTACCCAGCGCCTCGTGAAGAGCCTGGTCCACCGCCTCGTACAGTGCTGGTATGAGTGATCACGAGGTGGCGCCGGTGCTGCGGATCAAGGGGCGGGTCCTCGTCGGCCCCGACGACGTCAGGGACGGTCTCTGGGCCGTCGACGGGCGGATCACCTACGAGCGGCCGCCCGGCGCGGACGACGCGGTGACCGTCACCGGCTGGGCCCTGCCCGGTCTCGTCGACGCGCACTGCCATGTCGGCCTCGACCGCCACGGCCCCGTGGACGCGGCGACCAGCGAGAAGCAGGCCCTGAGCGACCGGGAGGCCGGCACGCTGCTCATCCGGGACGCCGGATCACCCTCCGACACCCGGTGGATCGACGGCCGTGAGGACCTGCCGAAGATCATCAGGGCGGGCCGTCACATCGCCAGGACCCGCCGGTACATCAGGAACTACGCCCATGAGATCGAGCCCGGCGACCTGGTCGCGTACGTCGCGCGGGAGGCGAGGCGCGGGGACGGCTGGGTGAAGCTGGTCGGCGACTGGATCGACCGCGACGCCGGCGATCTGACCGCCTGCTGGCCGCGCGCCGAGGTCGAGGCCGCCATCGCCGAGGCGCACCGCCTGGGGGCCAGGGTCACGGCCCACTGTTTCGCCGAGGCGGCCCTGCGTGACCTGGTCGAAGCCGGGATCGACTGCATCGAGCACGCGACGGGGCTGACCGAGGACACCATCCCGCTCTTCGCGGAGCGCGGCGTCGCGATCGTCCCGACGCTGGTCAACATCGCCACGTTCCCCGACCTCGCGGCGGGCGGCGAGGCCAAGTTCCCCCAGTGGTCCGCACACATGCGGGAACTGTACGAGCGCCGTTACGACACCGTGCGCTCGGCGTACGACGCGGGCATCCCGGTCTTCGTCGGCACGGACGCGGGCGGTTCGCTGGCCCACGGGCTGGTGGCGGCGGAGGTCGCCGAACTGGTGAAGGCGGGCATCCCGCCCCTCGAAGCCCTCTCGGCGACGTCCTGGGGCGCCCGGAAGTGGCTCGGCCGGCCGGTGCTGGAGGAGGGCGCTCCGGCGGACCTGGTGGTGTACGACGAGGACCCGCGGGCGGACGTGCGCGTGCTGGCGGACCCGCGGCGGGTGGTGCTCAACGGGCGGGTGGTCGGCTGACCCGGCGGGTCGTCGGCCGACCTGGCGGGGGAGGCGCCGGGTTGACCGGCAGTGACCCGGCAGCCGCCCACTCGTTGAAGCACTTCATTGCGTCCCCCGGTCGCTCGATGACCGCGCCGCCCGCGCTGGGCGAAACGAGTGACTCCGGGGAACTCCTGTGCCGGAATATTCGAAGGTGCAGGCGAAAACCCCCCTTTGGAGTGAACTGACGCCAGGTGTCTGTGTGTTCACCCTCTGTGCGTAAAGATTCACGGAGTCGAGGCCCTCGGCGCACGCGATGTCCCCCATTGACGGCGCCGGAGGGCTCCATGTCTCTTGTGGGGGTTCCACCATTTTGAACAGCAACACCTTCCGCCTGGCTGCCCTGGCCGTCGCCGCCGCGCCCGTCGCACTGCTGGTCGCCGTCCCCGCGCAGGCCGCCACCGGAACGGCGCCGGCCCACCCGGCCGACGGCCGCGGAAAGGCGAGCGCGGTCGTCCTCCGTGCCGCACTCGACGTCTCGCTCCTGAACAAGTCGGTCGAGGTGCCGCTCAAGGCCACGCTGAACGAGGTGCAGGCACCCGCGAGTGCCGAGAAGACCGCACTCAGCGTGGAGCTCGACGGAGCGGAGCGGGGGCGCCCCGTCCATGTGCTGAAGGCCGACGTGGCCACCGCGAACGCAACCGTCGACAAGCACAAGGCAGAGGGCTACACCAACCTCGTGAAGGCCCGGGTGCACGTGCCCGGACTGCCGCTGCTCTCGCTCATCGAAGTCGAGAAGGTCACCTCGAAGGCGCTCTGCGAGGTGGGGAAGAAGCCGGTCGCGGAGTCGAACGTACTGGGACACGTCTCGGTGCTCGGCAAGCGGATCAGGCTGACCTCGGGCGGTCGGACGCAGGTCGAGGTGCCGGGCGTCGGCGAGGTGACCCTCGACCTGTCGAGGACCAGCACCACCTCACGTACAGCCGCCGCGACAGCGCTTCAGCTGCGGGTGTCCGTGAACCCGGGCAAGCTCAACGTGGCCGACGTGCAGGGAGAGATCACCCTGGCCGAGGCCACGTGCAGGACGCCGAAGGGTGACGGCGGCTCGGGGGACGGCGGCGCCAGTGACGGCGGGTCGGACAACGGCGGTTCGAGCAACGGTGGTTCGGACAGCGGTGGTTCGGACAGCGGTGGTTCGAGCAGCGGTGGTTCGCAGGACGGCGGTTCCACCGCCGGCTCCTCCGGCAGCGGCGGCTCGACCGGCGGATCCGGTGACACCGGCAGCACCGGCAGCACGGGCGGCAAGGGCGATGCCGTCGACGTGAAGCCCCAGACCGGCTCCGACCCGGTCCAGGCGTCCGGCAGCGGCGACCTCGCCGAGACCGGATCCAGCTCCACGACCCCGTACATCGCAGCCGGTTCGGCCCTCCTGCTGGCGGCCGGCGCCGGTGCCACGGTCATCGCCCGCAGGCGCGCCCGGAGCTGACCCACCCGAGGGGGACGCGGGGGCGGGAAACGGTGTTCGTGTGACGGAGCACCGCTTCCCGCCCCGTAGGTCCGTCAGCCGGCCGCTCTCCGGGGCAGCCCCTGCAGAGCCAGGTCGAGCGCCTGGAGGAACCTGTTGGTCGTCACACGGTCGCGTACGGCCAGCCGCAGCCAGTCGCTGCCCAGCCCGGGGAACGTGTCACCGCGCCGCGCGGCGAACCCCCGTGAACGCAGCCGCTCCCTCACCTCGTCCGCGCGGTCCACCTGCAGGAGAACGAACGGCCCCGCCGCCGGCTCCACCACCTGCACCTCGCTGAACTCCGCCAGCCCGGCCAGCAGATGCGCCCGGTCCACCACGACGCGGTCCGCCGCATCGGCCGCCTCCACCAGCGCACGCGGCTCCATGCAGGCTTCCGCCGCCGCCAGGGCGGGGGAGGACACCGGCCACAGCGGCTGTGCCTCCTGCAGCAGAGCGAGTGTCGCCGGATCCGCGACCGCATAGCCGATCCGCAGCCCCGCAAGACCCCAGGTCTTGGTCAGGCTCCGCAGCACGACGAGCCCGGGAACGTCCTCCCGCCCGCACAGCGCCTCCCGTTCGCCCGGAACGGCGTCCATGAACGCCTCGTCGACCACCAGCGTGCGACCGGGCCGCGCCAGTTGCTCCAGCACACCCGCGGGATGGAGCACGGACGTCGGATTGGTCGGATTGCCCACCACCACCAGATCGGCGTCCTCGGGCACCGCCGACGGATCCAGCCGGAAGCCGTCCTCCGGACGCAGCAGCACCCGCCCGACCTCGTGCCCCGCCGCGCGCAGCGCCGCCTCCGGCTCGGTGAACTGAGGATGCACGACGACCGGCCGCCGGGCAGGCAGCGCCCGGGCGATCAGCACGAAGGCCTCGGCCGCCCCCGCCGTCAGCAGGACACGCTCCTCGGGCAGTCCGTGCCGTGCGGCCACCGCCGCGCGTGCCGGACGGCCGTCCGGATAGGCGGCCAGCGAGCCCAGTGACGCGGCTATCCGCTCCCGCAGCCAGTCCGGAGGCGTACCGGTCCGTACGTTCACGGCGAGGTCGGTCAGATCCAGACCGCGTACTTCCGCGTCACCGTGGTGCCTCAAGTCAGGCCCGGCGCTGTCGATGTGCTTCGTGTGCTTCGTGGGGGGCAGCATGGCAGCCATGGTGAACGGCTCAGCGCCATTCGTCGACGCCGGGGTGCCGACAGAAGGCAGACGGCGCGCCACCGCGCAGGTCGCCGAGGCCGACTTCCGCTTCGGTACGAGGAGTTCATCCGCCCCGACGAGCGCGGCAGCCTCCGCGACCGACGGTGTGCCCACGGCGTCCCGAGGCGCCCCCGAGGGGTTCGGTACGCGGACGGCGGCCAGAACCGCGGCGGGAAACGAGCGCACCGGCACCCCGAGCCGTGCCGCCGCACCGGTGATCCCCGGTTCGTCCGCCCGCGTGTCGAGCGTTGCCACCTCCACCACGTCGGAGGCCGCCGAACCGGCCGCTCCCAGTGCCTCGAGGATCAGCTGGAGAACCTCGTCGGCCGTGACGCCCGGGCGGGCACCGACGCCGACGACGAGCTCGGTGCGGGTCATGGGCGGAGTCCTTCTCGGAGTGGCGGGTTAGGGCTGCCTGGGATGCGGGCCAGGGGGTCGATCGGCTAGCAAGGGCCCATGGCGGTGTTCGTCGCGCTCGGCGCGTTCCTGATGACCCTGGCCGGCGGCTGGGTCGCTCAACGCGTCACCGACCGCCGTCACCTGGTGCTCGGCCTCGCCGGCGGACTGATGCTCGGGGTCGTCGGTCTCGATCTGCTGCCCGAAGCGGTGGAGGCCGCGGGCGGAGCGGTCTTCGGCGTCCCCGCCGCGCTGCTGCTCTTCGTGGGCGGCTTCCTCGTCGCCCATGTCGTGGAGCGTTCACTGGCCGTACGCCAGGCCGCACATGGTGCGAGCGAGGAAAGGGTGCCGCAGGTCGGGATGACGGCCGCGGCCGCGATGGTGGGCCACAGCCTGATGGACGGCATCGCGCTCGGGGCCGCCTTCCAGATCGGCGGAGGCATGGGAGCCGCCGTCGCCCTCGCCGTCATCACCCATGACTTCGCCGACGGATTCAACACCTACACGATCGCCAGCCTCTACGGGAACGCCCGCCGCAAGGCCCTCCTGATGCTGTACGCGGACGCCCTGGCCCCGATCGTGGGCGCGGCCACCACCCTGCTGTTCACCCTTCCGGAGGAACTGCTCGGCTGCTATCTCGGTTTCTTCGGCGGGGCACTCCTCTACCTCGCAGCCGCCGAGATCCTGCCCGAGGCGCACCACGACCACCCGGCCCGCTCCACGCTGCTGTGCACCGTCGCGGGAGTGGGCTTCATCTGGCTGGTCGTCGGCATCGCGGAGTAGCCTCGCCGTGCCGCTCGGCCGGTCGTCGGCATCGCGGAGCAGCCCCGCCGTGCCGCTCATGCCCGGCAGTGCTCCACGAACCGCCTGGCCACCCCGGGTGACGCCGCCCAGTGTGTATGCAGATAGCTCGCGTGCACCCCCTGCTGGACGAAGCCCTCCACCCGCCGTTCCGGCTGGTGCATGCCCCAGGCGGGGGTGGCACCGGCGCCCGGTTCCAGCACCGTTCGGTGGAACTCGTGCCCGCGCAGCCGGGTCCCCGCCGCCGCCAGCGCACTGTCGGACACCGCGACCGCCTGCCGGTAGCCGAGCGTCAGCCGCTCGGACATCCGGGCCGAGGCGTCCAGCACCCCGCACATCGGACGCCCGTCCAGCTCACGCGCCAGATACAGCAGCCCCGCGCACTCCGCCGCCACCGGGGCGCCGGAGAGGGCCAGTTCGGTCACCGACCTGCGCAGCGGCTCGTTCGCCGACAGCTCCGGCGCGTACATCTCGGGGAAGCCGCCACCGATGACCAGCCCCGCCGTCCCCGCGGGCAGCTTCTCGTCGCGCAACGGGTCGAAGACCACGACGTCCGCTCCGGCGGCCGCCAGCAGCTCGGCATGTTCCGCGTACGCGAACGTGAACGCGGCCCCGCCCGCCACGGCCACCACCGGCCGCACCCCCTCGACGGAGTGCCGTTCCGGCTCCCACACCTCGTCGGGCAGCGCGGGCGCCGAACGGGCGAGCGCCAGCAGGGCGTCCAGGTCGCAGCCCGCCCGTACCCGCTCCGCCATCGCCCCCACCGCGTCGACGGCCTCGGTCTGCCGTTCCGCGACCGGAACCAGACCCAGATGGCGTGAAGGCGTCACCACCTGCGGTGCCCGCCGCAGCGCCCCCAGCACCGGCAGGCCCGTCTCCTCGAGCGCCTCCCGCAGGAGGGCCTCGTGCCGGTCGGACGCCACCTTGTTGAGGATGACCCCGCCGATCCGCACCTCCGGGTCCCAGGAGGCGAAACCGTGCACGAGGGCAGCGACCGAACGGGACTGCGACGAGGCGTCGACGACCAGGACGACGGGAGCCCGGAGCAGCTTCGACACCTGGGCCGTGGAGGCGAGTTCCCCCTGTCCCGAAGCGCCGTCGTACAGCCCCATCACGCCCTCGACGACCGCCAGGTCGGCACCGGCGGCACCGTGTGCGAACAGCGGGGCGATCAGCTCCGTACCGCACATGTACGCATCCAGGTTGCGCCCCGGACGGCCGGTGGCCAGCGCGTGGTACCCCGGGTCGATGTAGTCCGGGCCCACCTTGTGCGGGGACACGGCGAGGCCGCGGCCCGCGTAGGCCGCCATCAGGCCCGTGGCGACCGTCGTCTTGCCGCTGTTGGAGGCCGGCGCGGCAATGACCAGACGAGGAACACTCACCACTCGATGCCCCTCTGGCCCTTCTGGCCGGCGTCCATCGGGTGCTTGACCTTCGACATGTCGGTCACCAGATCGGCGGCCTCGATCAGCTTCCCGGGAGCGTTGCGCCCGGTGATCACGACATGCTGCGTCCCCGGACGGTCGCGCATCACCTCGACGACCTCGTCGGTGTCGATCCAGCCCCAGTGCATCGGATAGGCGAACTCGTCCAGCACGTACAGCTTGTACGTCTCAGCCGCCAGGTCGCGCTTGACCTGCTCCCAGCCCTCGCGGGCCTTCTCCTCGTTGTCCAGCTGATTGTCGCGCTGGACCCACGACCAGCCCTCGCCCATCTTGTGCCAGTCGACGGTGCCGCCTTCGCCGCTCGCCCCCAGCACCTTCAGCGCGTTCTCCTCGCCGACCTTCCACTTCGCCGATTTCACGAACTGGAACACCCCGATCGGCCAGCCCTGGTTCCAGGCCCGCAGCGCGAGCCCGAAGGCCGCCGTCGACTTGCCCTTGCCGATGCCCGTGTGGACGAAGAGGAGCGGACGATTGCGCCGCTGACGTGTCGTCAGCCCGTCGTCCGGCACCGATGCAGGCTGTCCCTGTGGCATTACGCGGCCCTCCCGGCTGCTTGTACGTCCTTGACGAGCCCGGCGATCGAGTCGGCGCGCAGCTCGTCGAGCGTGACCGCGCCGCCCCCGAGATCCCGGGCGAGCTGTGCGGCGAGCCCGAGGCGTACGAACCCCGACTCGCAGTCCACGACGACGGACGCCGTGCCCTCGGCGGCATGCAGCCGGCCGGCCCGCGCCGCCAGTGCCACCGGGTCCGGACCACCGGTCGCCCGGCCGTCCGTCACCACGACGAGCAGCGGCCGCCGGGACGGGTCGCGCATCCGCTCCACCCGCAGGACGTCGTGCGCCCTCAGCAGCCCCGCGGCCAGCGGGGTACGCCCGCCGGTCGGCAGCGACTCCAGCCGCGCCGCCGCCGCGTCCACCGACGAGGTGGGCGGCAGTACGACCTCGGCGTCCTTGCCGCGGAACGTCACCAGGCCGACCTTGTCCCGCCGTTGATAGGCGTCCAGCAGCAGCGACATCACGGCGCCCTTCACAGCGCTCATCCGCTGCCGGGCCGCCATCGACCCCGAGGCGTCCACCACGAACAGCACCAGGTTCCCCTCGCGCCCCTCCCGCGTCGCCTGCCGCAGATCGTCACGCCGTACGACGAGCCCCCGGCCGGACCGCCCGCGCGCCCGCTGGTGCGGCGCCGCCGCCTGCATGGTCGCCGCGAGGTGCAGCTTCGTCAGCGCCCCCTGGGGCCGCCGAGCCCCCGTCGTCCGCCCGTGCTCGGTACGCGCCCGGGACCGCCGACCCGCCGCGCCCTCGCCGAGACCGGGCACGCTGAGCATCTTCGTGCGGAACGGCTCCGAGGCGCGTACCGGCTGCTGCTCCCCGCCGCCGGCGGGCGCGGGCGCCTCGGGACCGCCGGTCTTGGGGCTGCTCCCCTCCCCGGGACCGCTCTCCGCTCCCGGACCGCTCTCCGCTCCCGGACCGCTCTCCGTGCCCGGACCGCCGTCCGCGTCGGGACCGCCGCCCTGAGGGGGCAGCCCGCCGCCACCGGGCCCGTCGGGATCCGGATCGTCGTCGCCCCCGTCCGCGTCGTCCGCCGCGTCCCTGAGGGTGTCGTCCAGCTTGTCCTCGTCCAGGCCGGGTGCGTCGAAGGGGTTCCGCCGCCGCCGGTGGGGGAGCGCCAGGAGTGCGGCCTGCCGCACGTCCTCGGCGGTGACCTCGTCGCGCCCCGCCCACGCGGCCAGCGCCGTGGCGGTGCGCGCCATGACGATGTCGGCACGCATGCCGTCCACCTCGAAGGCCGCGCACGTCGCCGCGATCTGCCGCAACACACCGTCCCCGAGCACCACTTCGGGCAACAGGACACGCGCGGCGGCGATCCGTGCCCGCAACGCGCCCTCCTCCTGCGCCCACCGGGCGGCGAACCCGTCCGGATCGTCGTCGTACGCGAGCCTTCGCCGCACGACCTCGACCCGCTGATCGGTGTCGCGGGAGGCAGCCACCTCGACGGTCAGCCCGAAGCGGTCGAGCAACTGCGGGCGCAGCTCGCCCTCTTCGGGGTTCATCGTCCCGACCAGCAGGAACCGCGCCGCATGCCGGACGGAGACGCCCTCGCGCTCGACGTACGAGGCGCCCATGGCCGCCGCGTCGAGCAGCAGGTCCACCAGGTGGTCATGGAGCAGGTTGACCTCGTCCACGTACAGGATCCCGCGGTGCGCGTCGGCGAGGAGCCCCGGCTCGAAGGCCTTGACCCCCTCCGAGAGCGCCCGCTCGATGTCCAGCGCACCCACGAGCCGGTCCTCGGACGCGCCGACGGGCAGCTCCACCGTCCGCGCGGCACGCGACACGCCGGTCCCGGCCTCGTGCGGCCCGTCGGGACACGCCGGGTCGGGCGCGACCGGATCGCAGGAGAACCGGCACCCGGAGACCACGGACACCTCCGGCATGAGCGCGGCGAGCGCCCGCACGGCGGTGGACTTGGCGGTGCCCTTCTCGCCCCGCACGAGAACACCGCCGACGGCCGGACTGACGGCGTTCAGCAACAGACCGAGCCGCAGATCGTCCTGCCCGACGATGGCGGTGAAGGGATACGGGGTACTCACGGTGCCTCCTCGGTCGCGTACACAACTGGTCCAGCCACATCAGGCGTTCGCTCCGCGTTCCGGGGGAGGGAACCGGGCCCGTCCGGCGGTCGAGGGGCGGAGGCCGCGTTACGGGATGTCCGCGGCGCCCCCGGCGGCACGAACGGCAGCCCCGCAGGCGCCCCCTCCTCGATCAGCCGCCACAACGCATCCGTGTCCGCGTGCTCCTCGATCAGGTCCCCCAGCCGGTCCAGCTGTTCCTCCCGAAGCTCCGAGAAGCTCGTGTCCGGAGCCGCCACGAACCGCCGCCCGGCGGCCCGGGCCACCTCCGCCAGGAACCGCCGCCTGAACGCGTCGCTCTCCAGCGACCCGTGCCAGTGCGTCCCCCACACGGCGCCCACCCGGCACCCGTCCAGGAACGGCTCGCCGCCGCGCACATCGGCGACCCCGTGATGGATCTCGTACCCCTCCACGGGCTCCCCGAGCGCCGACCCGACAGGCCGGCGCAGCACCTTCTCCCGGCCGAACCGGATCCGCACCGGCAGCAGCCCCAGCCCCTCGACCAGGCCCGCCCGCGACTCCACCTCGTCCTCGATGGACTCACCCAGCACCTGGAAACCGCCGCAGATCCCCAGCACCGGCAACCCCTCGGCCGCCCGCCGCAGCAACGCGCCGGCCAGCCCCCGCTCGCGCAGCCACGCCAGCGCCTTCACCGTGCCGCGCGTACCGGGCACGATCACCAGGTCCGCGTCGGCCAGCTCCTCGGCCCGGTCCACGAACCGCACCACCACACCCGGCTCGGCCGCCAGCGCGTCCACATCGGTGAAGTTCGACATCAGCGGCACGGCGCACACCGCGACCCGCAGGACGTCCTGGCCGTGCGGCGGTGCGACGACCGACTCCCGCACGGCGCCGCGCATCGACACCCGCAGCCCGTCCTCCTCGTCGATACCGAGGCCGTGGGCGAACGGCAGCACCCCGTACGTACGGCGCCCGGTGAGCTCGTGCAGCATGTCCAGGCCGGGCTCCAGCAGCGACACATCGCCGCGGAACTTGTTGACGAGGTACCCGGCGACCAGCGCCTGGTCCTCGGCGCTCAGCAGCGCCGTCGTACCGAAGAACGAAGCGAACACCCCGCCCCGGTCGATGTCCCCGACGACCAGCACCGGGAAGCGAGCCGCCCGCGCGATGCCCATGTTCACGATGTCCGTGCGCCGCAGATTGATCTCGGCCGGACTGCCCGCCCCCTCGCAGATCACGGCGTCATACGTGCCCCGGAGCTGCTCCAGACAGTCCACGACCGTCCCCAGCAGCGATTCCTGGCGCCCGCCGTGGTAGCCGCGCGCACTCATCTCGCCGACCGGCTTCCCCATCAGGACCACCTGACTGGAGCGGTCACCACCGGGCTTGAGCAGCACCGGGTTCATCAGCACGCTCGGCTCCACCCGGGCGGCCTGCGCCTGCATCGCCTGGGCACGGCCGATCTCCGCACCCTCGTGGGTGACGAACGAGTTCAGCGACATGTTCTGCGCCTTGAACGGTGCGACCTTCACCCCCTGGCGCACCAGCCACCGGCAGATCCCCGCCGTGACGACGCTCTTGCCCGCGTCCGAGGTGGTTCCCGCGACCAGCAGCCCGCCGCCCTGTCCGCCGCTCATGCCCGACCCTTCCGTCCTGCGGCCAGCCGCGCGGCCGCACACACGCCGAGGGCCAGCACACTCACCCGGCGCGACAGCCGCACCGCGCGTTCGATATCAGTGACCCGCACGTCCCGGCCGGTCTCCCCGTTGAGTACGGGCCGGTGCTCGACCCGGCCGCCGTACGCGAGAGTCCCGCCGAGGCGCACGCCGAGCGCACCCGCGAACGAGGCCTCCACCGGGCCCGCGTTGGGGCTCGGGTGCTTTCCCGCGTCGGCCCGCCAGGCCCGTACCGCCTCGCGCGGACGGCCACCGGCGGCCACGGCGAGCACCGCGGTGAGGCGGGCCCCGGGCCAGCCGGCGAGGTCGTCGAGACGGGCCGAGGCCCAGCCGTAGCGGCGGTGGCGCGGCGACCTGTGGCCGACCATGGCGTCGAGTGTGTTGACGGCCCGGAACGCGACGAGGCCCGGGACACCGCCGATGGCGCCCCACACCAGAGCGCCGACGACGGCGTCGGAGGTGTTCTCGGCGACGGACTCCACCACCGCGCGGGCGATCTGCGGTCCGTCGAGGGACTGGGGGTCACGGCCGCAGAGGTGCGGCAGCCGCTCCCGGGCCACCTCGACGTCACCGGCGGCGAGCGCACCGCCGATGGCGCGGGCCTCCCGGCCCAGCGACGTACCGCCGACGACGGACCAGGTGGCGGCGGCGGTCAGGGCCACGGCCGCGGCGGGACGGTCGCGTACGGCACGGGCGGCCAGCGCGGCGGCGCCCGTGGCGCCCCCGGCGCAGACGAGTGCGTGCAGGGCGCCCCAGCCGCGGTGGTCGCGCCACAGCCGGCTCTCGACGCCTGCCGCGGCCTGCCCGAAGGCGGCGACGGGGTGGCCCCGCCGGGGGTCACCGAGCAGCAGGTCGCCGATCAGACCGGCGGTGGCGCCGTACGCGAAGATGCGGTCGGCTCGCACGGTTCAGCCGGCCGTCGCGCCTCGAAGGACCTTCGGAGCGGGTGACACAGGGACCGACGCACGGCAGCCAGGCATGGCAGATGTCCTTAACTCAGGGTCCGCGCCCTGGTTCGACGTGACCGGCGACGAGAGTCTCCTGGCTTCCGGATCCGCAGTTCCCCCGGCCTTCCAGTCCGTGGTGGACCGTGACTTCCGTGTGGGGGCCTGCTCCCCGGTGACAGTGGCGGGACCGCGCCGGATTCGCACCGGCTTCCTCTCCTGTCGCCGTAAATGGCACCGGCAGTCCACCACGCCCCGTGAACGCCCGTCAACCTGCCGTTGACCTGCGGGAGTGCAGTGTGCGCAGACGCACATCGGGCCGGACACACCCGTGGTGTGTCCGGCCCGATGCGAGGAGACGGCGGCGCCGCGCCGGGGTGCTCAGACGACGATCAGATAGATCCCGTAGGCGACCGCCGCCGCGCACAGCCCGAAACAGGCGTACGCGCCGGTGCGCGCCAGCGTGAGGGATCCGCCGGACTGAACCGCCGAGGCCTGCTTGGCGAGGCCGATGATGCCGAGAGTGAAGAGGCCGACCAGTGCGACGGTGACCACGAGGCTGACGCCGAAGACGGAGGCGAGAGCTGCCCAGTCGATGTTCATACGGATCTGTCCTTACACCGTGGCCGGTCGGGCCGGGTCGGCCGGGGTTCCGGCCGTCGGGGCCGGGGCCGGGATGGTGGTCTTGAGGTCCGGGACGCCGGAGCCGATGGGCGGCGGGCTGACGGCCGCGATGGCGGTGGTGACGACGCCCGCGGGCTCGGCGTCCGTCTCGTTGACGTTGGTGTGGTCGACCGGCTTGCGGCGCGACAGCAGCCAGATGGCACCGGAGCCCGCGACGAGGAGAACGGCGACCACGCCGACACCCCAGGGGCCCTGTTTGGTGAGGAACTCCGCGCCCGCGCCGACCAGGCCGGCGGCCGGCAGGGTCAGGCCCCAGGCGATGAACATGCGGGTGGCCGTGGACCAGCGGACCACGCCTCCCTTGCGTCCGAGACCGGCGCCCATCACGGCACCGGAGCAGGACTGGGTGGTGGAGAGGGAGAAGCCGAGGTGCGAGGAGGCCAGGATGACCGTGGCCGCACTGGTCTGGGCGGCGAAGCCCTGCGGCGGCCTGAGGTCGGTGAGGCCGCTGCCCATGGTGCGGATGATGCGCCAGCCGCCGAGGTAGGTGCCCAGTGCGATGGCGATACCGGCGGAGGCGATGACCCAGACCGGCGGGTTGGAGCCGGGGGCGAGCACGCCACCGGTGACCAGGGCCAGGGTGATGATGCCCATCGTCTTCTGGGCGTCGTTGGTGCCGTGGGCGAGGGAGACGAGACCGGCCGAGGCGATCTGTCCGGCCCGGTAGCCCTTGGCGGTCGACTTCAGCTGCGCCTCGTCGGTGATCTTCCGGTTGAGGCGGTACGTCAGCTTCGTGGCCAGTAGTGCGGCCAGACCTGCCACGAGGGGGGCCGCGATCGCGGGCAGGAGGACCTTCGTGACGACGGTGCCGCCGTTGATCGAGGACCAGCCGGCCGACATGACCGCGGCGCCGATGAGGCCGCCGAAGAGCGCGTGGGAGGAACTGGAGGGCAGGCCGACCAGCCAGGTCAGCAGATTCCACAGGATGGCGCCGACGAGCGCCGCGAAGATGACCTCGGTTCTGAGGCCGTTCTCATTGATGATCCCGCCGGAGATCGTCTTGGCGACCTCCACCGACAGGAACGCGCCGACGAGGTTGAGAACGGCGGACATGGCCACCGCTGTCTTGGGCTTGAGGGCGCCGGTCGAGATGGTGGTGGCCATCGCGTTGGCGGTGTCGTGGAAACCGTTCGTGAAATCGAACACGAGAGCTGTCACGATCACGATCGCGAGCAGCAGCGTGATGTGTTCCATTTACCCAGGCAATCGTTCGACGTCAGTGGCTGTAGGAACGTAAGCAACCTGGATGAACGGAAGATGAACTGGGCAGGGCGTTGTGGTGACTCCAAGCGCGAGCAGCCATTCCGCTTGTGTGCGCCCAGGGTGGCCGCACCGGCCCGCGCCGGTGCGGCAACCGGCCTTCGCCGGGTTCCGGTGCGCACCTGGTGTGCCGCATTTGCCCCTTTGGGATGACATCGGTCACGTGACCCTCGACGGCTCCGCCCGACAGGCCACGGCGGAGCCGGAGTGATACGAACGGATGACCCTAGGATCGCCCCATGAGCGATCAGCACCAGGACGCGATCGAGCGGGCATGGGACGGCGTCGTCGCGACGGCCCGCAGGACTGCCGCGGACGGGCTGGTCGTCGGCACCTCGGGCAACGTGTCGGCGCGGGTCGGCGGAGTCGTCCTGGTCACCCCCAGCGGAGTGCCCTACGACCGGCTGGGCCCCGCAGACGCGGTCGGCGTCGACCTCGAAGGGCGTCAGGTCCTCGGCGGCATGACCCCGACGAGCGAGCTCCCCCTCCACCTGGCCGTCTACAACAACAGCGGCGCCGCCGCCGTCGTGCACACCCACGCGGTCCACGCCACGGCCGTCTCCACCCTCGTCGACGAGGTCCCGCTGGTGCACTACGCCGCCGCCATGCTCGGCGGCCCCGTCCGCACCGCCGCCTACGCCCGGTACGGGACGCCGGAGCTCGCCGGGAACATGCTCACCGCACTGCGCGACCGCACCGGCTGCCTGCTCCGGAACCACGGGACGGTCACCTACGGGGACACCCTCGACGAGGCCTACGACCGCACCGCCCAGCTCGAATGGATGTGCAGGCTCTGGCTCACCGCGAGCTCCGTGCCCGGCCACCATCCCTCCCTGCTCTCCCGCGCCCAGCTGCGCGACGTACAGGAAGCCCTGAAGGGGTACGGCCAGCCGGGCTGAGCCCGGCGACGGCACCGGACGGCCCCCTCCCACTGGCAGCCCGCGCCGCAGCCCAGGACACTGGAGCCGTGCGCCCGGCAACAGCGACGGCAGCAGCCGTCTCCACGATCCTCGGCGTCGGAGCGGCAGCGGTCGCGGCCGGCCGCTACGCCAGCGACGCCGCCCTCGGGGCCCCGTCGCCACGCCCCTTCCCCGGAGACCGCAGACTCACCGTGCACGCCACGGCGCCCGGGCAGGTCACTCTGACCCGTTCCTTCGCCGCGCTGCGCCCCGGCACGTACGGACTGGTGGGCCGCGACGTCCGCGCGATCGTCGGCCCGGTCCTCGAGCAGGCACCGCACGGCTCCGCCGACACCGTCGTGCGCAGGCTGGAACGCGTCACCCGGGGCAGCCTGGAACCGGGTGCCAAGGTCCGCCTCACCCCCGAGCTCCACAGCGGCGACCCGCTCGGCGCACTCGGCCTCGCGTACAAGGAGATCGAGATCCCCGGCGAGCTGGGCGCCCTGCCCGCGTGGTTCCTCCCCGGCGCCCGCGACACCTGGGTGATCACCGTGCACGGCCTCGGAACCACCCGCGAACACCCCCTGAACGTGACGGGATTCCTGCAGGAGCAGCAGTTCCCGGTGCTCGGCCTCGCCTACCGCGGTGACGCCGGCGCACCCCGCTCGCCGGACGGGCTCGGCCACCTCGGCGAGTCCGAGTGGCGCGACCTGGACGCCGCCATCCGGTACGCCGTGCGCTACGGGGCCGAACGCGTCGTCGTCCACGGCTGGTCCACCGGCGCCTCCATGGCCCTGCACACCGCCGTCAACTCCGCACTCCGCGACCGCATCAGCGGCCTCGTCCTGGACTCCCCGGTCCTGGACTGGAAGGTCACGCTCCGTGCCCTGGCCGCCGCCCACGGCATCCCCGCCGCGCTCCTGCCCCTTGCCGTCCGGGCAGCCCAGGGCCAGACCGGACTGCGCGGGGCCCCGCTCCTGGACACGGTCGTACCGACCGCCCTGCACGCCCCCACGCTGATCTTCCACGGCCCCGACGACACCCTGGCGCCCTGGCAACCGTCCCGGGAACTGGCCGCACGACGCCCCGACCTGGTCACCCTGCACCCTGTGACGCAGGCTCCGCATGCGGCGATGTGGAATGCCGGTCCGGCACGGTACGAAGAGGCCCTCAGACGCTTCCTCACGCCCCTGATGTGAGCTGATGTGATGGAACGGCCCGGTTGGTGACCGGGCCCGAAACCTTCCCGTACCCATGGGATCCGGCTTCCGTTTGGGCTTTCGGGCCGTCAGAGGCAAGACTGCTCCCGTGACGTCCCGTACCCCGCGCGACTCCAGGCTGCGACTTGTCCGCCCGCGACCCCTTGCCACCGCCCGCAAGGCCGTGACCACCCGGCGCACCAGGCCGGCCCCCCGCCCACCCGAGGGCACACCGCCCCCTGCGGAACTGGCACGCCAGGCCAGGGCCGTGCTCGCCCATGCCGTCCGGATCGCCCACTGGGCCGCCGACGCGACGGGTCCGGGGGCGGCCCCGCTCGCCACCCAGGCCCTGGAACAGGCCGCGGCGGCGCTGGAACTGTCCCCCGCCCAGATACAGACCGGCTGGGACCGGGCCAGGCTGGCCGGGCTGATCGAACTCCACGGCGACACCGCGCGCCCCGGCTGGAGGCTGCGTGCCTGGGACCGGGACGACTCCGCCGTGCTCCGCGGCTGGGTGGCGCTCTTCGACGCCTGGTCGCTCGTCCACGCCGCACCCGAAGGCATCGAGGCCACCGCCGTCGCCGAAGCCGTCGAGGCGGTGCCCCAGGTGCTCTCGCTCCTGCAGCTCTCCGCCGGCCCCGTCACCGTGCCGGCCCTCCTCGACCTCCTCGGCCAGCGCGTCGCGGAACTCCACGAGGAGCGGTGCGAGGTGCCGTACGGGCTGCCGCAGCAGCCCGTTCCCGGCAGCCCCGCGACCGGGCAGCCCGAGGACCTGAACGCGCTCCTGCTCGACTGGGCCCTGGAGGGCCTCGCCGCCGTCGGCGCGCTGACGCTCGGAGCCGGACAGGCCACGCTCACCCCCCTCGGCAACTGGGCGGTATGGGTCAAGCTGGAACAGATCTGCGTCGCCGCCCAGAGCCCGGCCGGGAACATCGAGCAGTCCGCCGCCGACATGCTGCTCGGCTGCGCCCGGCTCACCCCCGGGCCTGCCCGCATCGAGTACCGGGCCTGGCTCGCCGCCCGGACCGTCGGCAGCGCGGTGACCGAACTGCTCGCCGTCGCCCGCGGCGAGGACGCCCTGCTGCGCGGTCTCGCCTTCGAGGCGCTGCGTGTCGTCGGTGCTCCCGCGGAGCCCGTGGTGCGCACCGTCGTCAGCGAACCGCCGCTGCGTCCGTACGCCCTGCTCTGGCTCGCCGAGTACGAGGGTGCCGACCCGGACGACGCCCAGGACGTCCTCAGCCGTGAGGAAGCCACCTGGCTCTGGATCGACACCGCCGCCGCGGTCGCGGATCACGGCGAGACCGGACTCCTGGTCCGGCACCTCGACTCCGCCGTCCAGGGCACGGTCCCGGCCCTGCTCGACGAGGTCCGTGCGGTCGGACACCCGCGCACCGTGCAGGTACTGGTCGCCCTGGCCGCCGCCCACCCCGACCCGGCCCTCGCCAAGGCCGTACGCCGGGCGGCCTTCCAGGTGCACACCGGCGGAGTCTGAGCACGGATCGCGGAACCCCGGGGGAGGCGGTCAGCCCGCCGACCCCGGGGCGTACGTCCCGAAGCTCCAGACATTGCCCTCCGCGTCCCGCGCCATGTAGTCACGCGAGCCGTAGTCCTGGTCGGTGGGCGGCATCAGGATCTCCACGCCGTGCTCCACGGCCCGCGCGTGGTGCTCGTCCACCTCGTCCACGACGACGTACACCCCCGCGGGTCCCGCCCCCGTCATCGCCTTGGCGAACACGCCTTCGCCCCCCTTGGAGCCGAGCATCACCCTGCCGTTGCCGCAGGACAGCTCGGCGTGCAGGACGCTGCCGTCCTTCCCCTCGTACACCGCTTCCTGAGTGAAACCCAGGGCCTGGGTCAGCGTCCTGATCGCCGCCTTCGCGTCGTCGTACAGCACCGTCGGGTAGATCGTCGGTGCACCGCCCGCGCCTGCCATCGCGCTCACCCTCTTCCAGCCGTTCCCACCGGTTCGCTGTGATCTGTGTCTCAGTCTTCCACCGGGCACCGGCAGTGCGCCCCCGCAGGGGCGGTGGTTCAGCGGAAGGTGTTGCAGCGGCTCGGGTCCCCGGTACGGAATCCGGTGGTGAACCACTGCCGGCGCTGCTCCGACGAGCCGTGCGTCCAGGACTCCGGGTTCACGCTCCCCTGGAACCTCTCCTGGATGCGGTCGTCGCCGACCGCCGCCGCGGCGTCCAGGCCGTCACGGATGTCCGCCTCCGTCAGCTCGGTGATCAGGGGGCGCCCCGACTCGGCGGGAGTGGTGGTCGCGTGGTTCGCCCACACCCCGGCGTAGCAGTCCGCCTGCAGCTCCACCTTCACGGAATTGCTGTCGGCGCCCTGCCGCCCGTCCTGTGCCCTGCTGAGCGTGCCCAGCTGGTTCTGCACGTGGTGGCCGTACTCGTGAGCGACGACGTACGCCTCGGCGAACGGCCCGCCGCTCGATCCGAACGTCGTGCGCAGTTCGTCGAAGAACCCCAGGTCCAGATAGACCTGCCGGTCACCCGGGCAGTAGAACGGCCCGACCGCCGAGGTGGCCGACCCGCACGCGGTGCCGATCCGGTCGCTGAACAGGACGGTCCGCGCCGGCGTGTACGTCTCGCCGCTCCGGGCGAATTCCTGGCGCCAGTAGTCCTGCACGCTGTTGACCACCGCCACGGCCCGGCAGTCGTCCTTGGTGTTCGCGTCCTCGCCCGTCCGGCAGCTCTGCTGGACCTGGGCGGCTGACGACGCGGCCGCCGTCGTGTCGGGGTCGCCCGAGGAGAGTCCGAGCTGGTCCGGGCCGACGCCGAAGAAGAGCCCCAGGACCAGCGCGATGATGCCGACGATGCCGCCGCCCATGGTGGCCCTGCCGCCCGGGATCCGGCTGCCGCGCACATCCCGGACCTCGGATGTGTCCAGGTCGGCGTCGTCGTCGAACTGCATGGGCGCACCACCCTCTGCTCCGGCTGCGGCACGGCACCCTTGCCGTCCTGCGCCGAGTATCGGACAGTTCGGTAGGGGATGCCCTTTTGTGTGACGCGCCGTGCTCGCGGGGTGGCAGGCCGGAAGCACGCGGAAAAGCAGGTGGACACCGCCAGTAGAATGAGCTCCATGGCAATTCTCCTTGTGCATTAGACGGCGTCGAGTCGTGAGTCCGTTACCGTCCCTCCGCCGTCCATACCGCCCTGGAGTTTTTCCGTGATCACCGCTTCCGGCATCGAGCTGCGCGCCGGCGCCCGCATCCTCATCGAGTCCGCCTCCTTCCGTATCGCCAAGGGCGACCGCATCGGTCTGGTCGGCCGCAACGGAGCGGGCAAGACCACCCTCACCAAGTGCCTCGCCGGTGAGGGAACCCCGGCGGGCGGCACCATCACGCGCTCCGGCGAGGTCGGCTACCTCCCGCAGGACCCGCGCACCGGTGACCTCGAGGTCCTGGCCCGCGACCGCATCCTGTCCGCCCGCGGACTCGACGCGATCCTGCGCAAGATGCGGGAGAACGAGGAGCGGATGGCGAACGGCCAGGGCGCCACCCGCGAGAAGGCGATGAAGAAGTACGAGCGCCTGGAGACGGAGTTCCTCACCAAGGGCGGATACGCCGCCGAGGCCGAGGCCGCCACCATCGCCGCCGCGCTCAGCCTGCCCGACCGGGTGCTCGGCCAGCCCCTGCACACGCTCTCCGGTGGTCAGCGCCGCCGTGTCGAGCTGGCCCGCATCCTGTTCTCGGACGCCGACACCCTGCTCCTCGACGAGCCCACCAACCACCTGGACGCGGACTCGATCGTCTGGCTGCGCGACTACCTCAAGACCTACCGCGGCGGCTTCATCGTGATCTCCCACGATGTCGAGCTCGTCGAGACGGTGGTCAACAAGGTCTTCTACCTCGACGCCAACCGCGCGCAGATCGACGTCTACAACATGGGCTGGAAGCTCTACCAGCAGCAGCGCGAGGCGGACGAGAAGCGCCGCAAGCGCGAGCGCCAGAACGCCGAGAAGAAGGCCGCGACACTCAACGCGCAGGCCGACAAGATGCGCGCCAAGGCCACCAAGACCGTCGCCGCGCAGAACATGGCCAAGCGCGCCGACCGGCTGCTCTCGGGCCTGGAGGCCGTCCGGGTCTCCGACAAGGTCGCCAAGCTGCGCTTCCCCGACCCGTCGCCGTGCGGCAAGACCCCGCTGATGGCGGAGGGCCTCTCCAAGTCGTACGGGTCGCTCGAGATCTTCACCGACGTCGACCTCGCCATCGACAAGGGCTCCCGCGTCGTCATCCTCGGCCTCAACGGTGCGGGCAAGACCACGCTGCTGCGCCTCCTCGGCGGTGCCGAGAAGCCCGACACCGGCGACATCATCGAGGGGCACGGGCTCAAGCTCGGCTACTACGCCCAGGAGCACGAGACCCTCGACCCGGACCGCACCGTCCTGGAGAACATGCGCTCCGCGGCGCCCGACCTCGACCTCGTCGCGGTCCGCAAGACGCTCGGCTCCTTCCTCTTCTCCGGCGACGACGTCGACAAGCCCGCGGGAGTGCTCTCCGGCGGTGAGAAGACCCGGCTCGCCCTGGCGACCCTGGTCGTCTCGTCCGCCAACGTGCTGCTCCTGGACGAGCCGACGAACAACCTCGACCCGGCCAGCCGCGAGGAGATCCTCGGCGCGCTGCGCACGTACAAGGGCGCGGTCGTGCTCGTCACCCACGACGAGGGCGCCGTCGAGGCGCTCCAGCCGGAGCGGATCATCCTGCTGCCCGACGGGGTCGAGGACCTCTGGGGTGCGGACTACCGCGACCTGGTGGCCCTGGCCTGATCCCGGGGGCCGGGCCTTCGGGCCCGATCCCGCCGCGATGGTGGCGATCCACTGCGTCTGGATCATTCGGCCTACGTGTGATCCATCATCTGGGTGAGCGGGTCTCGTACCCCGGCGCGGCGCCCGGCAGATGCCTGCCAGGGGCACCCATTTGGGGCGACTCACCCCGTACGGCCCTGACCTGGCCGTTCTTCCGGACAGCCGCCCCGTGGGCCTCCACAACCCCTCGGAATGCTGGATTCCACTTGTGTCTCCCCGCTTCAGGACCCGGAAACCGGTCGGACGGACCTTGCCGAATGGGTGGCCAGGAAGCCCAGGAGGGGTGATCATGAGAGTCCAGAGCGCACTTCCTTGAGGAGGCACGGGTGGCCGAGACTCTGAAGAAGGGCAGCCGGGTAACCGGCGCCGCGCGCGACAAGCTCGCGGCAGACCTGAAGAAGAAGTACGACTCCGGTGCGAGCATCCGGGCGCTGGCCGAGGAAACCGGCCGCTCCTACGGGTTCGTCCACCGGATGCTCAGCGAGTCCGGAGTGACGCTGCGGGGACGCGGCGGAGCGACACGAGGCAAGAAGGCCGCTACGGCCTGACGGCGGGCAGCGGTCCGGGGCAGGCGTGTGCCGACCCCCGGGGCTCACCGGAACACCGGGTGGCCACCCGGCCGATCGTCAGGTCGTCCGGGTGGTTACTGTTCAGTACTTGCCAGTAAGTGCTGACTGCACCCGATCCGGAGGCGCCCCATGACCTCGCTCGACTCTGTGCTCGACAAGGACGGCGTACGGCTCACCGTCGATGACGCGGTTGCCACGGTGACGCTCACCAACCCGGCCAAGCGCAACGCTCAGTCTCCCGCTCTGTGGCGGGCGTTGGCAGAGGCCGGACGGGTACTGCCCGGCAACGTGCGGGTCGTCGTGCTGCGTGGCGAGGGCAAGTCCTTCTCCGCGGGCCTCGACCGGCAGGCGTTCACCCCCGAGGGGTTCGACGGTGAGCCGTCCTTCCTCGACATGGCGCGCGGCTCCGAGGCCGACCTCGACGCGACCATCGCCGAGTACCAGGAAGGGTTCACCTGGTGGCGCCGCAACGACATCGTGTCGATCGCGGCCGTCCAGGGCCACGCGATCGGCGCCGGCTTCCAGCTCGCCCTCGCCTGCGACCTCCGGATCGCCGCCGAGGACGTGCAGTTCGCCATGCGCGAGACCGGCCTCGGTCTCGTCCCCGACCTCACGGGCACCCACCCCCTGGTGAACCTCGTGGGGTACGCCCGCGCGCTCGAGATCTGCGCCACCGGCCGCTTCGTGCACGCCGAGGAGGCCGAGCGCACCGGCCTCGCCAACCTCGTGGTCCCCGCCGACCAACTGGACGCGGCAGCCCGCGACCTGGCCGCAGCACTGCTCGCCGCCCCGCGCGACGCGGTCATCGAGACCAAGGCCCTGCTGAGCGGCGCCGTCTCCCGCACATACGAGGAGCAGCGCACCGCCGAGCGCGCCGCACAGGGCCGCCGACTGCGCGACCTCGCCGGCGTCACCGACTGAACCGCCCGGACCCGGCCCCGCCCCTGCCCGGGGGCGGGGTCAGCCCTGCCCCACCACGGCCGTGACCAGTACGGCGACGGATGGCCGGCCCTCCACGGCACAGGCCACCGCCTCGCGCACGGCCTGCGCCACGTCGAGCGCACGGTGGTCCCCGGCCGTCGCCAGCTCCACCCTGACGTGGCCGTCGCCGGAGTGCACCGCGCCGCCCAGCACCCGCGTCAGCGAGACCACGCCGGGCACCCCGGCGGCCGCGGCACCCGCCACCCCGTCCGGCTCGGCCCTGTGCACCTCGGCCTGCGGAACCGCGGCGGGCTCGGGCTCCGCCTCCAGCAGCTCCGTCACCCGAAGATCCACCTCGGCGACGTCCATGCCCAGTCGTGCGGACGCCGCGATGAGCAACACGGAGCGCAACGCGTCCGCGGTGACGTGCAGCGGACGCTGCGCCGTCGTGGAGAAGTCCGCCTCGATCCGCAACGGCCCCGGCGGCAGCGCGCCGGGCGGAGGAGGCACCACCGGCTCCGGCGCGCTGTCCGCGTCGGAACCGGCGATCCTGAGCCGCCCCAGCACCGCCCCCGAACCGGTCGCGGCCTCCCGCAGAACGGCCGCCGCCGCCCGTTCCGCGATCCAGGCGCCGTCGGCGGGGCCGCCCAGAGGGACCAACCGGCCCAGACCCAGCCGTTGCCGTACCGCAGCGGTCCATCCGTCGGCCCGGTGCGGGCTGTCAGCCGTTGTCATTCCCCCACCCTGCCGCATCCACGGCGCGGGACGGGGAAAGCGCACTTACTGTGGGCGACGGAAGTCCAATCCTGCCCCGAAGGGAAGAGCGGCGATGACCGAGACCCCACAGCGGAACCGGCCCGACAACCCCGGCGGTGTGCCCGGCGGGGACGACGGCAGGAAGAATCCGCTCGCCAAGCGCGGCGGGGGAGCCCCCGCCACCCGCGGCCGCACGACGATCGCCGACGGTGTCGTCGAGAAGATCGCCGGAATGGCCGCGCGCGACGTCGTGGGCGTCCACGCGATGGGCAGCGGCTTCTCCCGGACCTTCGGCGCCGTACGCGACCGGGTCCCGGGCGGAGGCAAGTCCGTGACCCGCGGCGTCAAGGCGGAGGTCGGCGAGTCCCAGACCGCCCTCGACCTGGAGATCGTCGTCGACTACGGCGTATCGATCGCCGACGTGGCCCGCGATGTGCGTGAGAACGTCGTCGCCGCCGTCGAGCGCATGACCGGACTCGAAGTCGTCGAGGTCAACATCGCGGTCAGCGATGTCAAACTGCCCGACGAGGAGGACGAGCCCGAGCCCGAGCCACGTCTGCAGTAGACCTCCCTCCCCCATGAGGCAGTTGAGGAGCGCACGATGAGCATGGCTGTGGCCGGCCTGTTGGCCGGCATGGCGCTCGGTTTCGCCGGATACTTCGGTGGGTTCGGGGCCTTTCTGCTGGTGGCCGCCCTGGGCGCGGTCGGCTTCATCGCCGGCCGGTTCCTGGACGGCGATCTTGAACCCGGCGACTTCTTCCGCAGTCGCGATCGCGGCGACCGGCGACGGTGACGGCGGTGACAGTCCGGGTCGCTGCCGCGGAGCGCGGGGAGACCCGGATCGCCGACCGGGTCGTCGCGAAGATCGCCGCGCAGGCGGCGAAGGAGGCGGTCGACAAGCCGCCCGAGGACGGCGCGCCGCCGAGCGCCACGGTCACCGTGCACCGGGACACCGCCCGGGTGCGGGTCAGCCTCGAGCTCGGATACCCCAGTGATATCGGCCGCCAGTGCGGAGCGGTGCGTCGCCGCGTCACGGAGCGGGTAGAAGCACTGGCGGGCATGGAGGTGCCCGAAGTCGCCGTGCAGGTCGAGCGGCTGCATCCCGCAGGAGCGGGCGCGAAGCCGGAGGGGAGCATCCGATGAGCGAGCCCCAGGACCCGGAGAACAGCACACAGCGCCTGCCCGCCGCGGAGTCCGCGGCACCCACAGGCGTACTCGACATGGACCAGTCCGCGTCGGGCTCCTCCTACGACCCCGTTCCCGGACCCGACCGGCCCGGCGGTCACGTCGGCCGGTTCCGGTCCGAGCGCCGGATCCCCGCCACACTCGTCGGCCTCGTGGTCCTGGGCGGCGCCGGGCTCCTGCTCTACGACATCGCGGCGGTACGGACCGGTCACCCCGCCATGCAGTGGCGGCGCTCGCTCGCCGACGAACTGGCGACCCGTCACCTCGACGACGTCTGGGTGCTGGCAGGCTCCGCGGCGGCAGCGGCCATCGGCCTGTGGCTGCTCTGGCTGGCCGTCACACCCGGACTGCGTGCGCTGCTGCCCATGCGCCGCGACCACCCCGGAATCCGGGCCGCACTCGACCGGAAGGCCGCCGGCCTGGTCCTGCGCGACCGGGCCATGGAGGTGTCCGGCGTGCAGTCCGTACGGGTCAGCACGGGACGCGGCAAGGTGGCCGTGCGCGCCGTGTCGCACTTCCGTGAACTCGACGACGTACGCAACGACCTGGACACCGCGCTGGGAGCGGGAATCAAGGAGTTGGGCCTGACCAGGCCGCCGCGCCTGTCCGTTCACGTCCGCAGGGCGGCGAAGAAGGGGTGAACCGCGTGATCGGAACCGTCAACCGGGTGCTGCTCGTTCTGGCCGGGCTCGTCCTCCTCGTCGTGGGCGGGGCAGTCCTGGCGACCGGGCTCGGTGTGTCCGTGCCGTCCTGGTGGCCCTTCGACGGCAAGGACGATGTGCTGCTCAGCCGGGGCGACCGGTACCGCTGGCGGGACGAGGGCTGGTGGTGGCCGGCCGTCATCGCGGGCCTGGCCGTCCTGGTGGTCCTCGCCCTGTGGTGGCTGCTCGCCCAGCTGCGCCGCGCCCGCCTCGCCGAGGTACTCGTCGACAGCGGCGACGGCCAGGGCGCGCTCCTGCGGGGCAGGGCCCTGGAGGGCGTGCTCGGCAACGAGGCACGCACCCTGGACGGGGTCTCCGAAGCCAAGGTCGTGCTGACCGGCCGGCGCACCGCTCCGCAGGCCCGCGTCCGGTTGCTGCTGGAGCCGCACGCCGCCCCGGACCAGGCTCTGCGAGGTCTCGCCGACGAGGCGCTGGCCCATGCGCGCACCTCGGCGGGCCTGGACGAGCTGCCCGCCGAGGTGCGGCTCAAGGCGGTCAAGCACCGGGCGGAGCGGGTGAGCTGACGGAGCCGTCGGCTCCGGACCGTCAGAAGCCGCGCCGGGCACCGCCGTCGACGGGCACCATGATGCCCGTCAGATACGAGGCGGCAGGGGAGAGCAGGAAGGCCGAGGTCCTCCCGAACTCCTCCGGGGTGCCGTAGCGGCGCAGCGGGATGCGCGCCTCATTCGCCCTGCGGGACGCCTCCGCGTCACCGGACAGGGCGTCCAGCTCGCGCAACCGGTCCGTTTCGATCCGGGACGGCAGCACCCCGACGACCCGGATACCCTGCGGGCCCAGCTCGTCGGCGAGCGACTTGGCGAAGCCGGCGAGGCCGGGGCGCAGGCCGTTGGAGATGGTGAGCCCGGCAATCGGCTCGTGCACCGAAGCGGACAGGACGAAGCCGATGACACCGCCCTCGCCCAGTGCGGCAGCCGCCGTACGGGCCAGCCGCACGGCACCGAGGAAGATCGACTCGAACGCGGTCTGCCACTGATCGTCCGTGTTGTCGGCGGCGAAGCCGGGTGCGGGTCCGCCGACGCTGATGAGGATGCCGTCCAGCCTGCCGAAGCGTTCCTTCGCGGCGTCCACCAGGCGCCGCGCGGCCGTGGGGTCGGCGTTGTCGGCGGCGAGGCCGAGGGCGCCGGGCCCCAGGTCCGCGGCGGCCGCCGCGGCCCCCTTCTCGTCCCGGCCGGTAATGATCACCTTCGCGCCGTCGGTGACCAGCGCCTGCGCGGTCGCACGGCCCAGCCCACGGGTCGCACCCGTGACGATGTAGACGCGGTCCTTCAGTCCTAGATCCATGGCCCTATCCTGCCGCGTCCTGCCGGGCGAGGTCGACCGCGCTGTTCACCAGCCCGATGTGGCTGAACGCCTGCGGGTAGTTGCCGAGCTGGCGCCCGGCCACCGTGTCGTACTCCTCGGCCAGCAGCCCCACGTCGTTGCGCAGTTCCAGCAGCCGCTCGAACATTTCCTCGGCGTCGTCCGTCCTGCCGATCCGCAGCAGTGCGTCGACCAGCCAGAACGAGCAGGCGATGAACGCCCCTTCGTCGCCGGGCAGACCGTCCACGGAAACGCCCTCGGTGCTGTAGCGGCGGATCAGACCGTCGCGGGCGAGCCCGACCCGTACGGCATCGACCGTGCCGATGACCCGGGGGTCGTCGGGCGGCAGGAAGCCGGTCCGCAGGATGAGGAGGGTGGAGGCATCGAGCTCCTGGGAGCCGTAGTACTGGGTGAACGTATTGCGTACGGGGTCATAGCCCTTCTCGCACACCTCCGCGTGCACGGCGTCCCGCATCGCCCGCCAGCGGTCCGCGTCGCCCGGCAGCTCGGGGTTCTCCTCCAGGCTGAGCACCGCGCGGTCGGCGGCCACCCAGGCCATCACCTTGGAGTGGACGAAGTGGCGGCGCTGCCCGCGGACCTCCCACAGGCCCTCGTCGGGTTCGCGCCAGGTGGATTCCAGGAAGCCGAGCAGACTGAGCTGCAGGTTCCACGCGTGCGGCTTGCTGTCGAGTCCGGCCTCATGGGCCACCCTGAGCGAGTCGATGACCTCGCCGTACACATCGAGCTGCCGCTGCCGTACCGCCGCGTTGCCCGTACGCACCGGCCGGGACTGTTCGTAACCGCTCAGCCACGGGAGCTCGGATTCCGGGAGTCTGCGCTCGCCCGCGAGTCCGTACATGATCTGCAGGTCCGCCGGGTCGCCGGCGACGGCCCGCAGCAGCCAGTCCCGCCAGGCGGCCGCCTCCTCCAGGTAGCCGGCCGCGACCATGGCGGCCAGTGTGAGAGTGGAGTCCCGCAGCCAGCAGTAGCGGTAGTCCCAGTTCCGTACGCCGCCGATCTCCTCCGGCAGCGAGGTGGTGGGGGCCGCGACGATTCCGCCGGTGGGCGCGTAGGTGAGTGCCTTCAGGGTGATCAGGGAGCGGAGCACGGCTTCCCGGTGCCTGCCCTGGTAGGTGCATCGCGCCGACCACTTCGCCCAGTCGGTGAGGGTGTGCTTCAGCGCCTCGAACGGATCGATCAGCTTCGGACGCGGGGCGTGCGAAGGATGCCAGGTGAGGACGAACGCCACCTTCTCCCCCTCGGCGACGGTGAACGAGGAGCACGTGCTGAACTGCTGGCCCCAGGTCTTGACCGGCGGCTCGCTGCGCAGCCAGACGGAGTCGGGCCCGGCGACGGCCACCCGGTGGCCGTGCGAGCGGCGCATCCACGGCACCACGGAACCGAAATCGAAGCGAAGCCGCAGGACGGAGCTCATGTCGACACTGCCGCTGACCCCCTCGACGATACGCATGACGTCGGGTGCCTTGTCGCGCTGCGGCATGAAGTCGATGACCTTGACCGTGCCGGTCCTGGTCTCCCAGAACGTCTCCAGCACCAGGGAGTCGCCCGCGTACGCGCGCCGGGTGCAGGTGTCGGCGCCGCTCGTGCCCTGGGGGGCGATGCGCCAGTGGCCGTTGTCCTCGTCGCCGAGAAGGGCGGCGAAGCAGGCGCCCGAGTCGAAGCGGGGCAGGCACAGCCAGTCGACAGAACCGTTCCTGCCGACCAGGGCGGCGGTCTGGAGATCGCCGATGAGTGCGTAGTCCTCGATACGTGGGGTCACGCTCTGGCGTCTTCCCGAACCTGGGCCCCGTTAAGCAGCCCTGCCGGGCCCAACACGCCACCGTGACGCGCTACACGGAGACGGGCGCGCTCCACGGAGACGGGGTGCGGGCTACACGGAGACGAGCGTGGGCTACACGGAGACGGGCGCGGGCTCCCCGGCCGTCTCGCTCTCCCGCGCCGCCTGTTCGCGGTCGTGCTTCTCGCGCCGTACGAGAATCACCCAGCCGACGGGCACGCCGGCGGCGAAGAGCCACCACTGGACGGCGTAGGCCATGTGCGAGCCGATGGAGCTGTCGTCGGGGGCGGGGATCATCTCGGGGGTACCGTCGGCCGGTTCGGGAGCGGTCAGTTCGAGATATCCGCCGAGGACGGGCCTGCCGAGAAGCTGTGACTGCTGGGCGCTGTTGATGAGCATCACCTGGCGGTCGGGCAGACCCGCCAGGTCCTTGATGCCACTGGCGCCCGTCGTCTCGTCGGCCTTCAGCCGGCCGGTGACCGTGACCTCGCCCCGGGGCGGGGCCGGGACCTGCGGGAAGGCCTGCTGGCTGTCGGCCGAGGGAACCCACCCGCGGTTGACCAGCACGGTGCCGCCGCCCTTGAGGTCCAGCGGGGTCAGGACGTGGACGCCGATGCGCTCGTCCTTCGAGGTACGGCGCCGTACGACCACCTCGTGCGCGGTGTCGAACGTGCCGGTGGCCGTCACCGCCCGCCAGTAGTCGGAACGGGGAACGGTGTGTCCCGGGGAGGTGAGGCGGGAGACCGGGGCCGGCTTCGCCTCGAGGTTCTGCGAGATCAGCGCATTCTGCGCGACGCGGTGCTGATGCCGGTGCAGCTGCCAGAAACCGAGCTCGACCATCGTGGGAATCAGGACGAGGACGAGGAGGGTGAGAATCACCCACTGCCGGGTCAACAGGAAGCGGTACACCCCATGACCGTACAACCGGGGTCATGGGGTGCAGCACGCAGGGGTCCCCGGGGTGCCGGGGCGGACCGTCACACTTTGTCCACGATGCCCGCCCTTCCCTCGGCCCGGGCGCAGTGTCCGCCGCAGTACCAGTGGCCGTCGACCTCGACGCCCTGGCCGATCACCTGGACCCGGCAGTGCTCACAGATGGGTGCCATGCGGTGGATGGCGCAGGAGAAGCAGTCGAAGACGTGCACCGCGCCCTGCGCGTGCACCTCGAAGGACATCCCGTAGTCGTTTCCGCAAACCTCGCAACGTGCCATGCGCCACAGGGTCGGACGAGAGGACGGCGGCGGGCGAGCGGGTGGCGGGCGAGTCGCGCCCGGTTCACTCCGATGACGGCGGCGGCAGGATCCTTGAGCGCGCCGGTGCCACGTCCCGCAGCAGATGGGTGAAGGCGCTCTCCTCCAGGATCGGCGTGCCGAACGACTTCGCCTTCACCGTCTTCGACGTCGCCGCGTCCGGATCGTTGCTGACGAGCAGACTCGTGAGCCGGGAGACGCCGGTCGCCACGTGCAGGCCCGCTTCCACGGCCCGGTCCTCCAGCAGCTCGCGGTCGATCGAGGTGTCTCCGGAGAACGCCACCCGCATCCCCTGCATGAGGGGTTTGTCCGACTCGTACCGCCCCGGATTCGGGTACGGGCACGCGGGGCGCTTACGCGCGGGCCGCCAGCTGCCCTGGCCGTGCGACGCCTGGTAGCCGATGCGCGGGGTGACGGGGGAGTCGGACCACTCGGTCAGCGGCCGGCACTCCAGCAGGGGCAGCCGCATCCCGTCCCGGGCCGCCGCGTGCAGACTCGGCCGGAAGGCCTCGGCCAGCACCCGGGCATCGTCCAGCGCATGGTGCGCCCGCTGCTGCACCACGCCGAAGTGCGCGGCGAGCGACTCCAGCTTGTGGTTGGGGAGGGGGAGCCGGAGCTCCTTGGAGAGCGCGATGGTGCACAGCCGCTGCTCGACGGGCGCGATGACCGCCGCGCGCGCGTACTCCCGGGCGAGCATCGACCAGTCGAACGCCGCGTTGTGCGCGACGAGCACCCGGCCGGCGAGCCGCTCGGACAGCTGCGCGGCCACCTCCGGGAAGAGCGGTGCGCCCTCCAGGACGGCGCTGGTCAGGCCATGGATCCAGACGGGCCCCGGATCCCTCTGGGGGTTCACCAGCGTGTACCAGTGGTCCTCGACGTTGCCCAGGGCGTCCAGGCGGTAGACGGCCGCGGACACTATCCGGTCGTCGCGGGCGAGTCCCGTGGTCTCCACGTCGACGACCGCGTACCCCTGGGGGTAGGCGGTCGGCCACGGCGTTGCGGTCTGGCGGTCGTCGAGCATGGTCACAGAGAATACGGGCCGCGACCGACAGTGCCCTATTCGGGCGCCTCCGGACCGCGAACCCGGAGCGGCTGCCGAGCAGTTGGCCGAGCCGGTGGACAGGCGGGTCGGGGTGCGGTGGGCGACCTCGCGGTGAGACCCTCCCGAGGTGACGGACACACAGGCGCAGACTCACGACGAACCCCATCAAAACGGACTGGGTGTCCGGCTCAACTGGCTGCGGGCCGCGGTCCTCGGTGCCAACGACGGTGTGGTCTCCACCGCGGGCCTCGTCGTCGGCGTCGCCGGGGCGACGGATGACAGGGCCGCCCTGCTGACGGCGGGTCTGGCCGGGCTGCTCGCGGGATCCATGTCGATGGCGGCCGGCGAGTACGTATCGGTGTCCACCCAGCGCGATTCCGAGAAGGCGGCGCTGGCCACGGAGAAGCGCGAGCTGGAGGAGACCCCGGAGGCCGAACTCGTCGAACTGACCGGACTGTTGGAAGAGAAGGGGTTGAGTGCGAAGGTGGCCCGCGAGGCGGCCGTCCAGCTCACGGAGCGCGATGCGCTGCGCGCCCACGCGGAGGTCGAGCTGGGCATCGACCCGGACGAGCTGACGAACCCGTGGCACGCGGCGGGTGCGAGCTTCCTGGCGTTCACGGCGGGTGCGCTGCTGCCCCTGCTGGCGATCGTGCTGCCGCCCTCCTCGGTGCGGTTCGCGGTCACGGTGGTGTCGGTCCTCGCGGCCCTGGCGCTCACCGGTTGGTGGAGTGCGCGGCTCAGCGACGCGGCGGTGGGGCGTGCGGTGCTGCGGAACATGGGCGGGGGAGCGGTGGCGATGGCGGTGACCTACGGTGCGGGGGCGTTGCTGGGGGCTGCGGGGATCTGACGCGGACCGGCACTTGGCGGAACCCGCCAACAGCTGCTGACATCACGTCTCGCATACTTGTGGGTAACAACGTCTAGCCCCGGCCGCCCCGCAGCTCTACGGTGCTCGCATGGAGCCGAACCTGCCCGATGTCGTGCTGTGGTCGATCCCGGCCTTCGTCCTGCTCACCGTCCTCGAAATGGTGGTCCACCGGCTTCACCCGGACGAGGACGCCGCCGGGTACGACGCCAAGGACGCCGCCACCAGCGTCACCATGGGCCTCGGCAGCCTGGCCTTCGACCTGCTGTGGAAGATCCCCATCGTCGCGATCTACGCCGCGGTGTACGAACTGACCCCGCTGCGCGTACCCGTCCTGTGGTGGACGATCCTGCTGATGCTGCTCGCGCAGGACTTCTTCTACTACTGGTCCCACCGCGGCCACCACGTCATACGGATCCTCTGGGCCTGCCACGTGGTCCACCACTCCAGCCGGAAGTTCAACCTCACCACCGCGCTGCGCCAGCCCTGGACCTCGCTGACCGTCTGGCCCTTCTACGTCCCGCTCATCGCCTGCGGCGTCCACCCGGCGGCGCTCGCCTTCTGCTCCTCGGCCAATCTCGTCTACCAGTTCTGGGTGCACACCGAACGGATCGACAGGCTGCCCCGCCCCTTCGAGTACGTGCTCAACACGCCCTCGCACCACCGGGTGCACCACGCCTCCCAGGGCGGCTACCTCGACCGGAACTTCGGCGGGATCCTGATCATCTGGGACCGGCTCTTCGGCTCCTTCACCGCGGAGACCGAACGGCCCGTCTTCGGCCTCACCAAGAACATCGCCACCAGCAACCCGTTCCGCGTCGCGACCCATGAGTACGCGGCCATAGCCCGGGACGTACGGGCGGCGGACACCTGGAGCGAGCGGGCGGGCCGGGTCTTCCGCGGCCCGGGCTGGCAGCCCGCGGGCAGGGCCCCCGCAGCAGCCCCCGTACAGCCGCGCACCTCCGCGGAGCGCACCGGATGAGCCCCCGCCCCGGCGCGCCCCGGCTCGTCCGCCCGCTGCTCGCGGCCTTCCTCGCCGTCGCCGCCCTCCACCTGGCCGGGCTCCTCGCCGGTACCGACACCGTCCACCTGGCCACCAAGCCACTGCTGATGCCTCTGCTCGCCGCCTACGCCGCCGCCCGGGGAGGCCCCCGGCTGCTCATCGCCGCGCTGCTCCTCGGCTGGGGCGGGGACGTCCTGCTGATGCCCGACGCGGAGGTGGCCTTCCTCGCCGGGATGGGCTCCTTCGCCGCAGGCCACCTCTGCTACCTGTGGCTCTTCGGACGTGCCCGGGCCTCCCGCCCGGCCGGCCTCGCCTACGCCGCCGTCCTCGCGACCTTCCTCGTCCTGCTCTGGCCCGGCCTGCCCGCGGACCTGCGGATCCCGCTGACCGGCTACAGCCTGCTCCTCACCACCATGGCCTGGCGGGCCGGCATCCTCGGCCGGTACGCGACACTCGGCGGCGCGCTCTTCCTGCTCTCCGACGCGCTCATCGCGACCGGTATCGCCGACTGGCCGCAGCTGCCCGTCCACGATTTCTGGATCATGCTGACGTATCTGGCCGCGCAGTACCTGCTCACCACGGGAGCGCTCGCCAGCCCAGGTGATTCCGCCGGCCCGGCCCGCGGGGCGTACCGTGAGGGGAGTATCAGCATCTGAGACGAGCGAGGACCCCCACGCATGCGCGCCACCGTGATCCATGCCCCCCACGACATCCGCGTCGAGGAGGTACCGGACCCGACGGTCCAGCAGCCGACCGACGTGGTCCTGCGGGTCCTGCGGGCCTGTATCTGCGGCAGCGACCTGTGGGCCTACCGCGGCGAATCCGCCCGGCAGCCCGGCCAGCGCATCGGCCACGAATTCCTCGGCATCGTCGAGGAGGCGGGCTCCGCGGTCAACGGCTTCGCCGTCGGCGACCTCGTCGTCGCCCCGTTCGTCTGGTCCGACGGCACGTGCGCCTACTGCACGGAGGGCCTCACCACGTCCTGCGCCCAGGGCGGATTCTGGGGATCGGTCGGATCCGACGGCGGCCAGGGCGAGGCCGTGCGGGTCCCGTTCGCCGACGGCACCCTCGTCAAGCTGCCGGCGGCAGCCGCCTCCGACGACCGGCTGCTCACTGCGCTCCTGGCACTCTCCGACGTCCTCGGCACCGGGCACCACGCCGCGATCGGCGCGGGGGTGAAGCCCGGCAGCACCGTCGCGGTCGTCGGTGACGGTGCGGTCGGCCTGTGCGGTGTCATGGCCGCCAAGCGCCTCGGGGCCGAGCGGATCATCGCGCTGGGCCGCCACGAGGCCCGTACCGACATCGCCCGCGCCTTCGGCGCCACGGACGTCGTCGCCGAGCGCGGCGAGGCCGCCGTCGCCGCCGTGCGTGAACTGACCCGGGGCGAGGGCACCCACGGGGTGATCGAGGCGGTCGGCACCGAGCAGTCGATGCGTACGGCCCTCGGCATCGTCCGCGACGGCGGCTCCGTCGGGTACGTCGGCGTCCCGCACGGCAGCGGTACCGGACTCGACCTCGGTGTCATGTTCGACCGGAACATCGCGCTGCGCGGCGGCGTGGCCCCCGTGCGCACGTACATCCCGGAACTGCTCCCCGACGTGCTGGACGGCACGATCGACCCCTCTCCCGTCTTCGACCTGAGCATCGGACTGGACGGGGTCCCCGGTGGCTACAAGGCGATGGACGAGCGCACGGCACTCAAGGTGCTCATCAAGCCGTAGCCGCTTCCCGGAGCGCAGGAGGGGCCGGGGACTGAGTCCCCGGCCCCTCCTCACGCCTTGGCGCAGGTGTTACCTGCGGACCGCGTCGAGCGCGTCCACGACACCGGCTCCGTAGAAGCCGTTGTAGTTCGTGCCGCCCTCACAGACCGCGTCGATCGTTCCGTCACCGTTGATGTCGTACGGGGCGCCACAGGCCTTGGCGTCCGCCTGGTGCGTCAGGAGTGCCTTCACCGTGCGCGCGGAGGCGTACGGGTGGGTCGACTTGATCAGCGCCGCGACGCCCGCGACGTGCGGGGACGCCATGGACGTACCGGCCATGTAGCCGAACCCGCCGCCGGGCAGCGTGGACAGGATCAGGCCGCTGGTGGCAGGGGCTTCGGGCGTCTGGTAGATCGTCGAGTCGCCGCCCGGGGCAGCCACGTCGATGACGCCGAGACCGTAGTTGGAGTACGAGGACTTGAGGCCCTTGGCGCCGGTCGCCGAGACTGTCACGACGCCCGGGAGCTGCGTCGGGATGTCGGGGCAGAGGCTCGGGTCGATGGTCCGGGTGACCGGTTCGGTGTCGTTCGGGCTGCTCGCGTCCTCGATCGCGTCGGACGCCAGGTCGAACCGGGAGTTGCCCGAGGCCGCGACGTTCACGGTGCCCTTGCTCTCCGCGTAACGGGTCGCCCGGGTGATCGCGTCGACCAGGGCGCCCTGGTCCGGATCGTTCGTGCAGTTGAACATCCACGGGTCCGTGTAATAGCTGTTGTTCGTCACATCGACACCGTGGTCCGCGGCCCACATGAAGCCGCAGACGACCGCCTCGGTGTAGAAGAAGCCGGCCGGCGTGGACACCTTGATGCCGGAGACCTTCACGCCGGGCGCGGTGCCGGTGACGCCGACACCGTTCTTCGCCGCGGCTATGGTGCCCGCGACGTGCGTGCCGTGGGGGCTCTCACCGGCGGCGGGCCGCCAGGCGCCGTCCGTCGTGTCCGGCGCGCCGGACACACAGTTCACCGACGCCGCGCGGTCGAAGTTGGGCGCCAGGTCCGGGTGCGTGTCGTCCACACCCGTGTCGATGACGGCGACCGTGACCCTGCTGCTGCCGAGCGACTTCTGGTGCGCCTTGTCCGCCTTGATGGCGGGCAGGTCCCACTGCAGGGGCTCCAGCGGGTCCTGACCGGCCTTCGCGTCCGCCGCGGCGGCCTCGGCCTGTCCGGCCGTGAGCGGCTGCTCGACCCCCACGTCCTTGGTGGCCTGCGGGAGGATCGGGCTGGTGCGCGTGGACCCCGCCGACTGAACGCCCTTGGCCTTGCGGATCGTCGGGCCGAAGTCCGGGTTCTGCGAGTGGACGACGATGACGCCGATCCTGTCGTACGACGACACGACGGTGCCGCCGGCCTTGGCTATCGCCTTCCTCACCTGCTTGACGGTGCCGTGACCGGCCCGCGTGTTCACGACGTACGACAGCTTCGGGCCGTCGGTCGACACCGCCGCGGTCGGCTCCTGGGCCGGAGCGGCCGTCGCGGTCCCCGGAAGGAAACCGAGCGAGGCCGTGAGGGCCAGTCCGACGGGCAGCGTGAGTGCGCGTGTCCGTCTGGATGCCAGATGAGCCATGGGTTCTCCACATCATCCGTGCCTGCGGCCGGACACACGGCGTGTCCGGCCGGGTACATAACGAGTGAAGTTATCGCCGATCATGCCGCCGCATCAATGAATAAGGGCAAGTGAGTTCGAGGTGTGATCTCGGAGAGGCGTATCCGCGGAGGTGGGTCCGAGAACGGCGAATCTGCGATGAACCGCTTCGCCGTGCTCTCCGTGCCGTTGTCAGGGAGTCGCACGCCAACCCCCCACCACCCAGAGGACTCCCTGTGAAAACCACTGCCGAGACCACCGCACCCGCGTCGCGAGGAGAATCCGTGGCTACCGATGCACCGCCGCCCCCGGGCACAACGGACGACAGTCCCGCCCAGCCCACGACCGAGGCATTCCTCGAGGTGCAGAAGAGCGCGGAGTTCGCCGAACTGCGCCGCTCACAGCGCTCCTTCGCCTTTCCTCTGACCGTCGGCTTCATCGCCTGGTACCTGCTGTACGTGCTGCTGTCCAGCTACGCCGGCGGCCTCATGGGCACCGTCGTCGTCGCCAACTTCAACGTGGCCTTCGTCTTCGGCCTCGCCCAGTTCGCCACCACGTTCCTCATCGCCTGGCTCTACTCGCGCCACGCCTCGGCGAAGCTCGACCCCAAGGCGGAGGCCATCAAGTCCCGTATGGAGGCCGACGCATGAGCGCCGTATACCACTCGCACCCCGCGATCCAGCTCGCCGCCTCGTCCACGACCGAGCACCGGCCGCTGATCATCAGCCTCTTCGCGGTCTTCGTCGCCGCGACCCTGGCCATCACCGTCTGGGCGGGGCGGCAGACCAAGAGCGCCTCCGACTTCTACGCGGGCGGACGCCAGTTCACCGCCTTCCAGAACGGCCTCGCCGTCTCCGGCGACTACATGTCCGCGGCGTCCTTCCTCGGCATCGCCGGTGCCATCGCGCTCTTCGGGTACGACGGCTTCCTCTACTCCATCGGCTTCCTCGTCGCCTGGCTGGTGGCACTGCTGCTCGTCGCGGAACCGCTGCGCAACTCCGGCCGCTACACCATGGGTGACGTCCTCGCGTACCGGATGCGGCAGAGGCCGGTCCGTACCGCCGCGGGCGCCTCCACCATCGTCGTGTCGATCTTCTACCTGCTGGCGCAGATGGCGGGCGCGGGCGTCCTCGTCTCGCTGCTGCTCGGTATCACCAGCGACGCGGGCAAGATCGTCATCGTGGCGCTGGTCGGCGTGCTCATGATCCTCTACGTCACCATCGGCGGCATGAAGGGCACCACCTGGGTGCAGATGGTCAAGGCCGTGCTGCTCATCGCGGGCGCCCTGCTGATGACGTTCATGGTGCTGTGGAAGTTCAACTTCAACATCTCCGACCTGCTGGGCACCGCGGCCGAGAAGAGTCTCGCCGGACAGCAGGGCGACGCGAAGGCGTTCCTCGAGCCCGGCCTCAAGTACGGCGCGGACGCGATCACCAAGCTGGACTTCATCTCCCTCGGCATCGCCCTGGTCCTGGGAACCGCAGGTCTGCCGCACATCCTGATCCGCTTCTACACGGTGCCGACCTCCAAGGCCGCCCGGAAGTCCGTCAACTGGGCCATCGGCATCATCGGCTCCTTCTACCTGATGACGATCGCCCTCGGCTTCGGCGCCGCGGCACTGATCGGACCGGAGGAGATCAAGGCGAAGAACCCGGCGGGCAACGCGGCGGCACCCCAGCTCGCCGAGTACCTCGGCGGGGTAGGCACCACGGGCGGCGCGATCATGCTCGCTGTGATCTCGGCCGTCGCCTTCGCCACGATCCTCGCCGTCGTCGCGGGCCTCACCCTCGCGTCCTCGTCCTCCTTCGCCCATGACATCTACGCCAACGTCATCCGCAAGGGGAAGGCCACGGAGAAGGAGGAGATGCGCGCCGCGAAGTGGGCCACCGTCGCCATCGGCGTCGTCTCCATCGCCCTCGGCGCGATGGCCCGCGACCTGAACGTGGCAGGGCTCGTCGCCCTGGCCTTCGCCGTCGCCGCGTCGGCCAACCTGCCGACCATCCTCTACAGCCTCTTCTGGAAGCGGTTCACCACCCAGGGCGCGCTGTGGTCCATCTACGGCGGACTCTTCTCGTCCGTCTTCCTGGTGCTGTTCTCCCCCGTCGTCTCCGGGAAGGCCACCTCGATGTTCCCGGAGGTCGACTTCGCCTGGTTCCCCCTGGAGAACCCGGGCCTCGTCTCCATCCCGCTGGGCTTCCTGCTCGGCTGGATCGGCTCGCTCCTCTCCAAGGAGGAGCCGGACGCGGGCAAGTACGCCGAACTCGAGGTCAAGTCCCTCACCGGCGTCGGCGCCCACTGACACACGCCGCACCCCGGCGGGGCCCCGTCGTAGAGACCTACGACGGGGCCCCGCCGCAGCTCGTGTCAATCGGGCACCCTCGATGTCACAGGTCTCGCGTAGTCTCGGAGGAGTCAGACCGCAACCGCGGACACCACGGGGGAGGGGGCCCACAGTGCTCATCGACACCTACGGCAGGGTCGCCACGGACCTGCGTGTATCTCTCACCGACAAGTGCAACCTGCGCTGTACCTACTGCATGCCGGAGGAAGGCCTGCAGTGGCTGGCCAAGCAGGAACTGCTGAGTGACGACGAGATCGTCAGGCTCATCCGCATCGCCGTCACCGACCTCGGCATCCGAGAAGTCCGCTTCACCGGTGGCGAGCCGCTGCTGCGCCCCGGGCTCGTCTCCATCGTCGAACAGTGCGCCACCCTGGAGCCCCGCCCCAGGATGTCGCTCACGACCAACGGCATCGGACTCAAGCGCACCGCCGCGGCCCTGAAATCCGCAGGCCTGGACCGGGTCAACGTCTCCCTGGACACCCTGCGCCCCGATGTCTTCAAGACCCTCACCCGCCGTGACCGGCACCAGGACGTGCTGGACGGACTCGAGGCCGCCCGCGACGCCGGACTCACCCCGGTCAAGGTCAACACGGTCCTGATGCCCGGACTCAATGACGACGAGGCCCCCGAGCTCCTCGCCTGGGCTGTCGAGCACGACTACGAGCTCCGCTTCATCGAGCAGATGCCGCTCGATGCCCAGCACGGCTGGAAGCGCGACGGAATGATCACGGCCGGTGACATCCTGGAGTCGCTGCGCACCCGCTTCACCCTCACCGCCGAGGGCGAGGACGCGCGAGGGTCCGCCCCCGCCGAGCGCTGGACCGTGGACGGCGGCCCGCGCCGCGTCGGTGTCATCGCCTCCGTGACCAGGCCGTTCTGCCGTGCCTGCGACCGCACCAGGCTCACCGCCGACGGCCAGGTCCGCACGTGCCTGTTCGCCCGCGAGGAGACGGACCTGCGCGGCGCACTGCGCTCGGACGCACCGGACGAGGAGATCGCGAGAATCTGGAAGCTCGCCATGTGGGGCAAGAAGGCGGGCTCCGGACTCGACGACCCGGCCTTCCTGCAGCCCGACCGGCCGATGTCAGCGATCGGTGGCTGAGGACTCCCACTCCGCGAGGGGCACGACATCCTTCAGGAATCCTCGTACGCCGAGGAAGGAGGAGAGGTGCTCCCTGTGCTCGTCACAGGCCAGCCAGGTCTTGCGCCGCTCCGGGGTGTGCAGCTTCGGGTTGTTCCAGGCGAGCACCCACACGGCATCGGCGCGGCAGCCCTTGGCAGAACAGACAGGCGCACCGGTGGCGCTCTCGGCGGAAGTCTCGGGAAAGTTCACGGCCTCAAGCCTAAGGGCCTCGTCGACGCATCCCCGCCGGAGAAAAGGCGACGCCGAGCAGCCACGGGGGGAGCTGCCCGGCGTCGGTCCATCGCTCCGACGGGGGATGCGGAGCGCGTACGAAGTATGTCACGGGGACCGGGGTGCGGTGCACCGGAACTTCATGATTGATCTGAGGTTTTCTTGAGCTTTCCCGGCCTGCCGGATCACTCGTTCTCGCGCACGTTTTCGGTGCTGCCCGCCTGCCCGGCGTCCGGGGCCGGCTCCGAAGGTCCCGTCGCGGGAGCGGTGTCGAGAGCGGGCCGCAACGGTGCGGGCACGAACGTCGAGGGAAGCGAAGGGGCGTTCTCACGACCGGCGTTGGCGATGACCACCGCGACATAGGGGAGCAGGACCCCCAGTGCGAGCGCCACCACAGCCACATGCCTCTCGACGTTCCACAGCGTCGCCGCGAGCACCACCGAGACGGTCCGCACGGACATCGAGATGATGTAGCGCCGCTGCCTGCCACGCACATCGTCGGCAAGTCCCTGGCGGGCTCCGGTGATCCGGAAGACCTCTGTGCCGCTCTGCTTCCGCGCCATGCTCCACCACCAGATCTCTGTGCCGGGCAATCCCGGACCGGGCCGCTCCTACGGTACGCCCGGCATCCGCCGGGTTCGAGACCGGGGCATGTCCCGTCCGTCCTGATCCGTACCGCCTCACCACGTACGGACCTGTCCGGCATGCGGCGTACGTCCTCTGCGTCGAGACTGGGCGCACGTGCGCACACCGCGCCGCACGAGGAGGCGATATGGGCTGGTTGTGGGCAATCATCGTGGGATTGGTCCTGGGGCTGCTCGCCCGGGCCATCCTGCCGGGCAAGCAGGACATCCCTCTCTGGCTGACGGTCGTGTTCGGCATCCTCGGCAGCATCCTGGGCAACGCCGTGGCGACCTGGATCGGTGTCAACGAGACCAAGGGCATCGACTGGATGCGCCACCTGCTGCAGCTGATCGGCGCCGTGGCCGTCGTCGGAGTCGGAGACATGCTCTGGCAGTCGATCAGAAGCAGCCGCGGCAAACAGCGGACCTGACCCGGGAGGCACAGCACGGCGGCCGGCCACGCATCACGCGTGACCGGCCGCCGTGCCGTGCCGTGGGTGCCGTCGCCGGATCAGCCGGACGTGACCTCGACGGCCGCCAGGTTCTTCTTGCCCCGGCGCAGCACCAGCCAGCGCCCGTGCAGCAGCTCCTCGCGGGCCGGGGCGGCCTCGCCGTCCGTGACCTTCACGTTGTTCACGTAGGCCCCGCCCTCCTTGACCGTGCGGCGTGCGGCCGACTTGCTCGGCGCCAGGCCGACCTCGACCAGGAGATCCACCACCGGACCGAGCTCGGTGACCCGGGCGTGCGGAACCTCGGACAGGGCGGCGCCCAGCGTCGCTCCGTCCAGCTCGCCGAGATCACCCTGGCCGAACAGCGCCTTCGAGGCCGCGATGACCGCCGCGCACTGCGCGCCGCCGTGCACCAGCGTCGTCAGCTCCTCGGCCAGCGAACGCTGGGCCGAACGGGCCTGCGGGCGCTCCGCGGTGAGCTGCTCCAGCTCCTCGAGCTCCTCACGGCTCTTGAAGCTGAGGATGCGCATGTACGTGGAGATGTCCCGGTCGTCCACATTCAGCCAGAACTGGTAGAAGGCGTACGGGGTCGTCATCTCCGGGTCGAGCCAGACGGCCCCGCTCTCGGACTTGCCGAACTTGGTGCCGTCCGCCTTCACCATCAGCGGGGTCGCCAGCGCGTGCACGGCGGCACCCGGCTCCACGCGGTGGATCAGGTCGATCCCCGCCGTGAGGTTGCCCCACTGGTCGCTGCCGCCCTGCTGGAGGGTGCAGCCGTAGCGCCGGTACAGCTCCAGGAAGTCCATACCCTGCAACAGCTGGTAGCTGAACTCCGTGTAGCTGATGCCCTCCTGGGACTCCAGCCGGCGGGCGACCGAGTCCTTGGTGAGCATCTTGTTGACCCGGAAGTGCTTGCCGATGTCCCGCAGGAACTCGATCGCGGACAGGCCCGCGGTCCAGTCCAGGTTGTTCACCATCGTCGCGGAGTTCGGACCCTCGAAGGCGAGGAAGGGCTCGATCTGGCCGCGCAGCCGCTGGACCCACGCGGCGATGGTCTCCGGGTCGTTCAGCGTGCGCTCCGCGGTCGGCCGCGGGTCACCGATCTGGCCGGTGGCCCCGCCGACCAGAGCGAGCGGCTTCAGCCCGGCCTGCTGGAGCCGGCGCATGGTGAGCACCTGCACCAGGTGCCCGACGTGCAGACTCGCCGCGGTCGGGTCGAACCCGCAATAGAACGTGACCGGGCCGTCCGCGAGAGCCTTGCGCAGTGCGTCCTCGTCAGTGGACTGGGCGAACAGCCCACGCCACTTCAGCTCGTCGACGATGTCCGTCACGGTCTTTTCGCTCCTTGTGGGGTCGACATGGGTCGAGATGCGATCGATGGAATGTGCGGTTCAGTCTAGGACGGTCAGACGCCCCGGCTGACCGAGCTCATGTGGAAATCGGGGATCCGCAGCGCGGGCATGGCGGCCCGGGTGAAGTAGTCGCCCCACTCGCGCGGCAGCGTCTTCTCCGTGCGGCCCGCCTCCGACGCCCGGGACAGCAGATCGACCGGCGACTCGTTGAACCGGAAGTTGTTCACCTCGCCGAGGACCTCTCCGTCCTCCACCAGATAGACCCCGTCCCGGGTCAGGCCGGTCAGCAGCAGTGTCGCCGGATCCACCTCCCGGATGTACCACATGCAGGTCAGCAGCAGGGCCCGGCCGGTCGTGGCGGCCACCATCTCCTCCAGCGAGCGCTTGCCGCCGCCGTCCAGCACCAGGTTGTCCACCGCCGGGGCCAGCGGCAGGTCCGTAAGCCCCGCGGAGTGCCGCGTCGTGGTCAGCCGCTCCAGCTTGCCCTCCCTGACCCAGTCCGTGGGCGCCAGCGGCAGGCCGTTGTCGAAGACGGAGGCGTCGTCGCCGGACGCGTGGGCGATCACGAACGGTGCGGACTCCAGGCCCGGCTCGTGCGGGTCGCTGCGCAGGGTCAGCGGCAGGGCGGAGAGCTTCTCACCGAGCCGCGTACCGCCTCCCGGCCTGGAGAAGACCGTCCGGCCCTCCGCGGCGTCCCGGGCGCTCGACGACCAGAACTGGTAGATCAGCAGGTCGGCCACCGCGGTCGGCGGCAGCAGCGTCTCGTACCGGCCGGCCGGCAGCTCGATCCGGCGCTCGGCCCAGCCCAGCCGCTGTGCGAGTTCCGCGTCCAGGACCGCCGGGTCGACGTCCGTGAAGTCCCGGGTCGCCCGTCCCGCCCAGGCGGACCGGGTGCGGTCGGGCGACTTGGCGTTCAGCTCCAGCGTCCCGTTCGGCTGGTCGTGGCGCAGCCGCAGCCCCGTCGACGTACCCAGGTAGGTCGAGGTCATCTCGTGGTTGGCGAAGCCGTACAGCTCACGGCCGCCGGAGCGGGCGCGCGCGAAGGCGTCACCGAGCGCCGGGGCGAAGGCGGCGAAGACATCGGAGCCCGTCTCCGCGGGGGCGTCCGTGAAGGCGGCGGACACCGGCACCCCGGAGACGAGCGGCTGCGCGTCCTCCGCCGGCCCGGCCCCGCGCGCGGCGGCCTCGGCGGCCCGTACGAGCGGTTCCAGGTCGTCGGCGGTGACGGCGGAGCGGGACACCACACCGGACGCCGTCCCCCGGGCGCCGTCCACGGTCGCGATCACGGTCAGGGTCCGGCCGCGCGTCACCCCGTTCGTGGTGAGCGCGTTGCCGGCCCAGCGCAGGTTGGCGGAGGAGTTCTCGTCCGCGATGACCACGCAGCCATCGGTGGTGGACAGTTCGAGTGCGCGCTCGACGATCTCGTACGGCTTGCTGACGCGGCTCATCGCCCGGCCTCCTGCGTCGTGTTGAGGATGTTCACGCCTCGGAAGAGGGCGGAGGGGCAGCCGTGCGAGACGGCGGCGACCTGGCCCGGCTGGGCCTTGCCGCAGTTGAACGCGCCGCCCAGGACATAGGTCTGCGGCCCGCCGACCTTCTCCATCGAGCCCCAGAAGTCCGTGGTCGTCGCCTGGTACGCCACGTCCCGCAACTGGCCGGCCAGCTTGCCGTTCTCGATGCGGAAGAACCGCTGCCCGGTGAACTGGAAGTTGTAGCGCTGCATGTCGATCGACCAGGACCGGTCGCCGACGACGTAGATCCCGCGCTCCACCCCGCCGATCAGGTCCTCCGTGGACAGCCCGCCCGGATCTGCCTGCAGCGACACGTTCGCCATGCGCTGTACGGGGACGTGGCCCGGCGAGTCCGCGTACGCGCAGCCGTTGGACCGGCCGAGACCGGTCAGCTTCGCGATCCGCCGGTCCGTCTGGTAGCCCACCAGCGTCCCGTCCTTGACCAGGTCCCACGCCTGCGCCTCGACGCCTTCGTCGTCGTACCCGATCGTGGCGAGCCCGTGCTCGGCGGTGCGGTCGCCCGTCACGTTCATCACGGGGGAGCCGTACGCCAGCTTCCCCAGCTGGTCGAACGTGGCGAACGACGTACCGGCGTACGCGGCCTCGTAGCCCAGCGCCCGGTCCAGTTCGGTGGCGTGGCCGATCGACTCGTGGATGGTCAGCCACAGGTTGGACGGGTCGACGACCAGGTCGTACGTCCCCGCCTCGACGCTCGGCGCCCGCATCTTCTCGGCCAGCAGCCCCGGGATCCGCTCCAGTTCGGCGTCCCAGTCCCAGCCGGTGCCGGTGAGGTACTCCCAACCCCGGCCCACCGGTGGTGCGATGGTCCGCATCGAGTCGAACTCACCGGTCGTGGAGTCCACGGCCACCGCGGTCAGCTGCGGGTGCACGCGCACGCGCTGCTGCGTGGTGACGGTCCCCGACGTGTCCGCGTAGAACTTGTTCTCGTGGACGGTCATCAGCGAGGCGTCCACATGCGCGACCCCGTCAGCCGCCAGCAGCCGAGAGCTCCACTCCGCGAGCAGCCCGGCCTTCTCCTCGTCCGGTACGGAGAAGGGGTCGATCTCGTACGCCGAGACCCAGCTCCGCTCTCCGTGCACCGGCTCGTCCGCCAGCTCGACACGCTCGTCGGATCCTGCCGACGCGATCACCTTCGCCGACAGCTTCGCCATGGCGACGGCCTGCGAGGCCACCTTCGCCGCGGCGTCCATCGTCAGGTCCACCCCGGAAGCGAACCCCCACGCACCGCCGTGCACCACCCGCACCGCGTAGCCGAGGTCGGTGGTGTCCGAGGTCCCGGAGGGCCGGGCGTCCCGCAGCCGCCAGGAGGCGCCCCGTACCCGTTCGAACCGGAAGTCGGCGTGCACCGCGCCGAGCGCCCGCGCGCGGGCGAGCGCCGCATCGGCGAGGGCACGCAACGGCAGGGCCAGGAACGACTGATCTACCTCGTGGGCCACGCGGGCCTCCCCTTCTCCACCTCTGGAAAATGTCTCCGCAGTGAATCATGGGGGGTTCCGGGGCCCGGTGCGCCGGATTTTACGTGTCCGGCCCCCCGGAGGTTCGTTCTGTAGGGATCCGACAGTCGCGGCACTGCGGCGCTGTCACAGGACGATTCTCGTTATCCGGCACGGTACCGATAGGTTTTCGATGTACCAGACCGCCAAGGAAAGGGTGATCCGTTGAGCCGCTCGGTTCTCGTCACCGGAGGAAACCGGGGCATCGGCCTCGCCATCGCCCGCGCCTTCGCCGACAACGGCGACAAGGTCGCGATCACCTACCGTTCCGGAGAGCCGCCCCAGGCGCTCGCCGACGCGGGCTGCCTCGCGGTCCGGTGCGACATCACCGACACCGAGCAGGTGGAGCAGGCCTACAAGGAGATCGAGGAGAAGCACGGTCCCGTGGAGGTGCTGGTCGCCAACGCCGGTATCACCAAGGACCAGTTGCTGATGCGGATGTCCGAGGAAGACTTCACGTCGGTACTCGACACCAACCTCACCGGCACCTTCAGGGTCGTCAAGCGAGCCAACCGTGCGATGCTGCGCGCGAAGAAGGGCCGCGTCGTCCTCATCTCCTCCGTCGTCGGCCTCCTCGGCTCGGCGGGCCAGGCCAACTACGCGGCCTCCAAGGCGGGCCTGGTCGGTTTCGCCCGGTCGCTGGCCCGTGAGCTCGGCTCGCGCAACATCACGTTCAACGTCGTCGCACCCGGGTTTGTCGACACCGACATGACACAGGCGCTCACCGATGAGCAGCGCAAGGACATCGTGTCCCAGGTGCCGCTCGGCCGCTACGCGCAGCCCGATGAGATCGCCGCCGCGGTGCGCTTCCTCGCGTCCGACGACGCGTCGTACATCACTGGAGCCGTCATCCCCGTTGACGGCGGATTGGGCATGGGTCACTGATCACCATGAGCGGAATTCTCGACGGCAAGCGCATCCTCATCACGGGTGTGCTGATGGAGTCGTCCATCGCGTTCCACACCGCGAAGGTGGCACAGGAGCAGGGCGCCGAGGTCATCCTGACGGCGTTCCCCAGGCCGACACTGACCGAGCGCATCGCCAGGAAGCTGCCCGAGCCGGCCAAGGTCATCGAGCTGGACGTGACCAACGACGAGCACCTGGACCGGCTCGCGGGCCTGGTCAAGGAGGAGCTCGGTTCGCTGGACGGTGTCGTGCACTCCATCGGCTTCGCGCCGCAGGACGCGCTCGGCGGCAACTTCCTCAACACCCCGTTCGAGTCCGTCGCCACCGCGATGCACGTCTCGGCGTTCTCGCTGAAGTCCCTCGCCATGGCCTGCAAGCCCTTGATGAACGACGGCGGCTCGATCGTCGGCCTCACCTTCGACGCGCAGTTCGCCTGGCCCCAGTACGACTGGATGGGCCCGGCCAAGGCGGCGCTGGAGGCCACCTCCCGCTACCTCGCCCGTGACCTGGGCAAGGACAGCATCCGCTGCAACCTGATCTCGGCCGGACCGCTCGCTTCCATGGCCGCCAAGTCCATCCCGGGCTTCGGCGAGCTCGCGGACGTCTGGAACCACCGCTCCCCGCTCGAGTGGGACATGGCCGACCCGGCGCCGGCCGGCCGCGGTGTCGTGGCGCTGCTCTCGGACTTCTTCCCGAAGACGACGGGCGAGATCATCCACGTCGACGGTGGCGTGCACATGATGGGCGCCTGAGTACCGCAGACCGCTCACGGCCGCGTACCGCCCCCTCGCGAGGGGGCGGTACGCGGCCGTCGTGCGTCTCAGGTCGAAAAGATGGTCGATCCACCGCAGAATGTGGAGGAACCGGACTTTTGGTCAGGCTGTGGGGAGGAGATCGCCGTGCTGCGCTCCACACGTCGCCGAACCTGGGCCCTCGTGGCCGCAGCGGCTGCCGTCGCCGGTCTCCTCGCGCCGGTCGCCGTGAACGCGGCGAACCGGGCGGGGTCCGGGGCCGCCGCACCCCTCGCACCGGCCCCGGAACCCTCGGGCGCCGAGTGCCGTACGTCGGTCGACGGCTCCCGGGTCGTCGCCTACTGCCACAACCCGGACTCCACCACCGACCACGTCCAGCTCCACACCGAGTGCGCCCGCTGGTGGGACGTCGACGCGGACGGAGAGGCTGTCGTGGTCCAGCCGGGGCGGACGGTGCGCCTCGAGGACCGGTGCTGGAAAGAGGTCGGCTCGGCCTGGGTCAGTCACGGGTCCTGAGGGCCTCGTGCAGCTGGATGGGCCTTGAGGGCACGTGCAACCGGAGGGCCGTGAGGGCTTCGTGCACCGGAGCCCCGTACTCAGGGCTTCAGACCCGGTCCCTCAGGCAGTTCAGCGCATGGCCGGCGGCTTCGGCGGCGGCCGTCTCGGCATCTCCCGCCCGGATCGCCTCAACCAGTCGTGCGTGGTCCATGTACTCCTCGGGGCGCAGCTCCGAGCCCACGTCGTCGCGCAGGTAGTCGCGGAGCAGGTCGTTCAGGTCGGCGTACAGCTCGGTCAGTACGTCGTTGTGCGAGGCGGCGACCACCGCGAGGTGCAGCGTCGCGTCGGCGGCGACGAAGGCCTCCGCGTCCCCGGCGGCCCAGGTGGCCTCACGCCGCGCCATCAGCGCGTCCATCTGGCGCAGATCCCGCTCCGTACGCCGGGCGGCGGCCAGCCGGGCCGCCGAGGACTCCAGCGTGGAGCGCAGCTCGGCGACGTGGCGCGGGTCGGCGTCGGCGAAGCGGCGGTGCATCACGCCGGCGAGCTCGCTCGTGGCGACGACGTACGTCCCCGACCCCTGCCGGATGTCCAGGAGGCCGTTGTGCGCCAGTGCGCGCACCGCCTCGCGCACGGTGTTGCGGGCGACCCCCAGCTGCTCGACCAGCTCGGGCTCGGTGGGAATGCGTGAGCCCACGGGCCACTCGCCCGAAGTGATCTGATTTCTCAGCTGGGCAATCACCTGGTCGGCGAGAGCCGAACGCCGCGGAGACGTCAGCGCCATGGTGCTCCTTGCTCGGGGTCCTTGGGACGGGGTCTGGTCGTGCTGTGCGGAGCGGGTGCCGGAAGTGTCTCAGGAGAGACGGCCCGGAGTGGACAACCAATCATCCCATGATTCTATGATGGGCCTCATGCTCGACGACGAAACCCGGCCCCTGAGCCCCGCTGCCAACCGGAGCGCAACCATCCCGAGCGCCCCCGCCTCCCGGGCCGCCATCCCCGGACCCGGACCCGGACCCGTACCGGGAACGGGAACGGGAGCGGCACCGGGCTCGGCATCGGGCCCCGCCCCGTGGCTGCTGCGCCTGGTCGTCGTCGGCCTCGTCCTTGCCGCGCTCAATCTGCGGCCCGCCATCACCAGCCTCGGCCCGCTCCTGGAGGAGGTGCGGGACGGGCTGCACATGAGCGGCAGCGTCGCCGGAGTCCTCACCTCCGTACCGCCGCTCTGCTTCGCGCTCTTCGGCTTCATGGCGCCGCGGCTCGCCCGCCGGTTCGGGCCGGGTGCCGTCGTCTGCGCGGGCATGGTCGCCATCACGGCGGGTCTCCTGATCCGCCCCTTCGTCGGCAGCACCGCGGGGTTCCTCGCCGCCAGCGCCCTCGCACTGATGGGCATCGCCGTCAGCAACGTCCTGATGCCCGTCATCGTCAAGCGCTGGTTCCCCGACCGCGTCGGGAGCATGACCGGCCTCTACTCGATGGCCCTCGCCCTCGGCACCGCGCTCGCGGCAGCCGTCACCGTGCCCATGACCGATGCGCTGGGCGGCAGTTGGAAGACCGGGCTGGCCGTCTGGGCCGCACTCGCCGCAGCGGCGATCCTGCCCTGGGCAGCGCTCGTACGGGACCGCGGCAGCGCCCACGGAGGGCCGGCCGACAGGCACAGGCAGCAGGCCCCCGCCCTCAGGATCACCCGCAGCCGCACTTCCTGGGCACTCGCCTGCTTCTTCGGCCTCCAGGCCACGGCCGCGTACATCACCATGGGCTGGATGCCGCAGATCTTCCGCGACGCGGGGATCCCGGCAGGCACCGCCGGGATCCTGCTCGCCGTGACCATGGCCATGGGCGTACCCCTCGCCTTCGTGATCCCCCGGGCGGCCGCCCGTCTGAAGAACCAGGGCCCGATCGTCCTCGTCCTGGGCGGCTGCGGCCTCATCGGCTACGCGGGGCTCTACCTCGCCCCCGCCGGCGGCGCCTGGCTCTGGGCACTGCTGCTCGGCATCGCCAACTGCGCCTTCCCGCTCGCGCTCACCATGATCGGCATGCGCTCGCGCACCGGTGCGGGCGTGGTCAGGCTCTCCGCGTTCGCCCAGTCCACCGGCTACCTGCTCTCGATCCCCGGCCCGCTGCTCGTCGGCGTGCTCTACCAGCACAGCGGCGGCTGGGGCCTGCCGATCGCCCTGATGGCGGGGCTCATGGTGCCGCAGATGGTGGCGGGAGTGCTGGCAGGACGGGACCGGACGATCGAGGACGAGTGCTGAGATGCGAGACTGGACCCATGCCAGTGCTCGATCCGAATCCTCAGAACGGCCAGAAGAAGTTTCTCCTCGTCCTCGGGGCGATGCTTCTCATCGGTGTCGTCATCAGTGTCATCGCCACGATCGCCTCGCCCTCCTAGCGGCTCGCGCGAGCGAGGGTGGTGCTAGCCCCACCATCCCTTAGGGGGCCAGGTTCAGGGTCGAGTGGGTGGGCCACCGGATGGGACCCACGCCCCGCGCTCCGTAGGTTCTAGGTATTCAGTGCCGAGGACCCACGGAGGCGGACATGTCGGCCCGTATGCACCCCCGGACCCACCGCCCGGCCACGGACAGCGTCGAGATCCGGCTGCCGTGGTGGGCCGTCGCGCTGCCCGCCGTCGCCTTCGCCGCCCTCCTCCTGCTGATCGTGGGACCGGGCCAGGCGCACGCCGCCACCGGGGATCCCGCGATCGGGCGACTGCTCGGGCGCGTCCTGGAGCTGCTCGCCGCCTGACCGGTTCCGGACCGGACGTGCACAGGTCACCCGGCGTCATTCACCCTCACCGGGGTAGCACGTCAACACCCTGCGCCCGGACACGCATTTCGTGCGAAGCTGAGGTGTATGAGCGCCGATACACCTCGCAGCATCGTCCTTCTCAGGCACGCCAAAGCGGAATGGTCGCAAGCGGCCGACCATGAGCGGCCCCTGGCCGAACGGGGACGGAAGGACGCCCCCGTCGCCGGCCGCAAGCTCGCCGATTCCGGCACCGTCTTCGATCTGGCTCTGTGTTCGACCGCCACCAGGACGCGCGAGACCTGGAAGCTCGCGGTCCACGAATTCCCGCAGCGCCCCAGGACCGTGTACGAGGAGAGGCTCTACGAGGCATCCCTCGGAGAATTGATTGCCCTGTTCAACGAGACCCCGGACGACGTGCGGAATCTGCTGGTCATCGGCCACAATCCCGGCATGCACGGCGCCGCGGACGCGCTGTCCGGCCAGGCCGAGGGGGAGACCCTCGCCCGCATGACCAGGGACGGCTTCCCGACGGCCGCCTATGCCGTCGTCGAGTTCTCCGGATCCTGGAAGGGCCTGGAGCAGGGCGTGGGCAAGCTCGTCGAGTACTGGACTCCGAACGACTGAGCAGGATGCACGAAGGGGCCCCGGCACTGTCGATCGTGCCGGGGCCCCTTCGTACGACTGTGTCCGGAGGGATCAGTCGACGAGACCGTCGGCCGCCTCCACCTCCTCGCGGGTGATACCGAGCAGGTACAGAACCGTGTCCAGGAACGGGACGTTCACCGCTGTGTGCGCCGCCTCACGCACGACCGGCTTGGCGTTGAACGCGACCCCGAGACCGGCCGTGTTCAGCATGTCCAGATCGTTCGCGCCGTCCCCGATCGCCACCGTCTGCGCCAGCGGCACCCCCGCCTGCTCGGCGAAGCTGCGCAGCAGCCGGGCCTTGCCGGCACGGTCCACGATGTCGCCCACGACCCGGCCCGTGAGCTTTCCGTCGACGACCTCCAGGGTGTTGGCGGAGGCGAAGTCGAGCCCGAGGCGTTCCTTGAGATCGTCCGTGACCTGGGTGAATCCGCCCGAGACCACGCCGACTTGGTAACCGAGCCGCTTCAGCGTACGGATCAGGGTGCGGGCACCCGGGGTCAGCCGGACCTCGGTCCGAACCTTGTCCACCACCGACTCGTCGAGCCCTGCCAGCAGCGCCACACGTGCGTGCAGCGACTGCTCGAAGTCGAGCTCGCCCCGCATCGCCTGCTCGGTCACCTCGGCGACCTTGTCCTCGCAGCCCGCATGGGCCGCGAAGAGCTCGATGACCTCGTCCTGGATGAGCGTCGAGTCCACATCCATGACGACGAGCCGCTGCGCCCGGCGGCTGAGCCCGGCCGACACGACGGCGATGTCGACACCGATTCCTGCGGCCTCGGTCGCCAGCGCGGTCCGCAGCTCCTCCGTCCCGGTGCCGGACACCGCGAACTCCACTGCGGTGACCGGGTACTTCGCCAGCCGGAAGATCCGGTCGATGTTGCCGCCGGTCGACGTGATCCGAGCAGCTATGACCGCCGTCGACTCCGCGGTCAGCGGGTGCCCCAGCACGGTCACATGGGAACGGCCGTCACCACGGGGCCGGTTGTCACCCGTACCGGAGATGATCTCGGCCTGCAGTTTCAGCGACTCCGCCCAGCTGTGGACGGTCGCCCGGAGGTCGCCCTCGGTCGTACCGCCCGAGACCGGCGAGGTGACCAGCGCGCACAGGACGATGCGGCCGCGGGTGACCACCTGCTCGATGTCGACGACGTCGACGGAGTAGGCGGCCAGGGTGTCGAAGAGCCCGGCGGTGATGCCGGGACGGTCCTTCCCGAAGATCTTGACGAGAAGAGTGGGTTCGTCTGTGCCCAGAAGGGGCTCAGGGGGCTCAGGAGACCGGGGAGACTGAGGTGCGCTCATGGTGGTTCCACCGTATAGGTCCGGCGCGCGGCCCCCGAAGCCCGTCCCGAGTGGCGGACAGCACCCCGACCCCAGTGGCCGCACCGCCGCGCCGGCCAAGGCTGCCCCGGTTGCCACGCTCCGATCCGATATCTCCCGAGTCGGCCGAGGTGCTGCACAGGCCTCCGCGCTGTCTTCACCCCGCCCGGCTTTCCGTTCAGGGACTGCTCCTGGAATAGTTCCCCACGATGTTCAGCATCCCTAGACTCCCTGCAACGGGGGTAACTCGGGGGACAACTAGTGGGGCGCGGAGTGCCGGAACTCGTACTGGAATTGAATGGAAGGACCTGGACGCTCGATCCGTCCAGGTCGTACACCCTCGGACGCGATCCGCAGGGCGACCTGATGATCGACGACGCCAGGGTCTCCTGGCGGCATGCCACGATCAGCTGGGGTGGTCGCAGCTGGGTCATCGAGGACCACGGCAGCACCAACGGCACCTACGTGCAGGGCCATCGGATCCAGACAATGGAGATCGGCCCCGGCTCGTCGGTGCACCTGGGCAACGCCACGGACGGGCCGCGGCTGAGCCTGACCGGCGCTGCCGCGGCTGCCGGTGTCCACAGCGGCCAGGCCGCGGCTGCGCAGAAGGCGCCCGCGCCCGTGCAGCCGCAGCAGGGTGCGGCCGGCTGGCACGACCCCGCACAGCAACAGCAGCAGGCTGCCTGGCAGCAGGCGCAGCAGCCGCCGCAACAGCCGCAGGTCCCGCATCAGCAGGGCCTCGGTGCCCCCGGAGCGGGCGGCCCCGGCGGTGTCGCGGGGGCCCCGCCGGTGTACGGGGACCGGAGCCCGACCACGTTCCACCAGCTGGACCTCGGCCGGGTCATGCGCATCGGTCGTGCGCTGGAGAACGAGCTGGTCGTCTCCGACCTCCAGGTCTCGCGCCTCCACGCCGAATTCCGTGCGACGCCCGACGGCCGCTTCGAGATCCGCGACCTCGGATCCCACAACGGCACGTACGTCAACGGCCAGCCGCTCAGCAAGTCCGGCTCAGCGCTCATCGGCCCGAACGACATCGTCGGCGTCGGCCACTCGACCTTCCGGCTGGTCGGGGACCGGCTGGAAGAGTTCGTCGACACCGGTGAGGTCTCCTTCTCCGCCCGCCACCTCACGGTGACGGTCGACGGAGGGAAGGACATCCTCAAGGACGTCTCGTTCGGCGTTCCGGAGAAGTCCCTGATCGCCGTCATCGGCCCGTCCGGCTCCGGCAAGTCCACCCTGCTCAAGGCGCTCACCGGCTACCGGCCCGCCAACCAGGGCGACGTCCTCTACGACAACCGGAACCTGTACAAGCAGTTCGCCGAGCTGCGGCAGCGCATCGGGCTGGTCCCGCAGGACGACATCCTGCACAAGGAACTCACGGTCACCAGGGCTCTGCGGTACGCGGCCAAGCTGCGCTTCCCCGCGGACACCACCGAGGCCGAGCGCACCGCCCGGATCCACGAGGTCCTCGCCGAGCTCAAGCTCGACATCCACAAGGACAAGAGGATCACCTCGCTCTCCGGCGGCCAGCGCAAGCGCGTCTCGGTCGCCCTGGAGCTGCTGACCAAGCCGTCGCTGATCTTCCTGGACGAGCCGACCTCGGGTCTCGACCCGGGCATGGACCGCGATGTCATGCAGTTGCTGCGCGGGCTCGCCGACGACGGCCGTACGGTCCTCGTGGTCACGCACTCCGTGGCCGAGCTGGCCATCTGCGACAAGCTCCTCGTGATGGCGCCCGGCGGGTCCGTCGCCTACTTCGGACCTCCCGAGGAGGCGCTGAACTTCTTCGGCTACACCAGCTGGGCCGACGTCTTCTCCGCGTTCGAGAACTACCGCGACTACGACTGGGCGGGACGCTGGCGCGGTTCGCAGCACTACCAGATGTACGCCGCGGACATCGACGCCGTCGCCGCGCAGCCGGTGCACATGCCCCCGCCGCAGCAGATCCGCCCCCCGAAGCCGTCGGGCTGGACGGCCCAGCTGTGGACGCTGATGCGCCGCTACATCTCGGTGATCGCGTCCGACAAGGGATTCCTGCTCCTGATGGTGCTCCTGCCGGCCGTGCTCGGCATCGTCAGCGTGGTCATTCCGGCCGAGTTCGGCCTGGCGGAGCCCGATCCGCCGTCCCGCTTCAACGGCAAGGCCGGGACGATCATGCTGATCCTCGCGGTCGGCATGTGCTTCGCCGCCGCGGCCAACTCCGTACGAGAACTGATCAAGGAACGGGTGATCTACGAGCGGGAACGGGCCACCGGCCTCTCCCGCTCCGCCTACCTGCTGTCCAAGGTGATCGTCCTCGGCGTGATCACCGCCTTCCAGGGCGTGATCATCTGCGGGATCGGCTTCTCCACCCGCCAGCTGCCGGAGGAGGGGCTGTTCATGCCCCCCGCCGTGGAGATCTGCCTGTCGATCATCGTGCTCGGGTTCGTCTCGATGATGTTCGGCCTGATGATCTCCGCGCTGGTGAAGACCGCCGAGAAGACCATGCCGCTGCTCGTCATGTTCGCCATCGTCCAGGTCGTCTTCACCGGTGTGCTCTTCCAGGTCTACGGATCGCCGGGCCTGGAGCAGTTCGCCTGGCTGATGCCGTCGCGCTGGGCGGTGGCCGCGGCCGGTACGACGCTCGACCTCGCCCACCTCATGCCGCCGTGGGACCCGAAGAAGCCGACCGACCTGGACCCGCTCTGGGAGCACTCGGCCGGCCAGTGGGGGGTCAACATCACGGTGATGCTCCTCATGAGCGCCGTCCTCTTCGTCGCGGTCTCGCGGATGCTGCGACGCCATGAGCCCGAGGTGATGCGCAAGTAACGCGTCCGGCCCGACCGGGCCCGGAAACGCCCGAGGGCGGCAACCCCGTGGGGTGCCGCCCTTCGGCATGTGCCGGCCGGTCACGCGACGCTGCGGACCGGCGGGCCCTCGAATGCCAGGCCTAGCTCGGTGCGTGGCTCAGTACGCGCTGTCGACGTTGTCGATCGAGCCGTACTTGTCCGCGGCGTAGTTGGCCGCAGCGGTGATGTTGGCGACCGGGTCGTACTGGTCGTGCTTGGTGCCGGCCACGTGGTAGAAGTCGAACGTCGGCTTGATGACCTGCAGCAGGCCCTTTGACGGGACGCCGTTGATGGCGTTGATGTCCCAGTCGTTGATGGCGCGCGGGTCACCGCTGGACTCGCGGATGATGTTGCGGTGCAGACCCTCGTACGTGCCGGGGATGTTCTTCTTGTCCATGATCGCGAGAGCCTCGCGAATCCAGCCGTCAAGGTTGTTGGCGTAGACCGGCTTGCGGTCGGCGGCACGGCTGGCCTTCTTGGCGGCGCGTTTCTTCGCGTCGGCCTTGGCCTTGGCGGCAGCCTTCTTCTTGGCTGCGGCTTCCTTCTTGGCCTCGGCGACGGCCTTGGCCTTCGCCTCGGTCTTCGCGGCTGCCTTCTTCTCGGCGGCCTTGGCGGCGTCGGCGGCCTTCACCAGCTGCGCGGCGGTGGAGTGCTGCTCGATGACGCTGGACTGGACGCTCTGGTTCTGCGCGGCACCGGCGAAGGCGACCGGCGCACCGGATATGGCCTGCGGCTCGGTCGACGCCGAGGCGTTGTCCGGGACGAGGGAGAAAGCGAGAGCGGCGGCGGCCAGGGTGGAGACCCCCGCGACGGAGAGCTTCTGCGCCTTGTTCAGGCGACGGCTACGGCTGGAGATGCGGGACACGGACATACAGTCGTACCTCTTCGAATTGCAGGGGGCCCTCGGCGAGGACGCAGACGGAAGCGGCGGTGCGCATCTCCGTCGTGGACAAGTGCAATTCTTAGCGACCGCAAAATGGCCTGGCAAAGGTGTGACGTACGAAGCTGAGTAGTGGAGCGGGGGGTCGTTCATACCTCCTTGTCCGGTTTGAGGCCCGGAGTATTGCCCGTTTTGCTCCAACTATTCATCTTCGTAAGTGACGTGGGCCCTATGCCTGGGCTCACACGGGGACCCCTCCGGGCTCACGAAACGTTGCTCTTGTAATGCGGAGCGTTAGCCTCCGGAACCCGGCAGGAGGAGATGGACGTCCCCGAACTCGTGCCAGAGGTACCGATGGAGCAGGGCCTGGGTGTAACCGTGCTGCAGCGCGGCCCTCCCGGCTATCGCCTCCAGCATCAGCAGGTGCGAGGCCTCCGGCTCGTGCAGTCCGGTCAGCAGCCCGTCCACCACCCGCACGCCCCGCTGCGGCGTCACCACCAGGTCCGTCCAGCCCGAGGCGGCCCGCACCACTCCGTCCGCCCCCGCCGCCGATTCCAGGGCCCGCACGGCCGTCGTCCCCACGGCGACGACCCTGCCGCCGCCCGCCCGCGCCGCATTGACCAGCCACGCCGTCGTAGGCGGCACCGCGAACCGCTCCGGGTAGGGCGGCTCGTGCGCCTCGGTCGACGCCACCCCCGTATGAAGGGACAGCGGGGCGAACTGCACCCCGCGGCTCACCAGCGCCGCCACCAGCCCCGCGGTGAACGGCCTCGCCGCACTCGGCATCTCCGCCGACCCCGCCCCGTCGGGCGAGGGCACGGCGAACACCGTCCGGTACGCGGACAGCGGCTGGTCCCGCTCCGTGTACGCGTACCGGATCGGCCGCCCGTACCGGCCCAGGAGCCCGGGTACGTCCCGCGGCACCCGCGCCCACCACAGCCGGGCGCCCGCCGGGGGCCCCAGCGGCTCGTCCAGCACCAGGACGTTCTCGCCCGGCAGCCGCACAGCGGCTCCCGCCGGGCCGCCGGGGCGCGGCCGCGTGGTCCCGTTCCCGTCCGGGCGGCGCAGCTCCACCGCCCACCGGCCGTCCTCGCCGCAGGTCGAGAAGTGCACGACGACGTGCTCACCGCCGACGCGCCCGTTCACCGCGGCCGCCAGCGTCGTCGACGTGTTCACCACGAGTACGTCCCCGGCCCGCAGCTCCCCGGGCAGGTCGAGGAACGCCCGGTGCGAGACCGCGGTACCCCGCGACACCAGCAGCCGCACGTCGTCCCGCCCCGCACCCCGCAGCTCGGCCGGAACCCGGGCGGACAGCTCCTCGGGAACCCGCAGGGCATCCAGCGCCGTCATCGCCGCCCCCCGCTCGTCTTCTCCAGCAGGGCCGCGGCCGCATAACGCCCGCCGGCCGGCCGCCGCTCAAGCAGCCTGACGAACGCGGGCGCCACGCTCTCCGGCCCCGGCCTCGGCTCCCCGTCCCCGGGCACCGCCGCCGTATAGAGGTCCGTCCGCATGTCCCCCGGATCCACGGCCCACACCCGCAGACCCGGTTCCTCCTCGCCCAGCACCGCGGCCAGCTGGTCGAGCGCAGCCTTGGACGCCCTGTACCCGCCCCACGTCGCATACGGCTCGGCAGCCGCGTCCGAGCTCACCGTCACCACCGCACCGGCCGCCGATGCCCTCAGCAGCGGCAGCGCCTCCTGCACCAGGCCGAGCGCCGCCACCACATTCGTCTCCAGCGCCTCCCGCAGCCCGGCCAGGGGCAGCGTCTCCAGCCGTACGAGCGGTTCGGCACCCAGGGCGCTCGCATTGCTCACCAGCACGTCCAGCCCGCCCAGGTCCCCGGCGGCGGCCACCAGGGCCTTGCGGTGCGCCCCGTCCGTGACATCCCCGGCAACGGTCACCACCCGCGTCCCGTACAGGCGGCTCAGCTCCCGCCCCGTCTCCCTCAGCACCCCGGCCGTCCGGGCGTCCAGGACCAGATCCCACCCCCGTTGCGCCAGCGCCCGCCCCAGCCCCTTCGACGCACCCGTGATCATCGCGATCGGCATGGCAACCGTCCCCTCGAACCTCGTGAAGCTCCGACCACACCAACGTAGGAACACGGCCCCTGCCCCGCCTCGTCCAGGAGCCGCACCGGCACAAGGCACTTCGACCTAGGCCCTGCGCCCCATGCGACGGCCGTCCGCAGCCCGATACGGCCGCCGAGGGCCCGCCGGTACGGTGAGGACATGAGTCATCGCCCACCGTCGGGCCTCGCCGCGGTGAGTGCCGCGCTGCTCGCCATGAGCCGGCACCTCGAAATGCGGGACGTCCTCAAGACGATCGTCGCCTCCGCCCGCGAGCTGCTCGACGCCGAGTACGCGGCCCTGGGCGTCCCCGACGACCACGGGGGCTTCGCCCAGTTCGTCGTGGACGGGGTCAGCGACGAGCAGTGGAAGGCCATCGGACCGCTGCCCAGGCAGCACGGCATCCTCGCCGCGATGCTCCACGAGGCGAAGCCCGAGCGGCTCGCCGACGTCCGCAAGGACCCCCGCTTCGGCGGCTGGCCCGACGCCCACCCGGACATGTCCGACTTCCTGGGCCTGCCGATCCAGGACGGCGACGAGATCATCGGCGCACTCTTCCTCGCCAACAAGCGCTGTCCCAAGCCCGAGGGCAGCTGCGGGTTCACGGAGGAGGACGAGGAACTCCTCGCGATCCTCGCCCAGCACGCGGCGATCGCGCTCGTCAACGCCAGACTGTACGAACGCAGCCGCGAGCTCACGATCGCCGAGGAGCGCTCGCGGCTCGCCCATGAGCTGCACGACGCGGTCAGCCAGAAGCTCTTCTCGCTCCGGCTGACCGCCCAGGCAGCCGCCGCGCTCGTCGACCGCGACCCCGCCCGCGCCAAGGGCGAGCTCCAGCAGGTCGCGGCCCTGGCCGCGGAAGCCGTGGACGAGCTGCGCGCAGCCGTCGTGGAGCTGCGCCCCGCCGCCCTGGACGAGGACGGTCTCGTCGCCACGCTGCGTACCCAGATCCAGGTACTGGACCGTGCGCACAGCGCCCGGGTCACCTTCGAGAGCGCCGGAGTGCGGGCGATGCCCTCCGCCCAGGAGGAGGCCCTGCTCCGGGTCGCCCAGGAAGCCCTGCACAACGCCCTCCGTCACTCCGGCGCCGAACAGGTCGCTGTCACGCTCAGCCGGCACACCTCCGCCACGGTGCTGCGGATCACCGACGACGGCCGCGGCTTCGACACCCATGCCGTCCGGCGTGCGGGCCGCCATCTGGGCCTGGTCTCGATGCGCCACCGCGCGGGCAGCGTCGGGGGAAGGCTCACCGTTGCATCGGAGCCCGGCAAGGGCACCACGATCGAGATGGAGGTCCCCTGTGCCTGAAAAGATCATCAGGGTGCTGCTGGTCGACGACCACCAGGTCGTCCGCCGAGGGCTGCGCACGTTCCTCGAGATCCAGGACGACATAGAGGTCGTCGGGGAAGCCTCCGACGGAGCCGAAGGAGTCGCCAGGACCGAGGAGCTCCGGCCGGATGTCGTCCTGATGGACATCAAGATGCCCGGTACGGACGGGATCGAGGCCCTGCGCAGGCTCAGGGAGCTGGAGAACCCCGCGAAGGTACTGATCGTCACCAGCTTCACCGAACAGCGCACGGTCGTTCCCGCCCTGCGCGCGGGCGCGTCCGGTTACGTGTACAAGGACGTCGACCCGGACGCGCTGGCCGGCGCCATCCGCTCGGTCCACGCAGGCCACGTCCTGCTCCAGCCGGAGGTCGCCGACGCGCTCCTGGCGCAGGAGGACGCCGGCAGCGGCACGGGCCGAGGGAGCACCCTGACCGAACGGGAACGGGAAGTGCTCGGGCTGATCGCCGACGGCCGCTCCAACCGGGAGATCGCCCGGGCGCTGGTCCTGTCGGAGAAGACCGTGAAGACGCACGTGTCGAACATCTTGATGAAGCTCGATCTGTCGGACAGGACACAGGCCGCACTCTGGGCCGTCCGGCACGGGGCGGCGGGCTGACGGGCCCGAGTTCCGGGGGAGGGGAAGCGGACGGTTCCACTCCAGTCCGAGATTCATACTGTCGGGTGTATGTCACCCGAACGGCGCATCCTGTGCGGCGCCGAGGCGTTCTCCATGCGTGCTGCGGCGGTCGGCCGCAGCGATGCGAGGAGGATCCTGAAGTGAAGAACCTGAAGAAGGCCGCTGCCGTCACCATGATCGCCGGTGGACTCATCGCCGCCGGTGCCGGGGCTGCCTCCGCCACGGGCCACAGCGGCGCCGGTGCTCACGGCGCGGCCGTGGGCTCCCCGGGCGTCGCCTCGGGCAACGTCGTCCAGGTCCCCGTGCACGTCCCCGTGAACGTGGTCGGCAACACGGTCAACGTGATCGGCCTGCTCAACCCGGCCTTCGGCAACCTCGGCCTGAACGGCTGATCCGCGCTGCCGCCACCAACCGCCGGACGGGCCGTTCAAGCCTGTCCGGCGGTTGAGTGCTGTGCCGTCGAGTGCCGGGCGGACAGGTGCGCGGCGGTCGAGCGCAGGGGGCGGCCTACCGCCCCCGCTCCTCCACGTACGCGTTGTACGCCGCGACCTGCGCCCGCCGGGCGACCCGCTCCACCGGCCGCAGCGCCTCACCCCGAGCCGCGATCTCCGAGGAGCTCACCGCACCGCCGTGCCCGTTCTCATGGGCCACCGAGATCAGCAGTCCCACCCGCTGGGCCAGTTCCAGCACCCGTACCGCCCGCGCCGGATACCCCGGAGCCAGCACCTCGCGGCCCCGCTCCGCCCGCGCCCGGTACGCATCCACCGCGGCCTCGGCCACCGGCCCGGAACCAGCCACATCCAGCCGGGACAGCACCGCCGTGGCATCCCGCAGGGCCTCCGCCAGCTCCCGCTCCGCCTCGCTCAGCGACGGCACATCCGCCGGCGGCGCCTCCCGCACCGGCAGGCAGCGCCACACCACCTCGACGTGCACGTCCCCGGCCGGCCCCGCCTCGCTCACCTCCGGAACGAGTCCGTACGGCGCTCCGGACGTGACCACCGCCTCCTCGGCGTCCAGTGCCCGCGCGTTGAAGTCCGGCGGCCCGCTGAGCCCCAGCGGATGGCCGGGCACCGGCAGCGCGACCCGGAAACCGGTCGCGCCGAGCCCTCTCAGCCGGCCGAGCGCCAGCGTGAGCCCGACCGGCCCCGCCTCACCCGGCAGGCCCTCGACGCGGTGCACCGCGTCCTCCCCGACAATCGCGAGCGCAGCGTCGTCCGGTGACACAAGTCCGGCCAAAAGTGCGTTTCCCCATGCGGCCAGCCGCCCTGAGCGTGGTTCCGAAAGCATGGGGACAGCCTAGGCAACCGCCCTAAGGGCTGGAGCACTCTTCGGGTGGCGTAGGTTTTCCCTGGGAGCTGTGCCCAGAGGCACGCGACGATCTCGAGACTGCATGGGGAGACAACGCGCTCATGAGCGATGTACTGGAGCTGGTGGACGTATCCGTGGTCCGCGACGGACGCGCTCTGGTGGACGACGTCTCCTGGTCGGTCAAGGAGGGGGAGCGCTGGGTCATCCTCGGGCCGAACGGCGCCGGCAAGACCACGCTGCTCAACATTGCGTCCAGCTACCTCTTCCCGAGCACCGGCAAGGCCAGGATCCTCGGTGAGGAGCTCGGCGGCGTCGGCACCGACGTATTCGAGCTCCGGCCCCGTATCGGGATCGCCGGTGTCGCCATGGCCGAGAAGCTTCCCAAGCGCCAGACCGTGCTGCAGACGGTACTCACCGCCGCGTACGGCATGACCGCCACCTGGCACGAGAACTACGAGGCCGTCGACGAGGAGCGCGCCCGCGCCTTCCTCGACCGGCTCGGCATGACCGATTACCTCGACCGCAAGTTCGGCACCCTCTCCGAGGGCGAGCGCAAGCGGACGCTGATCGCCCGCGCCATGATGACCGACCCCGAGCTGCTCCTGCTCGACGAGCCCGCCGCGGGCCTCGACCTCGGCGGCCGCGAGGACCTGGTCCGCCGCCTGGGCCGGCTCGCCCGTGACCCGTACGCCCCCTCCATGATCATGGTCACCCACCACGTCGAGGAGATCGCGCCCGGCTTCACCCACGTCCTGATGATCCGTCAGGGAAAGGTGCTCGCCGCGGGTCCGATGGAGACCGAGCTCAGCTCCCGCAACCTCTCCCTCTGCTTCGGCCTGCCGCTCGTCGTCGAGCACACCGGCGACCGCTACACCGCCCACGGACTCCCGCTCTCCTGAGGATCCGCACAACAGCCGCCCCCCGGCGCCCTGTCCGCGAGGGCACCTGCGGTCCTACGATGAACACGTGGAAATCGACGCGTGGGTATGGTGGTTGATCGGCGCCGTGGGACTGGGTATCCCCCTCGTCCTGACCGCGATGCCCGAGTTCGGAATGTTCGCCGTCGGGGCCGTGGCCGCGGCAGTCGTCGCCGCACTCGGTGGTGGCATCGTCGCCCAAGTGCTGGTCTTCGTCCTGATCTCCGTGGCGCTGGTCGCGGTCGTACGCCCGATCGCCGCCAGGCACCGTGCCGGCCAGACCCACCACGCCACCGGCATCGACGCGCTGAAAGGCCGTCAAGCCGTCGTGCTGGAACGGGTGGACGGCAGCGGCGGCCGCATCAAGCTGGCCGGCGAGGTCTGGTCCGCGCGCACACTCGACAGCGATCAGAGCTTCGAACCAGGACAGACCGTCGATGTCGCGGAGATCGACGGTGCAACGGCCGTCGTCATGTGAGCGAACCGGTCACGCGGCAGCCCGCAGTCTGCCAAACTCGAAGTCGATCATCATGAGAATGCACCCGTCATGAGCACGCGACCTCGATCATCGCGATCCGTCGGCAACCGAAGGGCACGAGGCACACGATGCAACCGATCATCATCGTCCTGATCATTCTGGTGGTGCTCGTCTTCATCGCCCTGATCAAGACGATCCAGGTCATCCCACAGGCCAGTGCCGCCATCGTGGAGCGCTTCGGCCGCTACACCCGCACCCTCAACGCCGGGCTGAACATCGTCGTCCCGTTCATCGACTCGATCCGCAACCGGATCGACCTCCGCGAACAGGTCGTTCCCTTCCCGCCCCAGCCGGTGATCACCCAGGACAACCTGGTGGTCAACATCGACACCGTCATCTACTACCAGGTGACCGACGCCCGCGCCGCGACCTACGAGGTCGCCAGCTACATCCAGGCGATCGAGCAGCTCACCGTCACCACCCTCCGCAACATCATCGGCGGCATGGACCTCGAACGGACCCTGACCTCCCGCGAGGAGATCAACGCGGCCCTGCGCGGAGTCCTCGACGAAGCCACCGGCAAGTGGGGCATCCGCGTCAACCGCGTCGAGCTCAAGGCCATCGAACCGCCCACCTCCATCCAGGACTCGATGGAGAAGCAGATGCGCGCCGACCGTGACAAGCGCGCCGCGATCCTCACCGCGGAAGGCATCAGGCAGTCCGCCATCCTCACCGCCGAAGGCGAGAAGCAGTCCGCGATCCTGCGCGCCGAAGGTGAGGCCAAGGCATCCGCCCTGCGTGCCGAAGGCGAGTCCCAGGCCATTCGTACGGTCTTCGAGGCCATCCACGCCGGAGACCCCGACCAGAAGCTGCTCTCCTACCAGTACCTCCAGATGCTGCCGAAGATCGCCGAAGGCGACGCCAACAAGCTCTGGATCGTGCCCAGCGAGATCGGCGACGCGCTCAAGGGCCTCAGCGGCGCCTTCGGCAACCTCGGCAGCGGCGCCCCCGGCTTCAGCACGGGACCTGAGCGCCGCGAGCAGCCCCCGGTCGACTGACCGCGAAAGACCTTCGTGCATGATCAGTGAGGCCCCTCGACCTTCATGGCGGGGAGGCGTCACTGACCATCGAAGGGGATGGCCTTGTCCATCTGGGAAATTCTCGCGGTCTTCGCGGCCGGAGTCGGCGCGGGCACGATCAACACGATCGTCGGCTCAGGCACGTTGATCACCTTCCCCGTCCTGCTCGCCACCGGCCTGCCACCGGTCACCGCCACCGTCTCCAACGCCCTCGGTCTGATCCCGGGCTCGATCAGCGGCGCCATCGGCTACCGGGCCGAACTCGCGGGCCAACGCCGCCGCATCATCAAGCTGAGCGCCGGCGCACTCGTCGGTGGCCTCACCGGCGCCACACTCCTGCTGGCCCTGCCCCCCACAGCGTTCGAGACGATCGTCCCCGTCCTGGTGGCACTCGCCCTCGTCCTGGTCATCCTGCAGCCCCGGATCAGCAAGGCCGTCCAGCGCCGCCGCGCGCGGAACGGGGCGCCGGCCCGCCCAGACGGCGGGCCGCTCCTGTTCACGGGACTGACACTCGCCAGCGTCTACGGCGGCTACTTCACGGCGGCCCAGGGCATCATCTACCTCTCCCTGATGGGCATGCTGCTCGACGACACGATGCAGCGCCTCAACGCCGTCAAAAACGTACTCGCCGCCGTCGTCAACAGCGTCGCGGCACTCTTCTTCCTCTTCGTCGCGGACTTCGACTGGACGGCGGTCGTGCTCATCGCCGTGGGGTCGGCGATCGGCGGCCAGATAGGCGCCAAGGTCGGCCGCAAGCTCAGCCCGGGCTTCCTGCGCGCCCTCATCGTCGTCGTCGGCACCGCCGCGATCGTCCAGCTGCTGCTCCGCTGACGGGAAGAGCCCGCCTCCCGGGGAGACGGGCTTCCGTGAACCTCGCGGGCTACGCGGCGGACCGCGCCAGCCACTCCGGCAGCACCGACCGGTCACCGGCCCCGAGCGCGAGCAGCATCGCGTCCGCCGGCGAGGGTACGAACGGCTTACGGAGCAGCGGCATGTCCGCCTGCTCCGGTGTCCGCGCAGCCTTGCGGTGGTTGTCCTCGGCGCACGACGCCACGGTGTTCAGCCAGGTGTCCTGACCCCCCTGGGCACGCGGTACCACGTGGTCGACGGTGCTGGCCCGCCGTCCGCAGTACGCGCACCGGTGCTGGTCCCGTATGAGCACACCCCTTCTGGACCACGGGGCGTGTCTTCGGAACGGCACCCGTACGTACCGGCAGAGCCTGATCACCACGGGCACCGGGATGTCGACGGCCGCGCCACGCATACGGAGTCCCGGGTGCGACTGCTCGACGACAGCCTTGTCCTGCAGGATCAGCACCACCGCGCGGTTGAGTGTCACCGTCGACAGCGGCTCGAAGCTCGCGTTGAGCACCAGTGTGTCCCGCATCCTGCCCACCTCCCGTGTGCCGGCCGCCTCCTGGCTGGCCCGGATCAACTCTGGCCGGGCGAGCCGTGATGGACAACGCAATAAAAAAATGCCCTGCCCTGATCTCTCCAAGACCAGGGCAGGGCAAACAGGAGGCGAACCCTCAGCTTTCGGGCGAGGTGTACTCACCGATCAGCTGGGCGCGTCCGAGGGTGTGGAACCGCAGATTGAATCCCACCACGGCAGGCGAGGCGTCACTGTCCGGCCCGAGCTTCTCGCTGTCCACCGCGTACACGGTGAAGACATAGCGGTGGTTCTCGCCCGCCGGCGGCGCGGCACCTCCGAAGTCCTGCGACCCGTAGTCGTTACGGGCCTGGACGGCGCCCGCGGGCAGCCCCTCGAACGTGCCGCTCCCCGCGCCGGCCGGTAGTTCCGTGACCGAAGCCGGGATGTCGAAGACCACCCAGTGCCAGAACCCGCTGCCCGTCGGGGCGTCCGGGTCGAAACACGTCACGGCGAAGCTCTTCGTGTCCGCGGGGAAACCCTCCCACCGCAACTGCGGCGACGTGTTGCCCGCCGCGAACACCTGCGCGTCCGCCAGCACGGCTCCCGGCGCGAGGTCCTTGCTCACCACGGTGAACGGGGGGACCTCGGGATGGAAGTCGTGCGGCAACGGCGCCCTCTTCGGCTCGGTCACGTCAGTACCTCTCCTGGTCGGCTGTGAAGTCTCGCCACCGACCCTAGAGCCCGTCAGAGCCAGTTGCGCTGTCCGCCGACCTGGGCGAGCCACTGGTTGAGGTAAGCGGCCCAGTCCGTGCCCTGGAAGTCGTTGTGGCCGACCTTGAACGCGCGGTAGGAGTCGCTGCCCTCACTGAAGAGACCCGGCTTCTTGTCCATTTCCAGCACGACGTCCATCTCGCGGTCGTCGGCGACGAACGTCAGCTCAACCTGGTTGAGCCCGCGGTACTGCTGCGGCGGGACGAACTCGATCTCCTGGTAGAAGGGCAGACGCTGGCGCGTGCCCCGGATGTGGCCGCGCTCCATGTCCGCGCTGCGGAACCCGAAGCCGAGCTGCGCGAAGGCGTCCAGGATGGCCTGCTGCGCAGGCAGGGGGTGCACATTGATCGGGTCCAGGTCACCCGAGTCCAGGGCACGGGCGATCTCCAGCTCCGTGGTCACCCCGATGTTCATTCCGCGCAGGTGCTGCCCGGCGAACGTCGTGATCGGCGTCTCCCACGGAATCTCGAGCCCGAACGGCACGACGTGGACGGCGCCCGCCTTTACTTCGAAGGCACCGCCGAGACGCAGCTTGGTGAACTCGATGTCCTGCTTGGTCTCCTGGTCCGCGCCCTCGACCTCGACCCGGGCCTGCAGACCGACCGAAAGCCCCTCGATCTGCTGGTCGACGGAACCGCCCTGGATCCGCACCTCGCCCTGAACGACCCCGCCGGGGACGACGTTGAGTTCGGTCAGCTCGGTTTCCACCGAAGCACCGCCGGCACCCATGCTCGCGAGCAACCGCTTGAAGCCCATGTCTTCTCCTCCTTGGTCCTGACCTCTACATACGCGTCACGACCGTAGCCGGTTCCCGGAGCGGCGATCCCAGTACCCTCGGACGCCATGAACGAGGGCATGGACCGTACGCCGCTGACGCGGGACTTCTTCGACCGGCCAGTCCTGGACGTGGCCCCCGACCTTCTGGGCCGCGTGCTCGTCCGCGCCGGTGAGGACGGCCCCATCGAACTGCGGCTGACCGAGGTGGAGGCGTACGCCGGCGAGATCGACCCCGGCTCCCACGCCTTCCGTGGTCCCACACCACGCAACAGCGTGATGTTCGGCCCGCCGGGTCATTCGTACGTCTACTTCACGTACGGGATGTGGCACTGCCTGAACCTCGTGTGCGGCCCGGAAGGAACGGCGAGCGGTGTCCTGCTCCGGGCCGGCGAGATCGGCGTGGGTGCCGAGACGGCCCGCAAACGTCGGTTCTCGGCCCGCCATGACAGAGAACTGGCCAAAGGGCCGGCCCGTCTGGCCACGGCCCTCGGAGTCGACCGAACGCTCAACGGCAGCGATGTCGTCGAAGGACCGTGCCGGCCCCTGTCCCTGCTGCGTGGCACCCCGCCGCTCCGTGACCAGGTGCGAAGCGGTCCGCGCACCGGGGTGGGCGGTGACGGTTCCCATCAGCCGTGGCGCTTCTGGATCGACGGCGACCCCACGGTGAGCCCCTACAGGGCCCATGCGCCACGCCGCCGCGCAACTTGACTCGCCCCTGCCCGTTGCCTAATGTAGTCCGAGCCGCTTGAACGGATGCAGTTGTTGTTGGCACGGTCCACAGGACCGGGTCGGAGCATCGGGAGAGGGCCAACCACTACCTACGATTCGCCCTGACGGGTGCAATTTCGGCATGCCGTAATTCGCCCCGCGACTCGATTATGAGTCGCCACGGAAATCGGCTAGCGTAGTGAACACGCCGAAAGGCAAAGGCCAGTCCACAGGCCACCGGAATCAAATTCGGACCGGAAACGGAACGGAAAAGAGTCTGGTAAAGTTGGAATCGCCGGAAAGGGAAAGCGC